>CAMNDE010000025.1:0-40913 GCA_946534895.1 uncultured Clostridia bacterium
AATAATAAGGAACGAAAGTCCGCAGGCGGTGTATGCCTGCGGACTTTCATTCCTTTTATTGTGCTTTTTGTCAGGCTCTGATGAATCGTCCCGGCCCCGGAAAGAAATTCATTCCAATGGGTCATAGGCATTGTTTTCAAACCCGATATCAGGGAATACGCTGAGCGCCGGTTTTCTGGCAGCGGGAGCGCGCTGTGCAGTTTCTGCCCATGGAAAGAGGTCCACCCAGTCGGATCCGCCTGTTCCTGGAAACACATTGGAGTTTCCCAGGTCATCCTTTGGAGGGTGACCAAAATGCTTGGTATAGGAACGGTAGAAGGTGGAATAATCGGAACAACCGACTGTGGATGCAACCTCAGAAGCAGACATGCCGCTGGTAAGGAGTTTCTGGGCATAGGAAAGGCGCTGCATGCTGACATAGTTCATGACGCTGGTGTTGAAGTGCTTTCGGAACAGATGGTTGAGCTGGGAACGGGAGAGATAAAACTTCTCGGCCAGACTGTCGAGGGTGATCCGTTCGCTCAGATGCCGTCGGATATAGTCCAGTACAGGTGCCAGTTCCGGGGGATCCTGGACGATCCCGGAGGGAAGAAAATGTTCATTACTGCTGCTGCCCAGATACAGGCGCGAAAGAAGTGATTCCAGAAGAATCGGAGCGAAAAACTCCTGGGAGACCTGATCTCTGTTCCGAAGCGCCAGAATCTCATCCAGGGTCTGCTGGGCGGAGAAACGGTCTGCGTGCTCCACAAAAAACGGAATGGGAGAGCTCTTGTCCCGGACTGTATTCAGGCTGGGAAGCAGGTGCACGAATCTGTCCCGATGATCTTCAGGGAAAAAACTTTCCGTGAAGTGAAAGGTGTACCGGTCATAGGTACGGCTGGAAAGGACATGTATGCCATGCAGTGTGGAAGGGGAGATGATCATGAGCGAATGCGGCGCAGGCGTGATTTCAGTGCCGTCATACAGATACGACAGATCCCCGGACACGAAATAGTACAGTTCATAGCAGGAGTGTGAATGGATTATGAAGTTGGGCGTAAGCGCCTGGCTCTGGTGATGAGAAAAATTGTACGTATTGGAAACGATCTGCTCTGCCAAAATACATCACCTCTCTGTGACTATTTTACACATAGATGGCAGATTGTCCAGAAAAACAGCTGGCAATTGTAACAAAACGGTAAGAAAACGGACAAAGGCGACCATAAAAACCTTCAATTCGCAATCTTGCATGATCGATTTGCAATGGAGAAACTGGGAAAATAAAGTATAATATCAACATCGGACTGAGTCCGTACCGTTTTATAACCTGCAGGTAGCAGGAACAACAATACATGAAGGAGGCTTTTCCAAATATGAAGAAAGTTCTCGCTCTCGTACTGGCCCTGTCGCTCATGCTTGTTGCCACTTCAGCCATGGCTCTTGAGCTGAAATCGGGTGCTGATACGTACCCCCTGGGCAGCGACAAAACCATCACCTGGTATTCCCAGGACTCCCACAACATTCATACCGATTTTGCTGACTGGCATGATTCTCCCTTCCATGTGAACATTTCCAAGCAGATCGGCGTCAACATCGAATGGGTGCTCCCCACCACCGGTGCCAATGGTGCGACGTTCACCAACACCCTGATGGCGGATCCGGCCAACCTGCCGAACATCATGGAAGCCTATTTCATGAACAATGCTCAGCAGTATCTGGATGACGAAGTGATCTGGGATCTGACTCCCTATATCCAGGAATATGCTCCTGCCTACTATGCTTTCCTGCAGAGCAATCCTGCCTATGACAAGGCCATGAAGACTGACGACGGCCGTTACTATGCCTTCGGCTTCTTCCGTGAGGACGGCGGCTGGAACGACTCCTATCAGGGCCCCGTGGTCCGTCAGGACTGGCTGGAAGAATGCGGCCTGGAAATCCCCAAGACCATTTCCGAATTTGAAAATGTGATTCGCGTTTTCAAGGAAAAGTATGATGCTGTTTTCACATTCTCCTTCGGCAACCGCTTCAGCCAGATGGGCCTTTCCGGCGCTTTCGGTGCTTACGGAAATGTCAACGAAGGCTATCTCTTCTATGTGGATGACGGAAAAGTCGGCATTGCCCAGACCACGGATGAGTACAGAAACTGGGTGCGCTGGTTCTCCGGCATTTATAAGGAAGGACTCGTGGATACCGACTTCCTGACTGTGGACGATACCACCGTAAAGACGAAGGTTGAAACCGGACTGTCCGGTATTGCCATGACCTCCATGGGCCAGATGAACCTGTGGAACAACGAAATGGAAGCTGCCGGCAACGGCCGTCCCTGGATCGGCATTCCTTATCCTACAGCGGATGACGGCTCCCTGTATTCCATCTTCGGCGGTTCCGGCATCGGCAGCATCACCGGCGTGATCACCAAGAGCGCGGATGAAGAAACCATGAAGCTGTGCCTGCAGGCACTCGACTATGCCTACACTGCAGAAGGCTTCCTGTTCTGGAACTATGGTATTGAAGGCGAAAGCTGGGAAATGAACCCCGAAACCGGACTGCCCAAGTGGACTCCTCTGGTGGCGGACGACAAGTCCAGCGATCCTATGATCAAGTATAACGGCACCACCTGGTCCGGCTCCTGCATCCAGGCAACCAATCTCCTGTATCTGAAGAATTCTCAGGCTTCCATCGACGCCAATGATGCCTGGTTCTACCTGGGCATGGGCCGTGACACCACGGAACTGGACAAGGTGGCGGAAATCACTTCCGGCCACAAGTGGCCTACCGGCGTTACCTTCACCACGGAAGAAGCGGATGAACTGGATCTGTATTCTGCAAACCTGGGCACCTATGTGGTGGAACAGTGCACCAGCTTCCTGGTGGGCAACAAGGATATCAATGATGACGCTGAATGGAAGGCTTTCATTGACGGACTTGAGCAGTACAAGGCTTCCCGCGTGATCGAGATTCGTCAGAACTGCTACGATCGTTATCTGTCCCGTTAATGTGCAGAGAGAATCTCTGATGCTTTGAGGTAATCAGCAGGCGGTGGAGGAATTGACTCCTCCACCGCCTGTGTTCTTTGACGACGAGGAGGAATCTCTGTGGCCAAGCAAGGAATTGCGACCAATTCGCACTACAAGAGTCTGTCCCTGGGAAAGAAAATTGCGCGGGACTTCAGCCATAACAAGTATAAGTATCTGATGATTCTTCCGGTGCTTATCTATCTGGTGCTGTTCTGCTATAAGCCCATGTACGGAATCCAGATCGCGTTTAAGAACTTCAAAATCACCCGCGGTATGGCAAAGAGTCCATGGGTCGGCCTGTACTGGTTTGATGTGTTTTTCAAGGATCCTTATTTCTGGCGTCTGCTGCGCAACACGTTTACGATTTCAGCCCTGACAATTCTTTTCGGCTTTCCGGCACCCATTGTTCTTGCGCTGATGCTCAATGAGGTGCGGAACAACAAGTTCAAGCGGACGGTTCAGACCATCACATACATGCCCTATTTCATCTCTCTTGTTGTGCTGTGTTCGCTGATCAAGATTTACTGTCAGCAGAACGGCCTTGTTTCGGATATTTCGGCTTTCTTCGGCGGAGGAAAACAGAACTGGCTGCAGGATCCCAGGTATTTCAGAGCGATCTATGTGATTTCGGATATCTGGCAGGGAATCGGATGGAATTCCATTATCTATCTTGCAGCACTTTCCGGCATTGACCAGGAACAGTATGAGGCGGCGAGAATCGATGGAGCCAACCGCTTCCAGCAGATGCTGCATATTACGCTTCCCGGTCTGCTTCCCACCATTACCATTCTGTTCATTCTGCGCATGGGCAGTATTCTCAATGTCGGCTATGAAAAGATTCTTCTTATGTACCAGCCGACAACCTATGAAGTGGCGGATGTATTCTCGACCTATACATATCGTATTTCCCTGGGTGCCACTTCCGGTCAGCCCCAGTACTCGCTGTCCACAGCTGTCAGTCTTTTCAACACAGTTGTAAACGTTGTATTCCTGCTTGCGACGAACTTCCTCAGCAGTCGCACCACGGAATCCAGTCTGTTCTGAGGGGAGGGGCGGAAAAATGGCAAACACCAACAACCATATCAAGGAGTCTTTAGGAAGCAAGGTTTTCAGCTGTGTCAATGCGTTTCTGCTGATTTTCCTCTGCCTCCTGACACTGTATCCCATCTGGTACTGCCTTGTGGCATCGTTCACTTCCACGTCCTATCTGTCGGCACATCAGGGGGTCATGCTGATCCCGCACATGTTCACGACCAGCGCCTACAGGCTTGCGTTTACGCACCCGCTGCTGCTGAGTGGCTATAAGAATATCCTGATCGTGCTGATTGTCTCGCTGCCGCTGAACATCATTCTGACGGTATTCACGGGATATTTCCTGGCCTCGAAGAATGTGCTCCTGAAACCTGTGATCCAGTTTGTGATCATGTTCACCATGTTCTTCAACGGCGGCATGATCCCGATTTTCCTGAATATCCGTGACCTTGGACTGTACAACACGCTCTGGTCCCTGATCATTCCGGGAGCCATCAGCGTGTACAACTGCATTATCTGCCGGACGGCCATTCAGGCTGTGCCGGAAAGCCTCAATGAGTCTGCCTATCTGGATGGCGCCAATGACCTTGTCATTGTGTTCCGGATCACGCTTCCCCTGATCATGCCGACAATTGCTGTGCTGCTGCTTTACTATGGCATCGGGCACTGGAACGCATGGTTCCCGGCAAGCATTTATCTTCAGGACAATAACAAGCTGCCTATTCAGAATATTATGAGATCCATTCTCATTGCCAATTCAAACCTGCTCAATGCATCCGGTTCCGAAACGGATAAAGTGGATGATTTTGCGGAGACAATCAAATATTCCACCATCATACTCACCACAGTTCCTGTTCTGTGCATCTATCCCTTCCTCCAGAAGTATTTCGTAAAGGGTGTCATGATCGGAGCAGTGAAAGGCTGATGGCCTCTGAAGCGTCAAAGGCTGGGTCTTTGACGCTTTCATTTTGACATTTGACAGAAGAAAGAGGAATGAGCGCTATGGCATTTGATTTTGTGAAGGAGACAGCGGCAGACAGCGTACGCGCTGAATGGGTGCGGGAAGCGGCGGAAAAGCTGGATTCGAAGATGAGCTTCGCGATCGGGAAGGCAAGGGAAGTTTCATACATGCCCTATTCCACGGAAAACGGACAGTGGAAAGAAGTGAACATCGGATGGTGGACCAATGGGTTCTGGCCGGCTACGATGTGGCAGATGTTCATGATGACCGGCCGGGAAATCTACCGCGAGGAAGCTGTGCGCGCAGAGGGCATGCTGGACAGTGCATTGAAGAATTTCAAGCATCTCAGTCATGATGTCGGGTTTATGTGGCTGATTCAGTCGGGCGTGCGGTATGCCATCGAGAAGAATCCGGAGAGCTATGACAGAACCCTGTTTGCAGCCAATATGCTTGCGGGACGGTTCAATCCCTGCGGGTTTATCCGGGCGTGGAACGGCGAAGGCCGCGAGGGATGGGCCATTGTGGACTGCATGATGAATCTTCCACTGCTGTACTGGGCTTCCGAGATTACGGGCGATCCGCGCTTCAGGCTTATCGCGATGAAGCATGCAGATACTTCCATGGAGTATTTTGTAAGGCCGGATGGAAGCTGCAATCATATCATCATTTTCGATCCGGTTACCGGGGAATACCTGGACAATCCCGGAGGACAGGGCTGCGAGAGCGGTTCCAGCTGGAGCAGAGGACAGGCCTGGGCACTGTATGGCTTTGTTCTGAGCTATCTCCATACCGGAAAGCAGGCATACCTGGATACAGCAAAGCGGGTGGCGCACTATTTTATCAGCCAGTGCGCGGACGGCGTGCCGCGGTGTGATTTCCGCCAGCCCGAGCTGCCGGATGTGCGTGACAATGCCGCCGGTAATATCGCCGCATCAGGCCTTCTGGAACTGAGCAGGAATGTTCCTGAGTCCGAGGGCCGGGTGTACTATGATGCGGCCATGCATATTCTTATGGAGCAGGAAAGAATATGCGCGGACTGGACCGAAAACACGCCTGCCGTGTTTACCAAGTGTACCAGTGCCTATCATGATCTGCCCGGGCGCCACATGCAGATGAACTACGCGGACTTCTTCTTCACGGAAGCGGTCGGGAAGCTGCGCGGGGAAAAGATGCTGGCCTGGTATCCGAACCGGGACTGCTGAAGCGCGTGGGGCAGAGAACACGGTTATGACCGGAAATGGGCAGAGTGTTCAGATCGAATGAATTCCATTGCAAAACCGGAACTGAATATTGCAATGAAGAGAGATTCCTATATAATGAACGGGAGAGCGGACCGGGGAGGTGCGGATATGCCTGAGAACAGCCGGGCGATCTGGCTGACCAATCTGGATATGCCCATGATCAAGCTCTCTCACAAGATTTCCAGCCGGGTTACCAGTCATTATGCCGTCCACGAACATGATTTCTATGAACTGCTTTATGTGGTGACAGGGGATATCTCATTTTTCATCGCAGGGCATGAATACAAGGTGACCGGTGGAACACTTCTCACATTCACTCCAAGGGTTGCCCATGGCGTTCTGGTTCATTCCCCGGAACCGTATGAGCGCTATACACTTCATTTTGATCCGCAGGTTCTGACGGTGGAGCGAAGCTTTTCGCTGCTGTCCGTGATGCCGGACTCCTCATCTGTGCCGTCCCTTGAGGACGAAGGAAACGCCTTTATATGGGAGCGCATGGAACAGTCAGGCATTGCTGAGCTGCTGGAAGCCTTTGAAAAGCTCAGGGACTGTGATGCTGAGACCAGGAATACGGTGGCGCCTGTCTATACGGAAGCCATACTGTCCGCGCTGTATATGCATGCCGGCATTCACCGGAAGCCGCCGCAGCACAATGAGCACAAAGTGAGCACCGTACAGAAGGAACTCATCACCTATGTCAATCAGCACTATACGGAAAACGTCAGTCTGGATACATTGGGAGACCGGTTCCGGATGTCCGGCGGTTACGTGAATGCCCTGTTCAAGAAGGCCACGGGACAGACAGTCAAGGACTATGTCAGATGCCGGAGAATGGCTCATGCGCGCACCCTGCTGGCATCCGGTGTTCCCAGTTCCCAGGCAGCAGCCAGAACCGGATTTGCAGACTACACAACGTTTTACCGTGCGTATGTCAGGCATTTCGGACATGCGCCCAGTGCGGAGGAAGCAGGAACGCCAGGGTCTGCGTTTCTGATGGAAGCCCTGGCTCAGGAGCATGAAAAGTTCGGGGACGACAGTTTTCTCATGTGGAGCGACAGGAAGCGGGCGGCTGCCCAGGATCCTGCCATGTATGAATCCGACGGCAAGAAAGGATGAGGGTACCATGAATCAGGTATATATTCACGCGTTTGCAGATGAGGCCAGTCCGAAACTGGACGAGCAGATTCAGGCCATGCTGCGCAATGGACTCCACGGACTGGAAATCCGGGGCGTGGACGGTGAAAACGTGTCAGCCATTTCTCTGGACAAGGCCAGGGAAGTGCGGCACAAGATGGATGACCATGGACTGGTGACGTATTCCATCGGCTCTCCGATCGGAAAGATCGATATTGTGAAGGACGATTTCCGCGCGCATATGGATGTGCTCCGGCACACACTGGAAGTGGCGGACATACTTGGCGCGAAATATATCCGGATGTTTTCCTTCTATATCCCTGCCGGGGAAAAAGCGGAGAACTACAGGAATCAGGTCATGGATCAGCTTCATGAGATGGCGGAAGCTGCCGACGGAAGCGGCATCCGGCTCTGCCACGAGAATGAAAAGGGTATTTATGGCGATCTGGCGCCGAGATGCCTGGAAATCCTCCGGGAAGTGCCTGAAATCGGAGGCATCTTTGATCCGGCCAACTTTGTCCAGAGCGGACAGGATACGGCTGAGGCCTGGGAACTTCTGAAGAATGACATTGTATACATGCATATCAAGGATGCGCTGCCGGACGGACGCGTGGTGCCTGCAGGTAAAGGCGCGGGGCATGTAAAGGAGATTGTCCGGGCGTATTTGGAAAAGGGCGGAAACTGCTTTACCGTGGAGCCGCATCTGGCGACGTTCTCGGGTCTTGCCGGCCTTGAGCGCGAAGGCGAGAAGAGTGTGGTGGGTGAGTACGTGTACCGCGACAATCAGGAAGCCTTTGATGTGGCCTGCGGGGCACTCAAGGATATACTGGAGACAATCTGAAGGGAGAAATCGCGATGAGAATCGGAGCGCAGATGTACACGACCCGCGGAACCTGCCAGACGCTGGAAGGCCTGGCCGATACGCTGAAGAGAATTGCGGATATCGGCTATGAGTATGTGCAGGTGTCCGGAACATGCCCTTATGAGGGACAGTGGATGAAGGATGAGCTTGCCAAAAACGGTCTCAAGTGCGTGCTGACGCATACGCCGGTTCCGAGACTCAGGGAGGATCTGGACCAGGTGATTGCAGATCATCATACCTTCGACTGCAGGAATGTGGGCCTCGGTTTCTGGGCCTTTGATGCAGCCAGGAACCAGACCTGGGAGCAGTTTGTGGAGATCTTCCCGGCTGTGGCGAAGAAGCTTCATGACAACGGTCTGTACTTCATGTATCACAATCATGATCAGGAATTCAAAAAGCTTGACGGCAAGCTCGTCATTGAAAAGCTTATGGAACTGATGCCTGCCGATCAGATGGGCTTCACACTGGATACCTTCTGGGTGACCGCAGGCGGCGGCGATCCTGCCCAGTGGCTGGAAAAACTGGCCGGCCGGATCCCGTGCATTCATCTGAAGGATTTTGCCTACGGACGGAATATGGCCGTGGTGGGCGAAGGCAATATCAATTTTGACCGAGTCTTTGAAAAGGCCGAGGCCGGCGGAACCCAGTATATGCTGGTGGAACAGGATGACTGCCACGGCGAGGATCCCATCGACTGCCTGCGCCGCAGCTATCAATATCTCAGATCACGCGGATTCAATTAATCAGGAGGAAGAAAACCATGAGTGAAACGATCCGTCTTGGCATTATCGGCATTGGCAACATGGGCAGCGGGCACGCCGGCAATCTGATGTCCGGCAAATGTCCTGACTTCAAGCTGGTGGCAGTGGCCGACATCAATCCTGACCGTCTCAAGTGGGCGAAGGAAAATCTTTCCCAGGATCTCGTATGCTTCGACAATGCGGAAGCCATGCTGGACTCCGGCCTTATCGATGCATGCATGGTCTGCGTACCGCACTACGATCATCCCCGCTATGCCATGGAATGCATGAAACGGGGCATTCATGTGATGGTGGAAAAGCCTGCCGGTGTGTATACCAAGCAGGTCCGCGAGATGAACGAGGAAGCCAAGAAGCATCCTGAAGTTGTGTTCGGCATGATGTTCAACCAGAGGACCAACTGCGTTTATCGCAAGATGCGTGAGCTGGTTCAGTCCGGCAAGTATGGCCAGATCCGTCGTACCAACTGGCTGATCACCAACTGGTACCGTCCGCAGGCCTATTATGATTCCGGCGACTGGCGTGCAACCTGGTCCGGCGAGGGCGGCGGCGTGCTTCTCAATCAGTGCCCGCACCAGCTTGACCTCTGGCAGTGGATCTGCGGCATGCCTGTGCGCGTGACAAGCCATATGAAGTTCGGCAAGTGGCACGATATTGAAGTGGAAGACGATGTGACCACCTATGTGGAATATCCCAATGGAGCCACAGGTGTGTTCATCACCACTACCGGTGATCCGCACGGCTCCAACCGCTTCGAGGTGCAGATGGACAAGGCGCAGATCATTGTGGATCATGACAAGCTCACCCTGTTTGAACTGGACGTGGCGGAGCCGGAGTTCACCAAGACCAATGAAGTGCCCTTCGGCCACATTGAGGGCCACGAGGTTGAGGTGGAGACAGACGGCGAGAATCCTCAGCATGTCGGTGTACTCAATGCCTGGGGCAACGCCATTCTCCGCGGCGGAAAGCTGGTGGCCGGCGGTGAGGAAGGCATCAATGGCCTTACCCTGTCCAATGCCATGCATCTGAGTGCTTTCCTGGGCCGCACGGTGGAACTGCCCATTGACGAAGACCTGTATTATGATGAGCTCATGAAGCGGGTAAAGACCTCGCGCCGCAAGACCAATGTGAAGGCGGTATATGCAGACACAAAGGATACCTACGGCGGAGCCAAGTAAGAAGGAATTCCGGGACCGCGGACGCGGTCCCTTTTTTGATGCTGCCCAGGACTTTGTCAAAACAGGATTGCAGATTTCTGCGGTTTCATGTAAAGTCACAGGGGAGGTGAAGGGCATGCTGTATGATTCGGATATCCGGGAACCGCTGTATCTGTATCTGGAGGGACTCCTGGGCAAAATCCGGATTCTTGAGGAAAAGAACATGGGACGCTCCCGGGCGGATGCCGTGATGGTCATGCAGCGTGCACTGTGCGGCCTGGAAATCAAGAGTGATGCGGACAGCTACCAGCGCCTGTCCACGCAGGTGCGGGACTATGATCAGTATTTTGACTACAACTGCATTGTTGCGGGCAGGAGCCATCGGGAACATGTGGCGGAACATGTTCCGCCGAGCTGGGGGATTATCGTGGTCTCCGGCGAAAAGGAACATGTGTCTTTTGAAATCCAGCGGCCCATGCTGCTCAATCCGGGCCGGGACATGAAAAAGAAAATGAGTATTCTCTGGAGGCCGGAACTTCAGCAGCTGCTGGCTGTCAACCATCTGCCGGCCTACCGGGAAAAAAGCAAGGTCTATGTGGCAGCCGTGCTTCTGGACCGGGTACCGCATCATATCCTGCAGCAGCAGATCTCGGATACGCTGTTTGAGCGGGATTACACCCTGATTGCCGCGCAGCTGGATGCCTATCGGAAGGACCACGGGAAAAGGCCGGCTGTACGTGTCAGACGCCGGGTGCGCAGAAGACGCAGGCGTGCTTGACAGCATATGGCCGGGAACGTATCATGAACCATGATCTGGAATCAGAGAAAGGAATGAACACTATGGATCAGCAGAACAGGCGCCCGATCGATTATGCCGTAGAGGCATGCGAGACTATCATGAAGAAGTTTGACGCTCCGGACCTTCCGCCCAAGGCGAGATTCCATTATCATCAGGGTGTATTTCTCTCCGGGGTGATGAAGACCTGGAAACTGACCGGTGATGACCGTTTCTTTGATTATGCCCGTGCCTGGGTGGATTCTCTGGTGGATGAAGATGGTGTGGTGCACAACAGCAATCCCGGAGAAATGGATGATATCCAGCCCGGCATTCTGCTGTATGACCTGTATGAGCGGACCGGTGAGGAAAAGTACCGGAAGGCGTTTTCCTATCTTGCCTCGCTGATCATCGATTTCCAGCGCAATCCAGAAGGCGGCTTCTTCCATAAGGACCGCTATCCGAACCAGATGTGGCTGGACGGGCTGTATATGGGCGGCCCGATCTGCGTGATGTACGGAAAGATGTTCCACCGTCCGCTGTGCTATGAAGTGGCTTCCTTCCAGGCTCTGCTGATGGAAGAAGTGACAAGGGACTGGGAAACCGGGCTGCTGTATCATGCCTATGATCAGTCCAGGAAAGCGCCCTGGTCGGATCCTGTGACCGGCAAGAGTCCGGAATTCTGGGGGCGAGCCATGGGATGGGTGCCGCTGGCACTGCTGGAAGAACTGACCTACATTCCCGAAGTGTTTGCACAGCGGGATGAGCTGATCCGCATGCTGACGGACCTGCTCAAGGCGCTTGTGCCCTATCAGGATGATGAGAGCGGACTGTGGTATCAGGTGGTGAACCGGGTGGACGATCCCCGGAACTGGCTGGAAACCAGCTGCTCCTGCCTGTATACAGGCGGCATCGCAGGCGCAGTGCGGCGCGGATTCCTGGACAGGAGCTATCTGAAGTTTGCCCGCAAGGGATATGAAGGCATCATCCGCCGGCTGGGTCATGATGAGAACGGCGTTCTGGTGGATAATGTGTGCGTCGGCACCGGTGTGGGTGACCTGGATCATTACTACGGCCGTCCTACCAGCACCAATGATCTGCACGGCATGGGTGCTTTCATCCTTATGTGCATTGAAATGGAAGAGCTTCTTCGGTGGGAGGAAGGAAAAACATGCTGAAACTGGCTGTGATTGGCTGCGGAAACCGCGGCAGGGATACCTATGGCAGACTGCTTCTGTCCATGAAGGACCGGGTGCGGGTTGTGGCCATTGCCGAGCCGCGTGCGGACCGGAGAGAAGCCATGGCAAAGGAGCACGAAGTTCCGGCGGAGCGTGTGTTCTGTCTGGGAGAGGAACTGCTGGCGCAGGAAAAAATGGCGGATGCGGTGCTGGTCTGCACACAGGATCAGGATCACGTAACAGAAGCCGTGCGTGCCATGCGGCGCGGGTATGACGTGCTCATGGAAAAGCCCATTTCCGCTTCCCTGGAAGAACTGCACAGTCTTCTGCAGGTACAGAAGGAGACCGGGAAGCGTGTGGTGGTCTGCCATGTGCTGCGTTATACGCCCTTTTTCCGCAAACTCAAGGAAACCATTGACAGCGGTGTGCTCGGGGACATTATGACCGTACAGGCCATGGAAAATGTGGGCTGGTGGCACATGGCGCATTCCTATGTGCGCGGGAACTGGCGCAGGGAGGATGAGACGACGCCCATGATTCTGGCAAAATGCTGCCATGATCTGGACTATCTGGTCTGGCTCTGCAGCAGGCAGTGCGAGCGGGTGTCTTCCTTCGGAAGCCTGACCCTGTTCCGGGAAGACCGGGCACCGGAAGGCGCAGCGCTGCGCTGTATGGACGGGTGCAGGGTGAAGGACGAGTGTCCCTATGACTGTGAGAAGATTTACCTGGATTACCCGGTGACCGGATACAGGGCGGGTAACCGTGGATGGCCCCTGCATGTGCTCACCCTGGACATCAATGAGGAGAATATCCGTTCCGCGCTTCAGGAAGGCCCTTACGGCCGCTGCGTGTACCACTGTGACAATGATGTGGTGGATCATCAGATGGTGCAGATGGAAATGGAAGGCGGAGCGGTGCTGACGCTGAACATGACCGGGTGCACGGCCAAAACGGGCCGTACGCTTTCCATATGCGGAACCATGGGTGAAATCCGTGCGGATATGGATGCGGAGATCATTGAGATCACACCGTTCGGAAAAAGCACGGAGATTGTGGACGTAACAAAGCTGGCGGATGACTTTTCCGGTCATGGCGGCGGAGACAAGGTAATGCTTGCGGCGTTCCTGGATCTGCTGGAAGGCCGGGGCGTGCATCCGGGACTGACCACGCTGGAAGCGTCAGTGGAAAGCCACCTGATCGGCATTGCAGCGGAAATGTCACGGAAAAACTGCGGACAGGCCGTGGAGATCAGCAGCATCAGACAGTGACGGAGGCCTAATCTTGCGGCAAAAAACTCATCTGCTTGCAGCCATGGTGCTGCTCGGGATCACAATCATTTGGGGCGCCGGCTTTTCGGCCACTCAGCTGGCCATGGATGCCGGTGCCCCGGTTTTATGGATTCTTATGGTGCGGTTTCTGATTGGGACGGCATTTCTCTTCTGCGTCTTTCACAGGAGAATTCTGCGGACCGGGTTCAGAACAGTGCTCCGGGGATGCGGGGCTGGTGCGATGCTCATCGCCGCCTTCTGCTTTCAGACCCTGGGGCAGGCCAGAAGCTCTGTGTCCACCACATCCTTTCTGACATCCACCTATGTGGTGATGCTCCCGTTTTTCCAGTGGCTGTTCACGGGACAGCGCCCGAAGACGCGTGTATTCTTGCTCTGCATCATGACGCTGCTGGGTGTCCTGATGATTTCAGCGGGCGAGGATTTTTCCATCCGCATGGGCGCCGGGGAGTGGATTGTGCTCGCATGTGCCGTGCTGTACGGCCTGCATATTGTGTACCTCGGTACGGTGTGCCGGAAGGATGATCCGGTTCAGACCGCTTTCTGGCAGCTGCTGGCGGCGGGCATCGGTTGTGCTCTGCTGATTGTTTCCGGAGGCGTTGGGATTTCATCAGAGGCTATCCGGGGCATGCTCGTGCCCTGCCTGTTTCTGGGGATTCTGTCCACCGGTGTCTGTTATCTGGGGCAGAGCTGGGGGCAGACAAGAATGCCGCCTGCGCAGGCCAGTGTGATCATGTCCGCCGAAGGCATGTTCGGCATGATCTTTTCCCTGCTGCTGGGGCTGGAAAGCTTTCGCTGGCGGATGCTGGCCGGCGGGCTGCTGGTGACCCTTTCGGTGATTCTGGTAAGCCTGGCACCGCAGGAGGAAACGGAGAAATCATGAATGAAACAAAACACCTGAAGGAAATTCTGGATGGCTCGAAACGCATTGTATTCTTTGGCGGTGCCGGGGTGTCCACCGGAAGCGGAATCCCGGATTTCCGTTCGGAAACCGGTCTGTACGCGGAAAAATACCGGGGACTGTCTCCGGAAATGATCCTGTCGAGTTCTTTTTTCTATCTGGAAACGGAGACCTTTTTCGATTTCTACAGGACGTACATGCTGTATCCGGAAGCAAAGCCCAACAGCTGTCACAGATACCTCTACGAACTGGAAAAGCAGGACCGGCTCAGGGGCATTGTCACGCAGAATGTGGACGGCCTGCACAAGGCAGCCGGCAATATCCGGGTTTATGAGCTGCACGGGTCTGTGCATGAAAACACATGCATGGACTGCGGGGAACGCTTTGACATGCTGTGGATGTATCATTCCACGGGGATACCGAGATGCCCGAAATGCGGGGGCGTGGTCAAACCGGGGATTGTGCTGTATGGGGAAATGCCGGACAAGTACACGTCCATGGGCGCTACCCGTGAAATCTCGCAGGCCGATACCCTGATCGTGGCGGGTACAAGCCTGAAGGTGGAGCCGGCCAGAAGCTATCTGGACTGGTTCCGGGGCAGGCATCTGGTGGTGATCAACCGGGATGCGCTTGATATGGAGGAAAAGGCAGAGCTTGTTATACACGGGGATGTATGCCGCGTCATGGAAGAGCTTGAAAATGCCTGAGATTATGAAAACCGGAGTACGGGCTGGCCCCGTGCTCCGGTTTTCATGGTTAAGGGAAAGGATGTCATTCGTTGCGGGAATCTGTCAGGACGCGGACAGCGGTGACCAGACGGGCAATGGAGCGCTTGAGATCACGAAGGTCAAGCGTGCCCTTTTCAAGAGCATCCCGGATGTTCTGGTGGTCCTCAGGTGCACCGGGCATGACCAGGTCATTGCCCGCATGCATGCATCCGCTGGCGCTGCACTTGCCGTCGGGGCTGCTCGTGGTCGTCCAGTCAGTCATGATGACGCCCTTATAGCCCCATTCATTGCGGACGACACTGGTGCACAGATCATAGTTGTTGGCTGCGTGCACGCCGTTGATCAGGTTATAACTGGTCATGATGGAGGCAGGCGTGCCGGTTTTTACTGCAATCTCAAACCCGAGCAGGTAGATTTCACGCAGGGTGCGCTCCGCGACCACCGAGTCTGAGCCCGTGCGGTTGTCTTCCTGGTTGTTGCAGGCAAAATGCTTGATGGTGACACCGCAGCCCGGGAGGGACTGCACGCCCTGGCTCATGGCCGCAGCAATGACTCCGGAGAGCACCGGGTCTTCGGAATAGTACTCGAAATTGCGTCCGCACAGGGGATTGCGGTGAATGTTCATGCCGGGCGCCAGCCAGAGATCCACGCCGAATTCCTGCATTTCATGGGCGACGAGAATGCCGCAGGCACGGACCAGGTCCGGATTCCAGCTCTGGGCCAGCACCGTGCCGACAGGAATTGCGGTGCTGTACTGATAATAGATTTCGCCTTCCAGAGGCGCTCCGCGGTACAGGAATCCGTTTTCAAGCGCCATGGCGAAGCCGTTCTTCTGGGGGACGCCATTGAGCATGGCATACTTCTGGTCAAGCCGCAGGCCGGCAGGACCGTCAGCCAGGACCAGGTCTGCAAGTCCCTGCTCCACGGCACAGGCGCTGGTCTGGGCAGCGCTGCCGGGAACCCGGCTGCCGGCATTGCCCAGCTGGCTGCCCTGACCCTTGGCGATATCGCCGGTGGCGAGCTCCACCAGCTGCTCCAGGGACAGCGTGTCCACAAAGGCACGGTCGGCTTCAGGCATGTCGTCCCAGGCAGGACCATAGGCGATGCTGCGGCATTCAGGCACAAAGTCCAGTGTCAGCTCCGGCATGTCCTTCAGGGCATCCATGAGCGCGGCACGGCGGGCACGCATGGCTTCGGGATCAGGGAGAAGCTCGGAGAGCTCCTCCTGGAGCGGGCAGATGTTCTGGGTCTTTTCCAGCACACACTGGGACGGAACGCGCAGTGAAGCTACCGGTGAGCTGTCATCAAGGCTGTCGCCCATGAAGAAGACATAGACGCCTGCATCCAGCACCCAGCCGGGAAGCGCGGCATCATAGGATGCCAGGGCACGGAGCGGAACCCGGATTTCCAGAAGCTCAGTCGCGCCGCTTTCAAGCAGGGCGGTCTTGCCGAACCCGATCAGGCGGCGGTACGGCTGGTCGCGCACATTATCGGGAAGTGAAGCGTAAACCTGCACAACCTCACGTCCGGCAGTGTCGCCGCTGTTGCGGATGCATGCTGTAAAGACAAGGTCTTCGCCGTCCCACTTCACGTCGCCGCCGGTGAATTCAAACTCGGTATAGGAAAGGCCGTAGCCGAAGCAGTAGCGTACAGGCACCTGGAAGGTGTCGAAATACCGATAGCCCACATACCGGCCTTCTTCATAGTACTCATTGCTGGTATTGCCGTTATTGTGCGAGAACGTGGCGGAAGTCGGATAGTCGCCGTAGTGCAGGGCCCATGTATCGGTAAGCCGTCCGGACGGCGTCACGTCTCCGGAAAGCACGTCAGCGATGGCGTGACCGGCTTCCATGCCGGGCTGGTTCACATAGAGGATGGAACGGATATGGGTGTAGTCCTCTGTAAAGGCCAGATCCACGAGTCCGCCTGTGTTGACCACCAGGATAATGCTGCTGTAAAGGTCGTTGATAGCGGACAGGAACGCTTCTTCTTCGGGCGTGAGATACCAGTCGCCGGGAGCGGCAAAACGGTCTGCGCCTTCACCGGCGTTGCGGGTGAGCACATAAACAGCCACGTCCGCCGATGCTTCCTCCGGGATCGGGCCTGTCGGCACCTGAAAGGCGGTTCCCGTGTAGGCGAACCACAGGTTTTCGCCGGCATCCTGCTTCGCCCAGATGGCATCGCGCCAGCGGCATTTTGCCTCATTGTAGCTTTCTTCGTATGCTTTCAGCCAGTCCTCATTTGTGATGCGGTATCCCGCATCCTTCAGGCCCTGCCAGACGTTTACGGTTTCACGGCAGTTGACGTCGCCGGAACCCGTGCCGCCCTTGCATGTGAATACGGAGCCGGAGCCGTACAGAGCGACGGATACATCCCTGGCAATGGGGAGAAGATGCTCGTCGTTTTTGAGAAGTACAAAGCCTTCCGTGGCAGCCTTGCGCGAAATCTCCCGGTGCCGGAGCTCATAGGGCCGGGGTGCCGGATTCGTGGTGCCGGATACTTTCATGGGAAGATTCACTCCTTTGTTTTGTTGGACCGGAGATATGGATACTGTCCAGAATATGATGGTATCAGAAGCAGATGAAAAAGCAAGAGGGAGAGACTGCATCGCGCATAAAAAAAGGGCGGAGCATTGTCTCCGCCCGGAAGGATTCAGGTAAAAGGCTCCACCAGGAAGACTTCCCCGTCGCAGAGAATGCGGATGGGGTTTTCCCAGGGCCGTATCCAGGGAACTTCCTGACGATCCAGAAAGGAAGTGGCCTGACGGATCTCACTGATCAGACCGGTTATGATGACCAGCTCGGGATCAATGAGACCGAGCAGATCACCGTTGATGCGTGCATAGCCATGGTGCGGATGCTTGAGAATGTCCGCCTGCAGTCCGCACTCCGGCACCTGCTCTGTCAGCATAATCTGGGCACGGTTTTCCACATCGCCCGTGCCGAGATACCTGCACTTCCCATATTCAATCAGGGTAAGTCCGCTCAGATCATTCAGGGTAAAGTCGGAGCGCCGCCGCTCAATGACGGTAACGGAAGCTTCCCCGAAGCTGAATGTGTCCCCGTCCATGAGCTGCCTGACCTGTGCTCCGCTCTTCTCCATGCGCGAGACGGCCCGGCTCAGGCGGAAGGAGACGTCCGGCTTCTGACAGTAATAGAACGTGGAGAACGTGAAGCCCTTTTCCAGCATGCTCAGAAATCCGTCCACATGATCATCGTGCGGGTGGGTGAGAAACGCGGTATCGATATGCCGGATATCCAGCTGCTCCAGGAAGGGAATGATGAAGTGTTCCGCCATATAGGAGGAGCCGGCATCGATCATCATGACCTGGTCCTCCATGCGGAATACGGCACAGTCGCATCCGGCTATGGAAGGGAAAAGAATTTCCAGGACCGGCACATCTTCCCGGAGCTCACAGGGCTGGTCCGGATTCAGAAAATGGTTGACGACCCGGCTTTCATCGGCAAGCATGGCGGCAGGCCCGGCAAGAAGTGCAAGAGTGAGAAGGAAAGCAAGGACTTGGCGCATACGTAAGGTTCCTTTCGCGTTCATGGGTGTTGGGGACAGATATGCGTGCATTGTATCACTGTGGAAAAGCGGGGACAAGCGGATGAGGACCGGATGAATTCGGTTTTGCGGATGCAATTGTGCTCACAGCAGTTGAAGTTGACTGTCCGAAATGTTATGATTCTATTCAGGTGACTTCAACAATAAGGAGGGCGTTTATGGCTCAGAAAGTGCTGGCAGCGCTGGATCAGGGTACCACCAGTTCGCGCTGCGTCATTTTTGATCTGGAAGGACATATCCTCTCTACCTACGCGGAAGAGTTTCCGCAGATTTATCCGCAGCCCGGCTGGGTGGAACACGATCCCAACATGATTCTGGAGACCCAGGTGAATGCGCTGCGCCGTGCCGTGAGTCTGTCCGGCGTGGCGCCGGAGGACATCGCAGCCATCGGAATCACCAATCAGCGCGAAACCACCATGATCTGGGAAAGGGATACCGGACGGTGCGTGTACAACGCCATTGTATGGCAGTGCAGGCGGACAGCGGGCATTGTGGACGGACTGGTGGAGCAGGGCTGGCGGGATGTCATTGTCGAAAAAACCGGTCTTGTGCCGGATGCCTATTTTTCCGGAAGCAAGATCCGGTGGATTCTTGATCACCTTGACCTGCAGAAGGAAGCCGAGGAAGGAAAACTCTGTTTCGGCACGGTGGACAGCTTCCTGATCTACCATATGGTGACAGGGCATCCCCATGTCACGGATGCGACCAATGCCGGTCGTACCATGCTGTTCAATATTCATACCCAGGACTGGGATGATGAACTGCTGCATGCCCTGAACATTCCCAGAGCCATGCTGCCGAAGGTGGTCGACTCCTGCGGAATTGTGGGCACGCTGGACCCGGAAATCCTGGGCCGCCCGGTGCCTGTGGCCTCGATTCTGGGAGATCAGCATGCGTCTCTGTTCGGGCAGACCTGCTTCCGTCCCGGCATGGTGAAAAACACGTACGGAACCGGATGCTTCATGCTGATGAACACAGGCGCGGAGCCGGTGAAGAGCAGGAGCGGGCTGATCAGCACCATGGCCTGGCGCAGGGAAGGAAAGCCGCTTTATGCCCTGGAGGGCAGCGTGTTCATGGGCGGTGCCACCATGCAGTGGCTGCGTGATGAAATGAAATTTGTCACGCATGTGTCGGAGAGCGAGAAGATTGCGGAATCCATTTCCGATACCGGCGGAGTGTATCTGGTGCCGGCCTTTACCGGCCTTGGAGCGCCCTGGTGGGACATGTACAGCCGTGGTACCCTGGTGGGCATGACCCGCGGTACCGGACGTGCGCAGATTGTGCGCGCGGCGCTGGAAGCCATTGCATACCAGACCTGTGATCTGCTGCACGCCATGGAAACTGACAGCGGGATTCATCCTGACTGTCTCCAGGTGGACGGCGGCGCCAGCGCCAACGGCTTCCTGATGCAGTTTGAGGCGGATATCATGAATCTGCCCGTGGTGCGTCCGGCGGTGCTGGAAACCACGGCACTGGGTGCCGCGCTGATGGCCGGGCTGGCTGTGGGCGTGTACTCCAGTGAGGAAGAACTCAAGTCGCTCTGGCAGAAGGACCTGATTTTCGAACCGTCCATGAGCGCTGAAAGGCGTGAGGAACTCCTGCACGGATGGCACCGTGCCGTGGAACGTGCCTGCAACTGGATTGAACACTGATCTTAGAAGGAGAGAGAGCATTGAAGGATATCATCATTGTTGGCGCAGGTGTGACCGGCGCTGCCCTGGCAAGGGTGCTGAGCCGGTATGAAGCCTCTGTTCTGGTGCTGGAAGCGGGGCCGGACCTTGCGTCCGGGGCCAGCAAGGCAAACAGCGGTATTGTGCACGCCGGATATGACGCCGTGCCGGGGACCTGGAAAGCAAGGATGAACGTGGAAGGCGCGCGGATGTATCCGGCGCTGTGTGAAGAGCTGGGTGTGCCGTACCGGAAGAACGGGGCGCTGGTGATCGCCTTTTCCGAGGAGGACCGCAGGACACTGGAGGAACTGCTGGAACAGGGCGTGCGCAATGGCGTGGAGCACCTGGAGATTGTGGAGTCCGAAGAACTGCACCGCATGGAGCCGCAGCTTTCCGAAAAAGCCGTATGCGCGCTTTCCGTGCCGGACAGCGGCATTACCAGCCCTTATGAAATGACCTTTGCCCTGGCGGACCACGCTGCCGTAAACGGCGTGGAGTTTCGCTTCAACTGCCGTGTGCAGGATGTGCACCGGGAAGACGGGGTGTGGCATGTACAGACTGAAAAGGGCGAGGAATGCGCCAGGATTCTGATCAACTGTGCCGGCAGCGGAAGCGGACGCCTGCATGAGCAGATCTGCGGCCGTGATGATGTCAGGATCGTAAACCGCAGAGGTCAGTACTACCTTCTGGACCATCCGGAAGTGCTCCCCTTTGACCATACCATGTTCCAGTGTCCCACGGCCATGGGCAAGGGTGTTCTGGTGGCTCCGACCGTGCACGGCAATGTGCTGCTCGGCCCCACGGCGGAAGATATTCCGGACGCTGAGGACACGGATACCACCCGGGAAGGGCTGGATGAGGTCCTGAAGGCCTGCAGCCTGACCTGGCCGGGATACAGCGTGCGTACAGCCATTACCAATTTCGCGGGCGTCAGAGCTCACGAGATCAAGGGCGATTTCATCATCGGCAGGATCGATGGCGCGGAGCAGGCCTATGAAGCGGCGGGCATGGAAAGCCCCGGTCTCAGCGCGGCTCCGGCTGTAGGCGTCTATCTCGGGGAGCTGATTGCCCGGGAGGAAGGCCTGAAGGAAAAGAAAGAATGGAAGAAACCGCTGAAGCGGGAAAAGCCCTTCAATGAAATGACCCTGGAAGAGCGGGAGGAGGCTGTGCGCCGCGACCCGCTCAATGGAACGCTCATCTGCCGGTGCGAAGTGGTGACGGAAGCGGAAATCCGCGCAGCCATCCGCAGGCCTGTCGGCGCGACTACGCTCGATGGCGTCAAGCGCAGGACCCGCGCGGGCATGGGCCGCTGTCAGGGCGGATTCTGCTCGCCGAGGGTGACGGAAATCCTTGCGGAAGAACTGGGCATTGCCATGGAGGATGTGCGTAAGGACGGTCCCGGAAGCTGGTTGCTCTGCGGGGATATCCAGAGCGCCATGAGAGGGGAGGCAGACGCATGAACATCATCAAGAAGGATCTGGTGATCATCGGCGGCGGTCCTGCTGGACTGGCGGCGGCCATTGCTGCGTGGGAAGACGGCGTTCGGGATATGGTGGTTCTGGAGCGCGAGGCTCAGGCAGGCGGCATTCTGCGGCAGTGCATTCATAACGGATTCGGCCTGCACCGCTTCGGTGAGGAACTGACCGGACCGGAATATGCCCAGCGGGATATTGACCGCGCCAGGGAACTCGGCATTCCGGTGCAGTGCTCCACCACAGTGCTTTCCCTGGATGCGCAGCGCAATGTCACATGCGTTTCCACGGAATTCGGGCTTCAGGTGATCCAGGCCCGCGCGGTGATCCTGGCCATGGGCTGCCGTGAACGCCCGAGAGGCGCTCTGGGAACCCCGGGAAGCCGATGCGCGGGCATCTATACGGCGGGGACGGCTCAGAAGTTCGTCAATCTTGAGGGCCTGATGCCCGGAAAGCGCGTGGTCATTCTCGGAAGCGGCGATATCGGGCTTATCATGGCTAGGCGCATGACGCTGCAGGGCGCGAAGGTGCTTGCCTGCGTGGAACTGATGCCGTTCTCGTCGGGACTGAACCGGAATATTGTCCAGTGCCTGGAGGACTATCAGATTCCGCTGTACCTGAGTCATACCGTGACAAAGGTGGAAGGCCGGGAACGCCTGACAGGGGTTGAAGTGTCCGAGGTCGGCCCAGACCGCCGTCCCATTCCGGGCACGGAAATGCATTTTGACTGCGATACGCTGCTGCTTTCCGTGGGCTTGATCCCGGAAAACGAGCTGACGCGCCAGGCAGGCATCGGATTGAGTCCTGCCACAAGCGGCGCAGAAGTGGATGATCGGTTTGAAACAAGCGCACCGGGCATCTTTGCCTGCGGCAATGTGCTGCATGTGCATGACCTGGTGGACTATGTCTCGGAAGAGAGCTTCCGGGCGGGCCATGCCGCCGCTGCCCTGATCCAGGGCCGCACTGCCGGTGAGGGCAGACGCTTCCGGGTGCTGGACGGCGCCGGCGTGCGCGGAACCGTGCCTCAGGTGATTTCCGTATCCGAAAACAGCGGTGCTGTGCGTCTCATGTTCCGGCCGGCAGCGGTATACCGGAACTGTGCGTGCGTGGTGGAAAGTGAAGGCCGCGAGATTGCCAGAAAGCGGGCCATGATATTTACGCCGGGTGAGATGGCTGTGCTGGAGCTGAAGCCGGAAACGGTGCGCGGCATTCAGGGTGATCTCACGGTACGCATGGAAGGAGTGTAAATGAGCATGGAAGAAAAACTCATTACATGCATTAATTGTCCCATGGGCTGCAGAATGACGGTAACCATGGAAAATGGTGAAGTGGTGAAGGTGTCCGGCAACACCTGCAAGCGCGGAGATACCTATGCGCATCAGGAATGCACACGACCGCTGCGTATGGTGACAGCTGTGGTGAAGGTGCGCGATTCCCGGATGCCCCTGTCCGTAAAGACCGCGTCGCCCATTCCGAAGGAACTGATCCACCAGTGCATGCAGGCACTTTCCTCTGTGGAAGTCACGCTGCCTGTGCACGAAAAGGACGTGATTCTTGCCGATGTGTGCGGAACCGGCGTGGATGTCATTGCTACCCGGAATCTGCCTGCCTGAAGCGGCAGTCATGGAGCCCGGAGTCTGCGTGAGCAGGCTGCCGGGCTCTTTTTCGGTTCACTGGAAAAACGGTTTCGGGATGTGCAGGTATTTACGCAGGGTGTGCCGGAATGGTATAATAAACTGTCTCAGTGCGGGTATCTGCCTGTAAAGCTGGAAAGAAAGAGGAAGCAGCATATGAAAGTTGTAATCCTGGCCGGCGGCTTTGGCACGCGTTTTTCTGAGGAAAGCCAGTATAAGCCCAAACCCATGATTGAAATCGGGAACATGCCGATTCTCTGGCATATCATGAAAGGATACAGCCACTTTGGCTGCAACGAATTCATCATCTGCGCCGGGTACAAGCAGCAGATGATCAAGCAGTGGTTTGCTGATTATGCCCTGTATACGTCTGATGTGACATTCGACTTTACACGCGAGAATCCCGGCGAGCGCACCATCATCCATACGGCACACACGGAGCCCTGGAAGGTGACGGTGGTGGACACGGGTCTTGAAACCATGACCGGAGGCCGAATCAAGCGGGTGCAGCCTTATGTGGGAGACGAAACATTCCTGATGACCTATGGTGACGGTGTCTGCGACGTGGACATCGGCGAGCTGATCGCGTTTCACCGCGCCCATGGGCGCCTTGCGACCCTGACCGCTGTCACGCTCAAGCAGCAGAAGGGCGTGCTGGATATCGGAGGCGACAATGCGGTGCATTCGTTCCGTGAAAAGAATGCGGGGGATGGTGCCCCTATCAATGCCGGGTTCATGGTGCTTGAACCGGAGGTATTCCGCTATATTGACGGAGACAGCACGGTATTTGAGCGTGAGCCGCTGGAACGCCTGGCTGCGGAAGGCCAGCTGATGAGTTATCCGCACCGCGGTTTCTGGCAGTGCATGGATACCAAGCGTGAGCATGACATGCTCCAGAAATGGTGGGCGACCGGAGAGGCCCCCTGGAAGGTGTGGTAAGACCGATGATGGATCTGAGCTGGTATCAGGGCCGGCGTGTGCTGGTGACAGGACATACCGGGTTCAAGGGAAGCTGGCTTTGCCGGATGCTCCTGCTTCTGGGCGCTGAGGTGACCGGCTATTCCCTGGATGCGCCGACAGAGCCCAACCTGTATTCCATGGCAGGCCTCAAGGGCAGGATCCGTGATACCCGAGGGGATGTGCGGGACCTTGAAGCTATGAAGCAGGTGTTCCGGGAAGCACAGCCGGAAGTGGTGCTGCACCTGGCTGCGCAGCCGATTGTTCGGACGAGCTATGAACAGCCGGTGTATACCTATGAGACCAATGTCATGGGTACGGTTCATTTGCTTGAATGCGTGCGCAGCACGCCTGACGTGCGTTCGGTGCTGAATGTGACGACGGACAAGGTGTATCTGAACAGGGAATGGGCATGGGGATACCGCGAGGACGAGATGCTGGACGGATTTGACCCCTATTCCAATTCCAAGTCCTGCTCCGAGCTTGTGACGCACAGTTATGTGCGCAGCTTTTTCAGTGCTGCGGACAGTCCCCGGGTTTCCACGGCCCGGGCGGGCAATGTGATCGGCGGAGGGGATTTCGCCCGTGACCGGATCATTCCCGACTGTGTGCGTGCAGCCGGCGAGGGGAGAACGATCCAGGTGCGCAACCCGCACTCCACGCGTCCGTATCAGCACGTGCTGGAACCCCTGTCCGCATATCTGCTCATTGCCATGCGTCAGTGTGAGGAACCGGATGCCGCGTCCTGGTACAACGTGGGCCCCGATGAAAGCAGCTGCGTGACCACGGGAGAACTGGTGGACATGTTTGTGAGAGCATGGGGCGGGTCGCTTCGCTGGGAAAACCTGGCGGAAAAGAATGCGCCGCATGAAGCGGGTTTCCTCAAGCTTGACTGCTCGAAAATCCGTCAGAAGCTGGGATGGAAGCCGGCCTGGGATATCCGCAGGGCACTGGAGGAGACTGTAAAGTGGTCCCGCGTATACTTTGACGGCGGGGATATTCCTGCGGAAATGGACCGTGAGATAGAATCGTATCTGATGATGGGGGAAGAATAAGATGGCCTGGTCGACGGAAGAGGAAGCAAGACGGGAAATCCGGGAAAAGGTAGCCGAGTATTATCATCAGTTCAAGGAACAGAAAAAGCCCTATGTTCCCGGAGACAGGATCGCCTATGCGTCCCGGGTGTATGATGAAAAGGAAATGCAGGCGCTGTGCGACAGCATGCTGGATTTCTGGCTGACTGCCGGGCGGTTCAGCCGTCAGTTTGAAAAGGATTTCGCCGAGTTTCTCGGCGTGAAATACGCGCATCTTGTGAACTCCGGTTCCAGTGCGAATCTTCTGGCGTTTATGGTACTCACGGCTCCGGAACTCGGTGCCAGGCAGATTCTGCCGGGAGACGAAGTGATCACAGTGGCCTGCGGATTCCCCACCACTGTGGCGCCTGTCATGCAGTATGGCGCCGTTCCGGTCTTTGTGGACGTGGACATTCCTTCCTACAACATCCGTGTGGAAGCGCTGGAAGCGGCGCTGTCCCCGCGCACAAAAGCGGTCATGATTGCGCACACCCTGGGCAATCCGTTCAATATCCGGGCGGTCAAGGCGTTCTGTGATGCGCACGGCCTGTGGCTGGTGGAGGACAACTGCGATGCCCTTGGAACGCGTTACACGCTCAACGGGGAGACAAAGTATACAGGTACGTTTGGCGACCTGGGCACCAGCAGCTTTTATCCGCCTCATCACATGACCATGGGCGAAGGCGGGGCTGTCTATACGAACGATCCCCTGCTGAACCGGCTGATTCTGTCTTACCGCGACTGGGGACGCGACTGCATCTGCCCGCCCGGACAGGATAATTTCTGCGGAAAGCGGTATGACGGACAGTTCGGGGAACTGCCGGCGGGCTATGATCACAAGTATGTGTATTCCCATCTGGGATATAACCTGAAAGTGACGGACATGCAGGCAGCCATCGGGTGCGAGCAGCTGAAGAAGTTCCCTTCG
The DNA here is from genome assembly GCA_946534895.1 of uncultured Clostridia bacterium. Taxonomy (GTDB): domain Bacteria; phylum Bacillota; class Clostridia; order Christensenellales; family Aristaeellaceae; genus UBA2943. The sequence continues at coordinate 26,311 of CAMNDE010000025.1, forward strand.
TTCATTGAACGGAGACGGCATAACTGGGCCTGTCTGCGTGCCTGTCTGGAAGACCTCGGGGGCAGGATTGTGCTTCCGGAGGCGGAGCCTGACAGCGAGCCCAGCTGGTTCGGCTTCCTGATCACGCTGTGTGATGGCATCAAGCGCGAAAAGGTGGTCCGCTATATGGAAGGCCATGGGGTTCAGACCAGGATGCTGTTTTCCGGAAATCTCATCCGTCACCCGGCCTTTGATTCCATCCGCGGAAGCGGACGCTACCGTGTGGCCGGTGAGCTGACGAACACGGACAGGATCATGGAGCATACATTCTGGATCGGCGTATATCCCGGCATGACCGACGACATGCTCCGGTATATGTCGGATACCCTGCATGCTGCGATTGCGGAGGCGTGATGTCATGCTGGATAGGCTGCGTGAGCTTCTGAAACGGCTGGAGGCGGGCAGAGGGAAAAATGTGGTGCAGTTCATCAAGTTTTCCCTTGTGGGCGTGAGCAATACCCTGATTTCCTATGCCATAGAAATGGTCTGCTACTATGTGCTGCTGCGCAATGTCCAGTTCACTTCCGTGGTGTCGTTTCTGACGCGCCTGGGGATTTCCGCGGCGCCGGACAGCGTGCGCGTGGTGGTGGTGACGGCACTGTCCTTCTTTATCAGCACGGCAAACTCTTACTACTGGAACAGCCGCTATGTGTTTTCCACTGAAGGGGGGAAAGGCAGCGGGAGGTCCTTCAGGGCCTATCTGCGCACTGTGCTGAGCTATGCCGTCACAGGCCTGGTGCTTTCTCCGGCCATCAAGGTATTTCTCAATGGGCAGGGCGTTCCGTACTGGGCGTCTGCCATGCTCAGTCTTCTGATCACGGTGCCTCTGAATTTTGTGCTTAACAAGTTCTGGGCCTTCGCCCGGAAGGATGGAAAGAAAAAAGCCTGATGCAAGGGAGGAAAAGGGATGCGTATTCGACTGTCGGACTATGTGGCACAGTATCTGGTTGATCATGGAATCCGGGACTGCTTCATGGTGGTGGGCGGAGGTGCCATGCATCTCAATGATGCGCTGGGGCATATGGAAGGTCTTTCCTGCATGTATCAGCATCATGAACAGGCATGCGCCATCGCGGCAGAGAGCTATGCGCGGCTGGAAAACCGGCCGGCACTGCTTTGCGTGACGACAGGCCCCGGGGGCACGAACGCCATTACCGGCGTGCTCGGCGCCTGGCTGGATTCCATCCCCATGTTTGTGCTGTCAGGACAGGTGCGTTATGACACCACCGCCCGCTATGCCATGCAGTTCACGGACGGACTGCCGCTGCGCGCTGTGGGGGATCAGGAGTATGATATTGTTTCGTCTGTTTCTCCGATGTGCAAGTATGCGGTCATGATTGAAGACCCGAAGACCATCCGCTATCACCTGGAACGTGCATTCCATCTCATGACGCAGGGCAGACCGGGCCCGGTGTGGCTCGATATCCCGGTCAATTTCCAGGGCATGCAGATTGAGACGGATGAGCTGACCGGATACGATCCCGCTGAGGACGCGGCGCTGGCTCCGCCCAGTGTGGCGGAGGCGGACCTGGAGAAAGCCCTGGAAATGCTCCAGGAAGCCGAACGGCCTGTGATTTATGCCGGAGGCGGCATTCGTCTGGCGGGCTGCACAGAACTGTTTCATCGCGTGGTGAACCGGATGGGCATTCCGGTGGTGACCTACTGGAACAGCATTGACCTGATGGAGACGGACGATCCACTCTACTGCGGACGCGGCGGGAATATGGGAGATCGTGCCGGGAATTTTGCCGTACAGAACAGCGATCTCGTGCTGGCTGTGGGCACCCGCATTTCCATCCGGCAGACGGGCTATAAGTTTGCGTCCTGGGCGCGTGCTGCCCGGGTGATCATGGTGGACGCGGACCGGGCGGAACTGAAAAAGCCCACGATTCACGTGGACCTTCCCATCTGGGCGGATGCGGCGGATTTTCTGTCCGGGCTCGAAGCGCGTCTGCCTTCAGGGCCCTTTGCCAGTGACGCATGGCGCGGACAGTGCCGGAAATGGAAGGAACGGTATCCGGTGGTGACCGAGGAACAGAAGGCTTTTGACGGCGGGTATGCGAATGTCTATGCGGCCATGGATATTCTCTCATCCGCACTGCCGGAGGGCAGTCTGACGGCCGTGTCGAACGGCGCGTGCTGCGTGGCCGGGCATCAGACATGGAAAATCCGGCACGGAAGCCGGTTTATCATCAACAATGCTGTGGCTTCCATGGGATACGGACTGCCTGCAGCAATCGGACTTTGCGTGGCTGCCGGACGGAAAAATGTTATCTGTATGGAGGGCGATGGATCCATTATGATGAATCTGCAGGAACTGCAGACCATTGTCACCAACCGCCTTCCCGTAAAGGTGTTTCTCATCAATAACCAGGGCTATCACAGTATCCGGATTACCCAGACCAATCTGTTCAGCCATCATACTAAAGTGGGAATCGGCCCTGAAAGCGGAGACCTGAGTTTCCCGGACTACGCGAAAATAGCGGATGCGTTCGGGTATCCTTACCGCAGAGCCTGTTCAAACCGTGAGGTGCAGGAATGCATCGACTGGGCACTGAAAACGGAAGGATTCACCTTCTGTGAGATCATGACGGACACAAAGCAGGTATGGGAGCCCAAGTCCAGCGCGCGCCGTCTGGAAGACGGGTCGCTGGTGAGTCCGCCGCTGGAAGACCTCGCGCCCTTCCTGCCGAGGGAAGAGCTCGCGGAGAACATGTATATTCCGATGGAGGACGAGTGATGACTGAGCGCGGCACCGCTGTGATTACCGGGCCCACCGGGGCTGTAGGAACTGCTCTGACAGAGGAACTGCTTGAAGCAGGCTGGAAAGTCTATGCTGTTACGCATCCCGCGTCCAGGCGGACGGATTCCATTCCGTCGGGTGCGCACCTTCTGAGCCTTGACCTGTCCGAGATGGGCGCACTGCCTGAAAAGGTGGGGCATGCGGATGCATTCTTTCATCTCGGATGGCGTGGAACGATCGGACCGGGACGCAATGACATGCGCATGCAGGAAGCGAATATCCGGGCAAGCCTTGATGCTGTGGAAGCTGCCAGGGATATGGGATGCGAAGTGTTTGTCGGCGCAGGCAGTCAGGCAGAGCATGGCCGGATTGAAGGCCGGATGTGCGCGGACAGCCCGTGCGCCCCGCTTAACGGGTACGGGATTGCCAAGCTCTGTGCAGGACAGATGACACGGATTCACTGCCGGGCATTCGGCATCCGGCATGTATGGGCCAGAATCCTGAGCGTGTATGGTCCTCATGATAATCCCAGAAGCGTCATTCCCATGCTCATGGAAGCGCTCAGGCGCGGGGAAGACATGCCGCTCACAGCCGGTGAGCAGGAATGGGATTACCTGTTTTCCCATGATGCGGCCAGAGCCCTGATTGCCCTTGCCGGATCCGGAAAGGACGGGCATATCTATCCCGTGGGTTCCGGTCAGGTCAGAACACTCCGGAGCTGCTTTGAACTGGTGCGGGATCTGATGGCCCCGGGACGGGCGCTCAGGCTGGGTGAACTGGAGTATCCGGCGGGCCAGGTGATGCACCTGGAGGCGGACATCAGCGGGATCCGGCAGGATACCGGATGGAAGCCGCAGGTTCCGTTTGAGGAAGGCATCCGGAGAACCGTAGAGGCGCTTAAGCGCGAATGAAGGAAAGGACACGACATGGAAGCACAACGGAAAAAACTGGTGAGCATCATGGTTCCCTGCTACAACGAAGAGGAGAATGTGGTCCCCATATCCCAGGCGATCGTCAGGCAGATGGAAGAACTCACCCAGTATGACTATGAACTGCTCTTCATTGACAACTGCTCCACGGACCATACGCGGGACCTTCTGCGCGTGATCTGCTCAAGAAATCCGAGGATCCGTGCCATTTTCAATGTGAAGAATTTCGGACAGTTCAACAGCCCTTACTATGGACTGTGCCAGACAAGCGGGGACTGTACCATATCCATCTGCGCGGACTTCCAGGATCCGGTGGAAATGATTCCGGAATTCCTGAAATACTGGGAAGAAGGCTATCAGATCGTCTGCGGCGTGAAGACCAGTTCCCGGGAAAACAAGATCATGTACCACCTGCGCGGGCTGTACTATAAAATGATCAAGCGCTTCTCCTCGGTGGAACAGATTGAACAGTTTACGGGTTTCGGTCTGTACGACCGCTCCTTCATCCAGGTGCTGCGTGAGCTTCATGATCCCACGCCCTTTATCCGGGGCATTGTGGCCGAGCTCGGCGGAAAACGCAAGGAAGTGCCCTATGAGCAGCCGCTGCGCCGCGCCGGAAAGACCCACAACAATTTCTTTACGCTGTTTGATGCGGCCATGCTGGGCATCACGAGCTACACCAAGGCAGGCATGCATGCAGCCGTGTTTATGGGGACAACAGTGGCGGCAGGCAGTTTCCTGGTCAGTCTTTACTATCTGGTCAGCAAGCTGATCAACTGGTACGGTTTTGACGCAGGCCAGGCACCACTGGTGGTCGGCCTGACATTCCTGGCGGGCATTCAGCTGGCGTTCATCGGGTTTATCGGTGAGTACATTGCCTCCATCAACCAGCGTGTCATGCGTCGGCCGCTTGTCGTGGAAGAGGAACGGATCAATTTCCCTGAATCGGAAACGAAGGAGGAAACCAAATGAGCCGGAAGCGGATTCTGGCCCCGCAGGAGCATGAGGAGCGCGTGCGATGGTTTGATGCCGTCCTGTTTGTGCTGATAGCGCTTGCTTCGCATCTCCTTTTTCAGCAGGTGGACATCCTGCATACGGCCGGGGCAAGCTTTGCACTGCTGAACGGGCATATTCTGGATTTTTACAGCTATGTTGCAGCGAAAATCTGGTCTGCCATGTATATGCCCACGCAGTACATTCTCTTTGCCATCTGGAATCTTCCGCTCAAGATTCTCGGCATACAGACGGAAGTCACCACGTCTGTTCCATTCGGCGTACAGCTGTACTACACCGGCCTGCCGATCCTGGCGTATGCCATGAGTGCGCTGCTGCTGGAAAAGATCTGCATGCTGGTCGGCTTCAGCAAAAACAAGAGCCGCATTGCCGCCTATGCGTTTGCTGCTTCTCCGATTGCCTTTTTCAGCCAGTTCATTTTCGGACAGTATGACAGTCTGACGGTGTTCTTCATTCTGCTGGGCACCTATTTCTATCTCAAGGATCAGGATCTGGGGTTTGTGGCTTCGTTTGCCGTTGCCATGACCTGCAAATATTTTGCACTGCTCATTTTCGTGCCGATGCTTCTTCTGAAGGAGAAGAATGTATGGAAGATCCTTCTCAAGGGCGCAGGATTTTTTGTGCCGTTTGCACTGGAGACGCTTTTCTATCTTCAGGACCGGCGCATGCTCAGCGATGTGACGCGGTTCAATGCCACAGGATATATTTTCAATGTATCCTTTGACACCGGCTTTCGTCAGACCATCTCCCTGGTCATGCTTGGGTTTGTGGCGGTATGCGCCTGGGCGTTCTTCACCGATCCCAGGAACCGGACAGAGCTGTTCCAGTGGATGGTGTATTTCCTTTCCCTGGTCATGTTTCTGACCTTCGGTCTGAGCATGTGGCATCCGCAGTGGCTGATCCTGGCTGTGCCGTATCTGGTGCTGGGCACCATGATGCACAGGCGCAGTGATGTGTTCTGGCTCCTGGATCTTGTGATGATGCTCTGCTTTGTATGGTTTACCGTTCGGTTCTGGCAGTATGAGATTGATCAGAACCTGATGCGGGCGGGCATTCTTTCCGGCATGATCGGTGAACGCTACAATGCTGCGCTGAGCATGCAGGACATTTATCGGATCAATGATGTGTCCCTGCCGTTTTCCGTGATCTCCGCCATTTTCCTGGTCAATGGACTGTTCAAGCATCCAAAGTATCTCGTGGAGCCTGCGGAAAAGGAAAAGGCGGAAATCGGCGTGCTGCGCCTGAGATTCATTGCGGGCGTGTGCCTGTTCATTGTTCCGGCTCTGCTGTGCCTGGGGTCCATGCTGAAGCAGCCTTTTGCCTTCTCGAGCTGGATTCAGAAAGCTCATGACGCACAGTGGGTTCTGGAACTGAAGGATGCGTCGTCACCGATCGAACAGCATTTTGACGCGCGCAAGCCTTCCGTGGAGCGCCTGGACATCAAGTTTGAGACGCATGACATTGCCCGGAAGGGACAGATCTGCGTGGAACTCTGGGACGGAACCACGGATACAAAACAGGGGAGCTTCACGGCGCCTATGCAGGACATCCGCAATGCGGTGCGCACTACGCTGACCTTTGATGCTGTGCCGCTTGAGGAAGGGCACGACTATTACTGGCGTCTGTGGCTGGAACCGGAAGAAGATGGATTCACCGGCATTTACTATATGCCGGAGGACTGGCTTGAAGAGATTGTGGTTGGCTGGGATGCCTATTATGAGGGCACGGAACAGCCGTATTACTTTGCCATGGACGCGTACGGAAGATAACAGGCAGCGGATAACAATTGAATAGTCTCTGAACAGGAACGCCGCCCTGCATGCACAAGCAGGGCGGCGTTCTGCTGCTGATATGAATTGGACGTGTAATGAGATGCGATGGGAATGGCTGGTGCTCAGACGCCCTCTTCCCAGTCGTAGGAATCATAGGAATCGTCCCATTCCTCCTCGTAATAGGGTTCGGTGACGGAAAGGGACAGACGGGGCTGACCGCCTGCTGTCACATCAAGCTCCAGCGAGGAATCCGGGCAGGAAAAGCAGATCTCATAGCTGATCCCCGCTTCAAGCACACAGTTCTCGAGATAGACGAGATTCATCACATCTTCCTTGGCATATTTCGTGGTGAATGTGCAGGAGTCCACGGTTTCCCCGGTATCCTGACGTATGACGGAGACCTGCAGATCATGGGCGGGATCCAGATGATGGGGCCAGAACTCAATGAGTTCCAGCTGTGTTTCCTCATCAAACGCCAGAGAAGCACGGAGATCATGGGCAGGTGCGGTGCCTGACACGGCTTCTTCCGAAAGCGGAACGGGGTCTTCAAAAATCAGATATTCCTCAATCCCGGCTTCCTGCATTCTTCTGATGGTTTCGGGAAGATAGCTTCTGCGGATCCAGATGGTGTATCCGAACTGATAATAGTGATCATGCAGATACTGAAAGATTTCCGGAGCATAGTCCTGGCGTCTGTATCCCCAGATTTCAGCGGTTTCATCGAAAAAGATAATCTTGGTCTGGTTTTCTTCCAGATGCCTGAGCTCTTCCTTGCCGAAAGCTTCCCAGGTCCACGGGGTATAGCATGCTGCGCCATAGTCCATGCCGCGGCTGATATCAATGGATGAGACATCATCCGTGGCAAAGTGCAGACGGTCACCGGGATCCGTAATGACATTTGTCAGGTAGGCGGGATCGTAGGCCTGGCGCGTCAGGCCGGCGGATGACACGAATTTCGGGATCATGGGCAGTGCCGGGATGAGCGGATATACAATCGGAATTGCGATAACAAGCGCTGCCGCAAGCGCAATCCATGAACGAACTTTCCGGGGCTCACGGGCTGCAAGGGCAATGCCGGCCCCGCACATGAGGCAGGTGCAGCAGACAGCGGCGCATATGTAATGCATGGCGTGGAAGTTGTCAAATCCCCTTGTGGGAATCATGATAATGGAGAAGAAGAATGTCAGGGCTGTCAGCGGATGTGCGGGGATCAGCAGGCAGGAGGCGAGAATCGGGCTGACTGCGTTGAGAAGCCTGCACAGGCTCAGCAGCGTGATGTCGCCGGAGAAGACTGCACGGAAACTGTCCGTAAGATAGGTCCAGAAGGCGGGCAGAAAGGAAAACAGCGTGTTCATGCCGTCTGTAGACAGTCCGGGATTGTACTTGGGATATACATCCACATTCAGGGTGTAGACCGAGTAAATAAAATTGGAAAAATTCCCGGTGATCAGGTACCAGAGGCAGAGCACTGCCCAGGGAGCGAGGATGATGAGTATGAGATTCCGGTCTTCCCGGATGATGCTTTTCCGGACGGCTTTTCTGTCCTGCACAGGGGTTTCCCGCTCAATCAGGAAAATCTGCCGCACAAGGACGCCGAAGGCCAGCACGGCAATGGAGAAGGCACTGGGGAAAACGCATCCGAAGGTCAGCAGAATGGAAAAGGAAATCCACAGGCAGGAAGAGATGGAAAGGTGCTTTGTGCGTTCGAAGCGTATAAGCTCAAGAAGGAGAATGACGTGCCCGATACCCGCCCAGTGTTCGGAGACAAGATTGGTGCCGAGATGAATCAGGCTGAGCTGCCCGATGAACAGGACGGGCATCAGAAGGAAAACGGGCCAGGGGATGTCCCGGCGCAGATGAAGATACATTCCGGTCCAAAGCAGAGACAGGGCAATATAAAAGCAGAACCGGTACATATTGTCATTGAGGGGATGAAAAAGACCGAACAGAGCGGCGAAGTAATAGGAAAAAGGCATATGCTGGGACAGGCCCACTTTGTAGACATCCAGTCCTCTGGCTACATTGTCGCCGAGATAGAAGACGTTGTTTTCATCCATGAAATACTCTGCGGGCAGCATGGTCAGATAGAAAGCCCCGGCACACAGGAAAATCAGCAGGGCACAGAGGCATATCTGCCAGATAGGTGTTTTTCTGCAGGCATTCGTCATCTGTATGATTCCTCCCCTGAACACGGCACATGCGAACACATGTCCTGGCCGGCCATGGTATCAAGATCAAGATTATGAAGGCTGTTGAATATGTTTTTCTCCAGATCGGGATTCCCGGTTTTCAGGCGGGCGATAAGCTGCCGGATCTCCTGCTGTTCAGGAGATGCCTTCTCCCAGCCAAGAGGAAGGGATGGAAAGAATTTCTGCTGCCAGGAGGTTATATCCTCGCGCCTGATATCGAACAGGGGCCGGATCACCCGATAGCCGGAACCGGCACGGGAACGGGGGAGAACACCGCGGATTCTGCCGGCATTGAACAGCTGATCCAGCAGATATTCCACGGTATCCTGACTCGTCCATGGCAGAGCGATGGATACATCAGGGGCCGGCGGGGGAGGAGCAGAACAGACATCCGGAAACAGGGGCGCAAGCTCATCTGCAAGCGGCTTGCTGTCGGAGAAAAACAACAGGCGGAAAGGAAAATCACTGTGGTCGTGAAGCTGGGAAAGCATAAGCGCCATAAGGACCGTATCTGCCCGGGAACTGAGAGGAACACATACCGTTTCGTCAGGACGGATTGCGGCGCAGGTTTTTATCACATGAATCATGGGGCGCCACAGCTTTCTGCGCTGCTCCACAAGAAAGCCGTGGGTGCAACGTGCAAGTATGTCAGTATCCATTTCAGGGCGTCTTCCTTCATAGAATTAATGCATTTCTGCATTGCTTAGGATAACACGATTGACAGCATTTGAGAATATGCGTCTTACCGGGCACATATTGTACAGAATATACACACATGGAAGTTGGCAAATATTTTCCAAATCGATCTGAAAACAGGGGAAAAGCATAAATACATGTTGACATATAAAACACGAGGGCATAAAATACACACGTATATTCAGCCGGAAAGCCGAATATATGTACCTGGAAAATCCTGAGGAAAGCGGGCCGAACATGGGACGCAACCGGAATTCGATTCTTCTTCGGGCCATTTTAGCTGCGGCGGCTTTGATCATCCTTCTTGTTGGCGGATATATCGTTGGCCGCAGGCTTGAAACGTCCGGACATCCTGAAGAGCGCTCAGTGATGACTGAGGGCTTCGGACAGTATGAAGAGTGGATTGTGGACGGGCGGACGTACTACAAGCGGACCGGAATCACCAACCTGCTGATCATCGGGGTAGACCGGGATACCACCCAGGAATTGGGTTCATATCGAAATGGCGGTCAGGCGGACTTCCTGCTGTTGCTCTCCATTGATCATCAGAACAATGAGATTCGTCAGCTGCAGATTGACCGTGACACCATTGCTGAAGTACCTGTGCTTTCTATTTTCGGACGGCCCTCGGGCTCGAAAAGAATGCAGATCTGTCTGAGTCATGCCTATGGCGCTGACCAGGAGGCCTGCGGGGCTAACACAGTGGAAGCGGTGGAAAAATATCTCACCAAAGTGGATGTGGATTTTTTCCTCGCACTGGATTATTCAGCCATCGATGTGCTCAATGATTTGCTGGGTGGTGTAACTGTAACCCTCAGTGAAGACTTCAGCCATTTGGATCCTGAGATGAAGCAGGGGACAACGCTTACGCTTCATGGACATCAGGCGGAACTGTTCGTCCGGTCCAGAATGTCTGTAGGGGACGGCACCAATGCATCCCGTCAGATGCGTCAGAGAATGTGGATGAACGGGGCCATGGATCTTCTCAAACAGAAGCTGAAGTCGGATGCCTCCTTCGGAGACCGGGTGCTTGATGCACTTGGAGATGGACTGATTACGGATGCAGCACGTGGCCGCATTCTCAATGAGATGAACCGTGCATGGCAGTATACAGTCCGTCAGGTGGAGGATATACCGGGGGTTCATACCAAAGGTGATGACGGTTTTGTGGAATATCATACGGAGCCCGAGGACGTTGTGAACTGGGTTCTGGATGCTTTCTACAGACCGGCAGAACAATAAAGATTGTGCTGTTGACCAGCACGGAGGAGTGTATCACTATGAAGAAGTTGGTAGCTTTCGTTCTCTCAATGATGCTGCTCACGGCAAGCGTTGCTTTTGCTGAGAGTCCCAGCGTTACGGTGACTGACAAGACCAGAACCAATGCTGGTACTGTCGTGACAACCCCCACCAAGACGGTGGAAGACATCATGGAAGAGATCAAGAAAGCGGAAGAAGAAGGCAAGCTGTCCGAGTACTTTGGCGCGGAAGAAGCTATCGAAGAGGGTTCCTTCGTGGCTGATATCGTTGATGTCAAGATGGACGATGCGGAAATCATCGAAGAAGAGCAGGATGGCGAGAAAGTTTACATCATCAAGATGGCTGTTCCTGGCATTCAGCACGGTGACGCTGCCCGCGCTTTCATCGGTCTGGTTGACGCCAAGGGCGATGTTGCCTGGAGCGAACATCAGAATACTTCTGTAAGCGAAGAAGACGAAGTGGTCATGGTTTTCAAGCAGGACGAAATTGAAAAGCTGTGGGCCGCTGAAGATGTTCTGTTTGTCTTCATCAAGAAGTAAGACATTTTGTCCGTGAACCAAAGCGGTAGACGGCTGTCAGGATGATAGCCGTCCCCTTTGGGTGTACGGACTCTTTTTTTGACAACAGATTAAATAGTTCCTGACTTATGCTGGCGGGATGGATCGGGAGGTTTATTACAGATGGAGAGATCCGGGATGAGAACGGCAGTGCCGAATCAGAGACAGACCCAGACAAACGATGTTGTTGAGATTGATCTGGTGGAACTGCTGCTTAAGTACCTGGAAAAGTGGTACTGGATTATCCTGTCCGGGGTTCTTGTTGCAGCCCTGATGGGCGTCTATACATTCCGATTTGTCACACCAACGTATCAGTCCACTTCAAAGCTTTATGTGGTCAGTTCCAAGAATTCAGCCATCAATCTGTCTGACCTTCAGATCGGCAATTACATGGCAAAGGACTACCAGCAGGTTTTCACCAACTGGCATGTGCATGAGCGTGTCATTCAGATGCTGAATCTGAAGTATTCCTACAATGAACTGAACCGCATGGTCAACGTTACCAACCCGAGTGATACGCGTATTCTGTATATCACCGTGACAAGTACGGATCCTGTGGAAGCGAAGGAAATGGCCAACACCTATGCGAAGGTGGCCAGTGAGTTTATTGAAGTGAAGATGGACCAGGATCAGCCGAGCATCTTTGAGGAAGCCCGGGTGCCTTCCGCTCCGTCTGCCCCGAACAAAACCAGAAATATCCTTCTCGGTTTTCTCATCGGCGCCATTCTTGCTGCCGGTGTGATCACCATTCAGTTCCTGGCGGATGACAAGGTGCGGACTGCTGAGGACATCGAAAAGATTCTGCAGCTGCCCACGCTTGGTGTGGTGACGGAGCAGATGGATTTCCATTCCGGACACAGTCACGAGTCCGGCAAACGCGCAAGGAATAAGAACAAAGGAGGGAAGGCCTGATGCGTAAAGTCAAGATTTCTAAGATGGAAACCCTGGACTATTCCGGCACTGAGGCTCTCAACTCCATTTGTACAAACCTTTCCTTTGTCGGTCGGGACATGAAGAAATTTGTCTTTACATCCTGTACGGAAAACGAAGGAAAGAGTTCCATGACCATCCAGATCATGGCCAATCTTTCACGACGCGGCAAGAGAGTGTGCCTTGTTGACGGAGATTTCCGCAAGTCCATGATGGTCAAGCGCTTCGGCATTACCCCGGTGGAAACGGGCGAACTGGTTGGCGCTGCTCATTATCTTGCCGGATATAATTCCCTGGATGATGTCATTTATGAGACGGACATTCCCGGAGCATATTTTGTTCCGGTGGGCAGGGAAATGGCAAATCCGCTTCCTCTGCTTGATTCCGTGTATTTTTCCCAGATGATGGATGAACTGGCCAATATGTTCGATCTGGTGCTGGTGGATGCACCGCCTGTCGGTCTGGTGATTGACTCAGCGGTTATCGCCAAGAGCTGTGATGGTGCGGTCATGGTTGTGGAGTACGGCAAGCGCCGCAAGGGCGAAGTGATCGATTCTGTACGTCAGATCGAGCAGTCCGGCTGCAAGGTGATCGGCTGCATTATTAACCGTGTAAGCATCCGTACCCTGTCTGAGCGGAATTATTACAAGAATCACTATTATACTTATTCCCATTATTCGCATTACGAATATAAGAAAGACGAAAAATAACCGTGATAGACATACATCATCATCTGGTTTTTGGTGTGGATGATGGCTCCAGAGATTTTGAAATGAGCCAGGCAATGATCCGTAAGGCACTGGAAAACCAGGTAACTTCAATCTGCTGCAGCAGCCATTGTACGCCTGGGCATCGTCCTTTCCCTTGGGATACGTATATGGATCATATTCGTCAGCTGGGAGACTGGATTGCGCAGGAAGGTCTGGCGCTTACGCTGTATTCCGGCTGTGAGATTCTCTATACCGATGCCGCCGCAAGAATGGCAGTTCAGTCTGAGATCCCTACCCTGGCCGGAACCAGCAGCGTTCTTGTGGAGTTTATGCCGAATGTGGAATGGGACCTGATCTGTCATGCCTGCAGGGACATGGGCAATCATGGGCTGAATATGGTGATTGCTCACGTGGAGCGATATCAGTGCCTTCATGAGAATATGAAGCGGCTGCATGAGCTCCATGACAGTTATGGGGTTTATCTGCAGATGAACTGTAATACAGTGCTCAAGGCCCATGGCTTTTTCGGCGATCGGTTTGCAAAATATGCTCTGAAGGAGCGGCTGATTGATGTTGCTGCATCGGACAGCCATAATGTAAGCAGCAGGGCGTGCAACATGCTTGCGTGCCATGATATGCTTGTCAGGGATTATGGCGAGGATATGGCTTACAGGCTGACAGAGGAACAGCCGAAAAAAATCCTTGGAATAAACTAAGGAAAACAATTTAATACTGGACAAATGGGACTCCATCTGTTATAATCCTGCCTGTTGACCTTGCCGATATAGCTCAGCTGGTAGAGCGGCTGATTCGTAATCATCAGGTCATGGGTTCGAGTCCCATTATCGGCTTTGGCGAGGTGTAGCGCAGTTTGGTAGCGCGTTTGGTTCGGGACCAAAAGGCCGCGGGTTCGAATCCCGCCACTTCGACTCCGGAGAGTATTGATCTACAATGCTCTCCGGTTTTCAGTTTTTGGAAATTGTTACGCAGTTTTACCGATTTACAACTTTCCGCGTTGTAAATGGTTACAACGGAGAATAATCCGCGAAGAAAAAACCGTGGCAAAAGCCACGGCCATTGAGCAATAAGGATTCTTTACGCGTTTCCATTAGGAATAAACTTTAGCTGAATGCTCATTCCCATGCCGGCGGCCAAGCGCTGAAGCGTACGGATGGAGGGGTTGGAATTGCCGCGTTCCAGCTTGCTGATATCGCCCTGGGCAATCCCGGTTTTTTCGGAAAGCTCTTTCTGGGTCATGCCGGTCTGAAGGCGTGCGTCAATCAGCGCCTGGATGATGGCCCGTTCCGGCTGAAGATCATCGTATTCCTTTTTGATCTCAGGATCCTGCAGCTGTTCTTTCAGAAAATCATCAAACTTCACGCTCATTTTGTTTCCCTCCTTCTGCTCAGATAATCCGCCCGGTACCTTTTCGCTTTTTCAATCTCCTGCGGCGGTGTTTTCTGCGTTTTCTTGATAAACCCGTTCGTCAGCACAATGTGCTGATCAACATAGAAGAAATAGAGTACACGGGAAATATCCGAACCGACTTGTGCTCTCAGCTCAAAAATGCCTTCAGACAAATGCTTGGAGTATGGTTCTCTCAGCTCATACCCGTTATCCTGTAACACGCCGATGATCATCAGCATCTTGGCGCGCATTTTCTTGTCCAGGGACAGCAGGAATTCACGGGCCGGCTGCTCGCCGTTTTCTCTCTCGTAGAACTCAGCTTCAAACCGAGCCATCCATCTCACCACCCAATTGCAT
>CAMNDE010000026.1:0-40746 GCA_946534895.1 uncultured Clostridia bacterium
TCTACCTTGCATGGCTTCTGGCCAGATATCTGCGCGCGCCGCTGCGCTCCATCCTCTGACAGGCGCGCACTTGTGCCTCCGGAGATTGTGACTTGAGGAACCGGGCAAAAGGTGCTAAGATTCCGGGGATGCAAACAAATGACTGGAGGCATTTCATATGGCAAACGGAAAAGTCAGTTACCGCGACAGGGCTGCGGCAAAAAAGAACGCGCAGAAGGCGGAGCAGCGCAGAAAGGATCAGGCGCGCAAAGCGTTCCTTGAAAAGAACGGCCGGAAGATCACCATTGCATCGGTGGCCGGTGTGGCAGCCCTGATCGTGCTGTTCCTGCTGCTGAAGCTGTTTGTGGGACCTGGCGGAAGCATTCCGAATTTCTTCGGTACTCTCAGGGGCGTGCAGGACAACTGGATTGTGACCAATCTGGGGGATGACCGGCATCCGCGCTATTACAAGATGGCCACCTTCGATATCCCCGAAGGATATGCACTGGATCCGGAATTCTTTATCTCTTCCGACTCGAAGAACCGCACGCGCTGTGTCCGGCCCGAAGAGGAGAACGGGATCAATTACATCTATGTGGCCGGTGTGGCCAACCGTGACGCGCAGACCATGATGGATACCTATGCCGGATACAATCTGTCAGAGGATGAGGTTGTGCCGGAAAAGGGACAGCTGGGCGGGCATGACTGCATGTACGCCTATGTCCGGGTCAAGATGTCCGAGCCTGAGTCCGCGGACAAGGATTCCTACAGCATGCTGACGGTGTACACGGATACGGTGCAGAAGTCAAGCGTTGTGGTGTCTGTCCAGTCCCTGCCGGGCAGCATGGAAGAGCTGCCTGGAGAGGAAGTACTTTTGGCTGAGGCGGAGAAGGCCATGGCCTGTCTCAAGCTTCCCTGAGAAAAAGACATACAGCCGGTTCCGGCAGCGGGACCGGTTTTTTCATTACGCTCAGGGGACTCAGCTTGCTTTTTCAGATAAATTCCCCTATATTCAGTCTGGAATGGAAAAGAGAGAGGGAATGGCATGCCATTTGTGTATATGCTGCGGTGCTCGGACGGAACACTGTATACCGGATGGACCACGGACCCCGCAAAGCGGCTGGAGGCACACAGCAGGGGAACCGGCAGCCGGTATACCCGGTCCCGGCGGCCGCTGGAAATGGTCTATCTTGAAGCGTGCGAAACCCGGGAACTGGCCATGAGCCGGGAATGGCATCTCAAGCGGCTGTCCCGGAGCGAGAAGGAAAAACTGGTCAGCGCATGCCCGAAGACGGGTATCCCGGTTTTTCAGGACAAGGAGGAGAAGTCATGAAGATCATGCATATGGCGGATCTGCATTTCGGCAAGAACCTGTACGATCTTTCGCTGTGTACGGAGGGCGATCAGGCGCACATGGCGGAGGAACTGATCAGGATAGCGCGGGAGGAAAAGCCGGATCTGATCGTGATTGCCGGGGATTTCTTTGACCGGCGCAGCCCTTCGCCGGAAGCCAGGGTGCTGGCCGGGGATTTTCTGACGGAGCTGTGCGCGGAAAAGATTCCTGTGGCGCTGATTGCCGGCAATCATGACAGCGGTGAGAACATTGAGTACCTGCAGAGCCTTCTCAGACGGAGCGGGCTGTATGTGGCGGGCGTGATCTCGGAAAAGCTGGAAACGCTGTCGTTTGAGGATGCGTGGGGAGAAGTGCGGATCTATCTGCTACCCTATTTTTTCCCGGCGTCGGTGAACGCGGTGCTCAGGCAGGAAAACGCCACGTATACGGAGGCGGCCGCTGCCCTGATCGCCGGGCAGCATATTGACACCGGGGTGCGCAATGTCCTTGTGGCGCATCAGACGGTGATCAGCGGGGGTGAGCGTCCGCACAGGGGCGGAAGCGAAACCGTGGTGGGCGGCGTCGGGCTGATTGACGCGTCCGCTTTTGCGGGGTTTGACTATGTGGCGCTGGGGCATATCCACAGGCCGCAGTGCATGGGCAGCGAATCCATCCGCTATGCGGGATCGCCGATGTGCTATCACTTTGATGAGGCCGGGGCGGCGGACGGGAGCGGCGGGAACCGCGGCGCCCTGATCGTGGAGCTTGAGGAAAAGGGAAAGCTTCAGGTGCGGATGCGGACCATAGCACCCCTGCATCCCCTGCGCACGCTGCGGGGAACGCTGGAGGAGACCGAAAAGGCCTGCGCGGAACTGGGCAGGCGGGAATATGTGCGATTTCAGCTGACGGACGCCACGCTTCCGCCGGATGTGATGGAGCGCCTGCAGGCACGGCTGAACGACCGTGAAAACGTGCTGGTCTGCATGGAGCGGGTGCGGAACTACCAGCCGGGTGACCTGGGCATGGAAGGCCCGGTGAGCGAGGACCGCAGCATGGAGTCCCTCTTCCTGGAGTACTGGAAGCAGCAGAATCAGGATGAGCTGCCTTCGGAGGAAGCCCAGGCGCTGATAAGGTTTGCGGGCAGCCGGGTGGAGGAGCATCCCGAACTGGACGCGGACGTGCTGGCGCAGCAGATTCTGACCTATATCAGAGGCGGGGAGGCAGGAGCATGAGACCGGGAATTCTGACCATGGAAGCCTTTGGTTCCTACAAGGACCGCACAGAGGTGGACTTTGACCGGCTGGGCAGCGGCGTGTTTCTCATCACCGGGGATACAGGCGCGGGCAAAACCACGATTTTTGATGCCCTGGTTTTCGCGCTCTTCGGAAAGGCCAGCGGTACCCAGCGCCAGCCGGAAATGATGCTCTCGGACTACTGCGGCCGGGACCGCGCCACCCGGGTGACCCTGAGCTTTACGCATGGCGGGCACCGGTATGATGTGGAGCGGAGCATGCATCTGCGCAGGGACCGCAAGACCGGAAAATATGTGACACCGCCGGTAAAGGAAGCGGTGCTCAGAGGAGACGGGCTGGCGGGACCGGTGGAAAAATGGGAAAGCGTCAATGATGCGGTCAGGCAGATCCTTGGCATGGACGACAGTCAGTTCCGCAAGATTGCCATGCTGGCCCAGGGCGAGTTCCGGGCATTCCTGAGCGCAAAGACGGATGAGCGGGAAGGTATTCTTTCCCTGCTCTTTGACGACCGGCAGTACCGGGTGTTCCAGGAAGGCATGCGCAATGCCAGCCGCGCGCTGGAGGAGGAAAGGCGTCAGGACCGGGAACGTATCAGTGAAGCCCTGGGAACGCTGGAGGCGGAAAACCCGCCGGACGCGGCGCATCCGCAGCTGCTGGAGTGGCTGGCGGAGATCTGCGGCGCAGCGGAAAAGGAACTGGAAGCCATGCGTCTTGAGCAGACCGGGATGGAAAAGGAAAGAGATGCGATGATCCAGCGTCTCGAGCAGCGCAGACGGGCCGAGCAGACCCGGGAACAGCTGCGGGAGGCGGAAAAGAAGCTGGAAGAGCTGGAGCATGGCAGAGCGGAGCGCCTGGCGCATGAGGCGGACCTGAAGACCGGGGAAAAGGTGCAGCAGATCAGGCCTGCGGAAGATGCGTGGGTGAAGAGCCGGGAGCAGCTGCAGAGTACCCTTCAGGAGGCGGAGAAGACCACGCATGAGCTGGAAAACCACCGGCTGAACGTGGACAGACTGAAGGAAGAAGCCGCCCGGGTGCATGCGGAGATGGAGCCGCGGCTTGCTGAAAGCCGGATCCGGGCGCACAAGCTGGAAGAGAGTCTTCCGAGGTACGAGGAATGGGAGCAGCTCCAGCAGGAGGAGCGTACAAAGAAGGAAGCGCTTTTGCAGGCACGGGAAGCGCTGCAGCATACGGAGGATGAGCTGGGCGCGAAAAAGGATGAGCAGGAAAAGAACCGGCTTCGTCTGAAGGAACTGGAAGGCTGTGACGCGCGCCTTGCCCGGGTGCGCAGCGAGCGGGAAAAAACGGACCGGGATATCCTCGCGGCGCAGGATGCCGAAAAAGAGCGTACGGATACGCTCGCCGCGGAGAAAACAAAGGAAGCATGCCTGAAAGCGATGGACAGGGCTCTGGCGGATGCCGGCAGGGCGGATCATGCCTATCAGGAGACGATGCGGCTGTGGGTTCAGGGACAGGCGGCCAGCCTCGGCAAGCGTCTGGCAGAGGACATCGACAGAGACGGGGAGGCAAAATGCCCTGTCTGCGGCACGGCCTTTGACCGTGACCACCGGCCGGAATGCACGGCGGATGCCGCGAAGGCCGTTGACAGCAAGGCGGTGGATAAGGCGGAGAAGGAAAGGCGGCGGCTGGAGGAGGCCCTGAGCCATGCCAGGGGCGAAGTGGAAAAGGCAGGCGCGACGTTCGAGGAAAAGTGCAGCCATCTTCTGGGTACCTGGCGCGGTATGGGCGGAACGCAGGAGTGGGCGGAGCTGCGGGATTCCGCAGAAATCCTGAAGCGCGCAGCACAGCTGAAGGAGCAGGGAAAGACGCTTCTTGCGCAGGAAGAGGAATGCCTTGCCCGGTGTGAGGAACAGGAGCGCCTTGGGAAGATCCAGGACCGTCTGGTGGATACGATCAAAGGCCTGGAAAGCCAGCGGGAACAGGAAAGGAAAGTCTGCGGCGGGCTGGAAGTCCGGCTGCCGGAAATCCGCGAGCGTATGAGCGGATTCCATCTGGAGCACGCCAGCCGCAGGGAAGCGGAGGACGCGCTGAAAGCGTGCCGCCGGGAATGTGCAGACGGGGAAAAGGCCATTGAAAAGGTGGACGCTGCCCTGGATGCGGTGCAGAAGGAGACCGCCGAGCTGGAAGGACGTCTGAAGGCGTACGGAAAGCTGAGGGTGGAACAGACTGACGAGTGCGAAAAGCGTCAGCAGGCCTACCGGGATGCCCTGACAGCCCAGGAATTCAGCGAGGAAATGTACCAGGATTTCCGTCAGCGCATGGGCAGGGACCCGGCCGGATATCTGAAGGACCTGAGAGAAAAGATGGCCGGGTTTGACAAGGCCTGGGAGACATGGTCGGAGCGGGTGAGGCTGTATAAGGCGGAGCTGCCGGAGAGCATGGAGGGCCCGGATGCCTCTGAGCTGGAAGAAAAGCTTTCCGGTATCCGCACTTCGCTGGACGGGATGCGGCAGAACGTGGAAGCCGCGCTGGGTCGACAGCAGCGCCTGCGGGAGACAAGGGCGAAAGTGGAACAGGCTTCGGAAAGACTGGCCAGAACCGAGGGCCCGGCCCGCATGCTGCAGGAACTGGCTACGTGCAATGAGAACAGGGGCAGCCGCATCGCGTTCAACCGCTTTGTGCTGTCCTATACATTCCGGGAGATTCTGGAGCAGGCCAACGCGCATCTGGACCGGATGACCGGCGGACGCTACCGGCTGGTGCACAGGATCACGGAGAAGGACGGACGTGCGGTGAGCGGCCTGGGCATGGATATTCTGGATGAAGTGACGGGAGAAAAGCGGAATACGAGCTCCCTGTCGGGTGGAGAATCCTTTGAGGTCTCCCTGTCCTTGGCACTGGGACTTTCCGACATTATTTCCTCACGCTCCGGCATGCGTCAGGCAGAAGCCATGTTCATAGATGAGGGCTTCGGAAGCCTGGGGGAAAAGGAGCTGAGCGCGGCCATGGACGTGCTGACATCCCTGGCGGGCCAGTCACGGCAGATCGGCATTATTTCCCACGTAAGCCGTCTGGAGGAATGCATTCCCACCCAGATCCGGGTCACGGCGGGCAGGGACGGCAGCAAAGTGGACTTACGGGTATGAGTATGCTACAATCCCCTCAGGCGCAGTGCGCCTGAGTACGGAGGAAGGGAGAGGCGTGCACCTGCATGCCCTGAATCATATGAATCCTATTGAAACACTACTTGCCTATATGGCACTGACAGTGGCGGCCCAGGTGGGTGCTTCCGGATTGCCCTCGGACCTGCCGGAAGTGACAGCGGCGCCGCAGGCCATTGTGGAAACGACGGATATGCCGGAGCCCACTTCTGACGGGGTGATGATCATCGGAAGCGTGACGGTGACGGCGCCTCCGGCCACACCGGTTCCGGCACCTACGATCACCCCGAATCCCGCTTACAGGAATCTGGGCATGAAGGACAGGGGAGATCAGGTCCGCCGGCTTCAGGAGCGGCTGAAGGAACTGGGGTATCTGTCGGGCAATATTGACGGCGTATTCGGGTATCAGACCCGGAATGCCGTGCTGCTGTTCCAGAGATACAACGGGCTTTCCCCGGACGGCGTGGCCGGGCGTGCCACACAGACACGCCTGTTCGAAGATGAGCAGGTGGTGCCCAACCCGGAGACCGTGACGCCCAGTCCCGTGCCCACGGCGACACCGGATCCGGACGGGCTGATCCCCGTGTCTGCGGATGAGCGCGCTTCCTGGAATCCGCTGAGAAAGGCGGGACTTCTGTACAACGGAGCCATGCTGCCTGTGGAAGAGAGCTTTGTATGGCTTCGCGACGGCGAGGCCGTGCTGGACATGACCGTGCTGACACCGGTGTGCGGATGGCAGATGAGCGAGAATGACCGGACGCATGTGACCTTTGAGCTCATGGGATTTGTCATGTCCGTGGATATGCCGGAGCGCCTGCGGGGTGAATACGGCGAGGGCACATCCTATTTCCAGACCTATGATGTGCGCGTGGGCGACAGTGAAGTGGAAGCGGCACAGGGTCAGGTCATGTTTGATGAAGGACACTGGTATATGAGCAGCAGCTTCCTTGCCTCGGCCATCGGTGCCGAGTGCGTCTGGGAAGAGGATGAGCAGGTGCTGATCCTGAGAGTCACGGACGCGCAGCTGGCCGGCTCAGTGGACTGAAGCTCCACGGGAAAAGCATACATCAGCGAAGTGAAACGAACGCCCCTGAGGCGGTTCCGTATTCCGGGACTGCTTCGGGGGCGTTCTGTTTCTTCATGGACATGGTGCACAGCATGAAACCGGTTTCAGATTCGTAAAACAGGAAAGGAGCGACTGTTAAACAGCCGCTCCCGAAAGGTTATACGGATTCAGCAGAGGAGTTCCCGGGCGTCATAAGCAGCTGGGTTATGCTGTGGGCAGGTGCGGTAAAGGTGATGCCGGCATCGGAAACCTCGGCAGTCCCGGTCTGCGTGAGGCGCATGTCCGTCAGGCAGGCTTCCCGGACCGGGAAGGGAACAGACAGGGTAACCTGGGCAGGCTTGCCCTCGGTTTCGCATACGCGCACAAGAATCCGGCCGTCTTCGGTGCTCTCCACGCCGGTGAGAAGCACATTGGAGGAAATCTTCATGAACTGCATCTGCGTGGGAAGCTGGCCGGCCCTGGCGCGGGTGGACATGGGAATCAGCGGCCGGTTCAGCGCCTCCACATGCTGTTTGCGCACAAGCGGGGAACCGCTGACCGTGGAGATCCACAGTGAGATGCGGTGCAGGCCGCGTTCCGGATACGGGTCCGGATTGCCGGCGGAATGGATCAGTGTGCAGGTAAGCGCGTGCTCAGCGAAGCGGAACCCATACTTGCTGTCGCTGATGAGCGTAAGATCGGTGCCCGCGTTCTCCGCGGACAGGAAGCTCAGGCAGGGTACGTCCAGGTGACGCGGCTCGGAAGAGACGAAGCCCCCGGGTACATCCCGCGTCGCAGCGGGCGGGTTTCCGGTCAGGGGAGCGACAAAGAGCAGAACGGGGACGGAAGGATTCCGGGAAGTTTCATTCCAGTCGATCTCCCATTCATAATGCAGATCGCGGCTGCCGCGGTCCAGTGTGATCCGGGTTTTCACGGTGGAGGAAAGGATCTGCTGCTCCATCTCGACACACTGACGGACCGGACCGGGAATAAACTTCATGGAGGTGACGCCCTCGGCCGGGGTCAGGGAGAAATACCGGCCGATGCGCCAGGCATCGGATGTGTGCGAATCGGCCATGGCGAGGCAGAGCCCGGCCGGAGCGGAAAGCTGCTGACGATAGCTTTCCTTGTTGATCAGGGAGACCAGAGCGCCCTGGCGCGGGCCGATCTCGGCGCGGAGGTATTCATTCTCCAGAATCATGGGGCCGGTGGGCGGATCCACGCGCACGTCATTGAGGCGGAAAACAGGATATCTGTCCAGTGCCTTTTCCTGCAGCGCAATGACGCTGTAGCCGAGGGCAGGCACGGAAACCTGCACCAGAACCCGGGCATAGATGTGGTCCCAGTAGCGCTGGGGCATGTTCTCGGGAATCTGAAGCGGAAGCGCGTGACCGGCGGCGTCCACGGCTTCGAGCCGGCTCAGGTCCCCGGTGTAATCCCAGACCAGGAGCTCGGCCACTTCCGTGCGGTCGACGCAGGAAGTGTTGAATACGGTGTACACCCGGGTCCGGCCGCTTCCGCGCTCCGGATTGGGCACACCGAAGTAGGTGTTCAGTTCACGGCCCATGCCCGTGCCGACGCCGAAGCCCACGCCGGCCCCTGCGCCGGCGCCTTCCGCCTGATGCAGGGAGATGTCCTCGCCGGTCTGGAACTGTGAGGTGTCCACGTGCTCCGAGATGACGCGCAGGGTATTGCCCAGCGCGGTCTGGGTGAAGCCCATGGCGTCTGCGAGCAGGCCCATGGCATATTCGCGGCTTTCCTGGACACAGGAACCGGTGAGGATATCATGGAAGTGCGTAAACAGGATATCCCGCCAGGCACGGTCCAGGCGTGAGCCCGGGTATTCGCAGCCGCATACCTGTCTGCCCAGGGCGGACATGAGCGATGCGTCACGGACGGAGAGTTCGGCTTTCCGGTTGGCCGCCTTGATGCGGCTCTGGGTGGTATAGCAGCCGGTGAAGATGGGGTTCAGTTCCTGGTTCAGAACGGGCAGACGGTCATAGACGGACTCTGCGCGGTGGAAATACTCATGGAGTGTGCCGAAGCGGATGCTCGGGAATACGGGCCAGGACGCCATTTCGCGGACACGCTCGATGTCCCTGCGGGTGGGGCCGCCGCCGTGGTTTCCGACGCCGTACACGATGAGCCCGGTCTTGAGGCCGCGGCATTTGCGGGTGAGCTGCGGAAGCCCGATGGCGTTGTCCGGATTGACTCCGCTGTTATACCAGTAAGGCTCCTTGTAGGTCAGCACCTCATGGCCGGACGGCGCACGGTACCGGAACAGGACCTCGTCCTGCTGGGTGCCGCGGCAGTGATAGTAATAGCGGATGCCCGCAAAGGAGTTGATTTCCGGGATGAAACGGCTGTGGCCGAAGGTGTCCGGGGAAAAATCCACCTGGACGGACCGGGTGTCCACGCCCCATGTCTTTTCCATATAGGCACGGGTGACACTGACATGATGAAGCAGGGATTCGGTATCCGGCATGTTCTTGTCGGTTTCGACCCAGGCGTTGGCTGTGATCTCCCAGCGCCCTTCCCGGATTCTGCGGATGATATCCTGCATGAGCTCAGGGTCATAGCGCTCGACAATCTCATAGACGGCGGCCTGGGACTGCATGAACGTGAAGTCCGGATACTCGTCCATCATATGCAGCACGGAGCGGAAGGTGGACAGGGTTGCGGCCACCGTTTCCTGCATGCCCCACATCCAGTTCATGTCAATATGGGCATGGCCCACATAAATGAGATCAAAGGACCTGGCTGCTCCGGAAAGGGGCATGAGCGCGTTTTCCGCTTCCATGCATGCGTCACGGGTCAGTACGCCTTCCTGGCGCATATGGTTTTCCAGAATACCGAGTGCCTGACCTATGGCTTCCTCGCCGCTGCAGGCTCCGGTCTGCTGCATTTCAAGCGCGTAATGGATCTGGGAAAGAATCCGCACGATATGCGGGGCAGGGGCTGTGATTCCCATGCCTTCTTCGGGTGTGCGTCCAAAGGTGAATTCAAAGGCCTGTTTTTCGCGGTTTCCGCCTACCTGCTTCTTGAGTTCGAGAAAACGCTGAGCAAGATTCGGGGCTGCCATGCGATCCCTCCTGTTTCTTCTCACCGGTGGAAAATATGGGCAGGAAGACAATAACATACAAAACGGATTTCTTCAATCCGGAAAAATGGAATTCACGAAAGCCTGTGAATGCGTGAAAACCGCAGGTCAGCCGAAGAGCCACTCGGCTTCGGCATCCGAAAGCGGGAGGTTCAGGGCCTCTGCGTTGTCCCGGATATGTTCTTCGGAGGTCGGGGCAACAATGGGGAAGAGATTCATCGGCTGCTTCAGAAGCCAGGCGAGACAGATCTGGGAAACCGTGCAGTGCTTCTGCTCTGCGAGCTGTTCCGCCCTGGCGAGACGGGCACGGTTGACGGGGGCGTCATACTCCAGAATGGGGCCCTGGCGCAGGCACTGCTCAATGGGGGTATTTCCGTCCGTGCGGAACTTGCCGGACAGATATCCGCGGCCGAGGGAGGAATAGCAGAATACCGGAAGCCGGTTTTCATGGAGCCAGGCGCGGAAGCTTTCTCGGTCTTTGCCGGAAAGGGCAACGCTGCCTCCCCAGGGATCGCGTATGTATTCGGCCAGAGAGTAAGCGGGACTGACCGCGGTAAAGCTTTCCAGCTGGTGCTGCTGCGCGTACGCTTCCACCTGCAGGAGGCGTTCCAGGGTCCAGTTTGAACCGCCGAAGCGCAGGATTTTGCCTTCCTTATGCAGACGGTTGAGCTCCTCCACAATCTCGTCTACCGGAACGGTGGGATCATCCCGGTGAAGGATATACAGTTCCACGTGATCGGTCTGCAGGCGGCGGAGTGATTCCTCCACCTGGCTGCGGATGGTCGCTGCGGAAAAACGGTCCGTGCTGCCGTTCTGACCGGGATTGCAGCCTTTGTCCAGGATCACGGCCTGATTCCGCAGACCGCGGGAGGCCAGCCACGCGCCGAGGGTTTCTTCCCCGGCTCCATAGCTGTTTGCCGTATCGAATGTGCGGAAGCCGGCTTCCCATGCGAGATCATAGCTGCGGAAGGCTTCCGCGCGCAGGTCGGTGCGGGTGGCGGAGCCGGGCGTGCCATAGGTCAGACGGGAGAGGGGCTTGTCAATCCCCTCCAGCATTGCGTAGATCATGTATGCTTCCTCCTTGCAACAGGCGCCTGATTTCAGCGCACGGGCTTGATGTTCAGGTTGACGCCCAGCGTGTCTTCGCCGTCCACGATGGTCCAGCTGCTTCCCGGATAGATGCCCATGGTGCGGGCGGTATCATAGCCTTCATCCGACATTTCGCGGATGATGGCATCCCGGTCGCCGCCTACCTCAAAACCGATATGATGCACTCCGTTGCCGTGCTTGTCCAGGAAATCCTGGAACGAGCTTTCCCCGCCGGCGGGTTCATGGAGTTCCAGCACCCAGCCGCCCATGTCAATGGCGGCGGTTTTCAGATCGCAGGAAATGGGCCTGCCGTGATAGGTATAGTTTTCCCCGCCCTCGAGATGGTTCAGATGGATTTCCGGAACCGGCACACCGAGCAGGTCAGCCCATTTCTGTGCGGCGGTTTCAATGTCACGGACCACGATATTGATCTGGGCAAAGCCTTTGGATTTTACATGCGTGTTCATCTGTTCTCACCCATGTCTCAGAGTTCGCCGATCCCGCGGATGCGGTAGCGTACATAGGCAAACCTGCGGCTGTCGGGTGACCAGGAATTGACATTGATGGTGCCCTGACCGCCGAAGAGCCTGACCAGCGTGCGGACGTTTCCGCCGTCGGCATCCATGAGCCGAAGCTCCACATGCTTGTGCGGCACGTGCTCACCGGGCTGCAGATCGCCCTTGCGGTAGGAGATGGTCACCACCTTGGTGCGGTCCGGGGAGATGTGCGGGAACCAGGTGTTCCAGTTCTCGTCAAACGTCATCTGCGTCTGTTCACTGCCGTCCGCGCGCATGCGCCATGCCTGCATGAGCCCGGTGCGTACGGAGTTGAACCAGATGTACTCGCCGGCGCTGTCATACTCCGGCCCGTCGTTGAGTCCCGGCGCGGTGGTGAGCCTTGTTTCCGTGCCGCCCTGGGCGGGAATGGTATAGATGTCATACTCACCGTTGCGGCAGGCGCAGTAGGCGAGGGTGGACATGTCGGGTGACCAGCCGTGCAGATAGCTGGGGGCCAGGGGCGTGATCAGGCGCGGGGTGCCGCCGCCGATGGGCAGGGTGTAGATGCGGGACTGACCGTCTTCAAGCGTCTGATGACTGACCGCCAGCTGTGTTCCGTCACTGGAGATCACATGGTCATTGTTGCAGGCGTTTACGAAACCGGAGTCAATCTCACACACGTTGCGTGTTTCAAGATCGATGCGGAAAATGCGGCCGTTGCTGTTGTAATACAGGGCACGGCCGTCAGGGGACCAGTTGGGGGCTTCAATGACGGTGTCAAATTCGCGCACCGTCTCGGAAGTCCCGGTTTCAAGATCGTAGATTTCCAGAATGGACTCATCGTCATCCCGGTACCAGGGATCAAGATATTTGCTGAGATCTGCCATGGGAATCCTCTCCTTCTGAATTCAGATCTGAGTCTCTTTTGTTTTTGCGGATCATTGCCTGTGGGGAAGGAATACGGGAAAACGTCTTATCAGTACAGGAAAATTCTATCATCCGGTCCCAGGCAATACAATAGAAAAAAAGCGCTTTTCCGGGAAAAGAAGAGGTGAGAATTCTGTAATCCAAAGAAAGGAGGGACCGGGAAGTGGACACGGCGGAATGAAAACTGCGCGCAATAGAAAAGCCGCTGTTCCCGCAGGCGGGGAAACAGCGGCCTTAGAAGTTCAGGAAAAACCATGAGCATGATCAGGATTCGGCGGCGGGGGCCGGGGCACTTTCCGCGCTCTCGGCAGGCTTCAGGGCTGCGAGATACAGCTCGCGTACACGGTCCATGACACGGATGCCTTCCGCGAGCACGCGGGATTCGGTGGTGCGCCCGACAGTGAGCAGAATGGCCGTGGGCTTGGCCGTGCTGAGGCTCAGACGCTTGTCCGTGGCCTTCATGGCCTGGATCAGGGCCATGGGATCCTGAACATACTGCTGGTCCAGACGCATGTTCAGGACGTCGCCGCGATGGCTGACCTGGGAGACCCCCAGGTCATGGCATATGGAGCGCAGCAGGGCGACATCCAGCAGGGTGTTCACTTCCGCGGGCATTTCGCCGAAGCGGTCGATCATTTCATCAATGATGTCCGCGCGGTCGCTTTCGGTGGAAAGCGCGGCAATGCGCTTGTAGATTTCCATGCGCTGATGACTGTCGCGGATATAGTTTTCAGGCAGGAAGGCGTTGACGCGCAGGTCCACCCGGGTTTCCAGCTCGCTGAGATCCTGCTGGCCGCGCGCTTCCTGCATGGCCTGCTCAATCAGGCGGCAGTACATTTCATAGCCCACGGAGGCCAGATGCCCGTGCTGCTCGGGGCCCAGAATGTTGCCCGCACCGCGGATTTCCAGGTCACGCATGGCCACGCGGAAGCCGCTTCCGAACTCTGTGAACTCACGGATGGCCGTGAGCCGCTGCTCGGCTGTCTCGGAAAGCATTTTTTCCGGACGCACCGTAAAGTAGGCATAGGCCTGCCGCGTGGAGCGTCCCACACGGCCGCGCAGCTGATACAGCTGGCTCAGTCCGAAACGGTCTGCATCAAAGACGATGAGCGTGTTGGCGGTGGGCACATCCAGTCCGCTCTCGATGATGGTGGTGCACAGAAGCACGTCATAGCTTCCGCCGTAGAAATCCATCATGACATCTTCCAGCCCGTGCTCTTTCATCTGGCCATGGGCCAGGCCGATGCGGGCTTCGGGAACCAGCTGGTTCAGGCGCTCGTAGAAGCGTTCAATGGACTGAACGCGGTTGTAGAGGAAATACACCTGCCCGCCGCGGCTGATCTCCCGGAGAATGGCATCGCGGACCAGGGTATCCGAATACTCGACCACATGGGTCTGGACCGGCAGACGGTCTTCGGGCGGCGTTTCCAGAACCGACATGTCACGGATGCCGACCATGGACATATGCAGTGTGCGGGGAATGGGCGTGGCACTCAGGGTGAGCACATCCACCTGGGACTTCATGTTCTTGATGATTTCCTTGTGCGCAACACCGAAGCGCTGTTCCTCGTCCACGATGAGCAGACCGAGATTGGCAAACTTGACATCCTTGCCGAGCATGCGGTGGGTGCCTACCAGAAAGTCAATGGACCCCTTCTGCAGGTCCTCGATGATTCTCTTCTGCTCCTTCGGCGTGCGGAACCGGGAGAGGACTTCGATCTTTACGGGGAATCCGGCAAAGCGCTGGACAATGGTATTGTAGTGCTGCTGGGCAAGGATGGTGGTGGGGGCAAGTATGGCGGCCTGCTTCCCATCCATGATGCACTTGAACGCGGCGCGCAGGCTGACCTCGGTTTTGCCGTAGCCCACGTCTCCGCAGAGCAGCCGGTCCATATTGCGTCCGGATTCCATGTCTGCCTTGATTTCCTGTACGCTCTGCGCCTGGTCCATGGTCAGTTCAAAGGGGAACTGGTCCTCAAACTGCTGCTGCCATGGCGTGTCCGGGGCAAAGGCGTGCCCGGTGTTCTGGGAACGGCGGGCATAGAGCTGCACAAGGTCAAAGGCCATTTTCCGGAGGCTTTCCTTGACCTTGCCCTTGGCACGGGACCAGTCTTTTCCGCCGATATTGTTGAGCCTGGGCGGATTGGACGGATTGCCGATGTACTTCTGGATCCGCTGCAGCTGTTCCACGGGAACATACAGCCGGTCATTGCCGGCATACTGGATCAGCAGGTATTCATGAATGGCACCGTCATTGTCCATCTGGACCGTACCCTGATAGATGCCGACGCCGTGATCCTCGTGCACGACATAGTCACCCACGTTCAGCTCGCTGAACGCGGAGATTTTCTCGCCGTTCCGGCGGCGTGAGCGGCTGCGGTGATAGGTGGCGCCGTAGATATCGGTGTCACTGACCAGACAGACGCCGGCTTCATCCCAGCGGAAACCGCGGCTCAGTGAGATGGGGAGAATCAGGACCTTGCCCTGCTCCAGAGGTGTTTCCGGGTCTTCGGACAGCACGGCGGACACACCCTGTTCCTCCAGACCGGCCTTCAGGCGCTCACCGCGGGCCACGGCGCCGGAAAGCAGGCATACCGCCCGGCCGGCTGCGATCCATTCCTTCAGGTCCGCGGCAAGCGTGCGGATGTGGGAACTGTATCCGGGAAACGCGGTCAGACCCATGTCAAAAGCGTCGCGCACTTCGATGCCGGCCAGGGCGCCGGTGAGATCCGATATGACCATGCGCGGCATGTTCAGGGTAGCCAGAATGCTCTCCCAGGTGAGAAGCAGATTCTGCTGGGCGCTTACGGCTTCACCGCGCTCCATGCTGCTGCGCAGGTCTTCCGCAAACCCGGCCTGGCGTTCCTGTACGCGCTTGCGAAGCCCGTCAGGCTCGCAGAGAATGACGACATCGGCGTGGAACCAGTCCGTGAGCTGCCAGGTACGGGGACAGATGACGGTCTGCCAGGTGCGCATGCGCCGGAAGGGAAGTCCGAGCTCAAGCGTATCCGCATCGCGCCGGAGGCTGTCCAGCCGGTGACGGAGCTCTGCGCGCCGTGTCTCCGTGACACTCTGGCGGGGCATGCGGGAAGCGGGGGCAGAGGGCATGTCTTCGTCGTCGGCCTCATCCTCAGGGAGCGGGGGCAGGCTGTTGAGCAGCAGGGAAGCATCCGGCGTCTGGTGCTGTTCCAGTTCCATAAGCGCGTCGCGCATGCGCTGGGCGCCTTCCTGTGCCGCTTCCGGGGTGATCAGGATTTCCGTGGCGGGCGTGAGCTCCACTTCTTCCAGGCGTTCCAGGCTTCGCTGGGAAATGGAATCGAAGGTACGGATGGAGTCCACTTCGTCGTCGAAGAATTCTATGCGCAGCGCCTGGCTCATGGCAGGCGGAAAGACATCCAGAATGGAACCGCGCAGGGCGCACTGGCCCCTGCCTTCCACCATGTCCACGCGCTCATAGCCCAGGGTGACCAGCTTTTCCACGATTTCCCGGGGCGGCAGGATATCGCCGGGATGCAGGGTGAGAATGGAAGAGCGGTACAGATCGGGATCGCCCATCCGCTGCATGACGGCATCGGCGGAGGACACCAGAATCCGGCATTCGCCGCGGATTACGGCATTGAGCGCCGTGAGGCGGCGCCAGGTCAGGTCATGGCTTGAGACACCGCGGGTGAGGTCCATCTCCGCGGAAGGCAGCACATGGACCTGGCTTCCGAAAATCTGGAGCAGGTCATCATAGGTGCGGCCCGCCTTCAGATCATTGGACTGAAGAATCAGCACCTGCTTTCCGGTGCGCTGCGCAATCAGCGCAGCAAAAAGGCCGGACTGGGCTTCCGGGATTCCTCTCACGGCACAGCTCCGTCCGGACTGCATATGATCAAGAAGACGGGTAAGCGACGGCGCATTCAGAGCACCGAGGATATTGGATTGCATAAAGGGTCCTTTCTATTGGGTATTGCATGTGCGCATGGCGCTGTCCGCGCCTTCGGAAAGAAATGCCAGCGCTCCCTGCGCGGCCCGTTCCATGGCTGACTTCAGGCTGTCCTGTTCCTGACGGATATATGGCCGGCCCAGGACATGGCTGATCAGGTCATCGTTCGGACCAGGCGCCCCGATGCCGACCCGGATGCGGGGAAAGTTTTCATAGCCCAGATGCTGGACGATGGAACGCATGCCGTTATGGGTGCCGGCGGAACCGGAAAGACGCATGCGGGTGCGGCCCACAGGCAGATCAATATCGTCATAGATCACCAAAAGACGGCCGGGGGCACAGTGGTAATAGTCCATGACGGCGCGCACGCACAGTCCGGAATCATTCATGAAGGTCATGGGCTTGACCAGCAGGATGCGCTTTCCGTCCAAACTGGCTTCGTACAGGGCGCCCTGCAGGCGCTCCCGAGGGGCGGAAGCGTGCAGGTGATCGATCACCAGGTCCAGGGTGTCAAAGCCGCAGTTATGCCGGGTATGGGCATAGCGGGGACCCGGATTGCCGAGCCCGACCAGAATCAGCCATTCCTTATCCATAATTCCGTGAACCTCAAAAGCTGCCGCAACCATGGCTGCGGCAGTGTGTAATCAGGGTTTGAGCCAGTCCGACGGATGTACCGTCAGGGACGGCAGATCGTCATCCTGGTGGATGACTTCCATGGTCATCAGGGATTTCTCACCGCTGATGCGGCGGCGGGAAGGCGTCACGGTGGCCATGACGAAGGCAAGACCGGCGACTTCGACCTCGAATTCACGCATCAGGTCGATCATGCCCTTTGCGGTGCCGCCGCCCTTGAGGAAATCATCCACGATCAGGCAGCGTCCGCCGCTGTGAACGGCGCGCCGGGCAAGGGACATGGTCTGAATGCTGCCGGAGGAGCCGGAAACATAATTGATGTTCACAGCAGAGCCTTCATAGAACTTTGAGGAATGCCGGGCGATGACCAGCGGAACCCCGAGGGATTCAGCCGTGGTCAGGGCAACCGGAATGCCCTTGGTTTCCATGGTAAGCACGAAGTCCGGATGAATCTCCTGATAGACCGTGGCCAGTATGGAACCCATCTTGCGCGTCAGCACGGGATCGGACAGAATGTCTGAGTAATAGAGAAACCCGCCGGGCAGAACCCGGGAGGGATCGCTGAGTGTCTTGCTGATGTCAGAGATGCATTCATAGGCGGCGGACCGGCTTACCCGGTTCCGGAAGACAACACCGCCGGACGCGCCGGTAATGGTTTCCAGTTCGCCAAGCCCGTAATGGCTCAGGGTGTCCCGCAGCAGGTCAATATCCTCGCTGATGGTGGATTTTGCGGCTCCGAACAGCTCGCAGAAGTAGCTCAGGGTAAAGATATGGTTCGGAGAATCGGAGAGGATTTTGATCATGGCGCTCATGCGCTCATTACGTCGGATCTTGTCCACGGCAGTCTTGCTCCTTTAGGATGAAATCGAGTGGCATTATACCACAAAAAACGAATCATGGAATAGCTGAAAATGAAAAATGTTCGGGAAAATATCAGATAATCTGCCGTGAAAGTCCGAAAGTGAGGAAATTCAGACATAAAAGTGAACATTTACAGAATATTCGGATCGTTCGGCTCGACTTCCCGGAGAAGACGGAGCACGGATTCCCGGAGCATGGGACAGGCCTGCGGCCACGCGGAAGCCCAGCGGCTGAGAAGCGCGGAATCGGGCAGCGTAATGGCCAGGGCGAAGTCCGGTGAAAGAACCGAGGACTGCAGAAACAGCTTCCATTCGGTATCGGATATGGGAACCAGCGTGGCGTTTTCCGGCATGGAGCCGTCCGACTGCGTGGTTTCCAGCGTTTCCGTGACAAGACGGTAGACTTCGGCCGCAGCGCGGATCCAGCGCTGCTGGACGAAGGTGGGACAGACATCCGGAATCAGCATGACCGTGAGCACGCTGAGCCTGCCTTCCAGGATTTCCAGATTCAGGCAGGAACGGCCGTCAGACTGCATGAGCAGGGTGGCAGGGGTCTGACGCTCGCTTTCGAAGAAGCGGCAATAGGCCGGAGCTTTCTGCTCGATGCGCGTGCGGGCGGAGGTCGGAATGTGCCCCTGAAAGCTTTTGAGCATGTATGTGCCCTCTTCGGTGAGCTCCAGCACATTGCCCAGGGGATGCGGCGTACGCGCGATATCATGCGCGCTTTCCAGATCAGTCAGCGTCATGACCATGGTGATATAGTTCATAAGCCCGGTTTCCGTCAGAAAACGGTTCAGCTGTGCCTCTGTGGCACTGCCGAGGCAGGACAGGGCGTACAGCAGGGTCAGGCGTGTTTCGGACTGCGGGATGTTTTTTCGCTCCATGCTTGCTCCAATCATGAAAAAAACTCCCGAATTGAATCCGGGAGATGTCGTTGGAAGTACACGAAGGCTGCCGGAGCAGCGGAGGATCTCAGGCCATGAACGGCCCAATATCCTTCATAAGCTGTTCCATGCGGGCTTCATCCGTGTTCCGCTCATCGTCCACTTCCAGAGTGATGGGCTTGGAAAGGTCAAGAGAGAAAATACCGAGAATCGATTTGGCGTCCACAACATGGCGGCCGGCGCGCAGATCCATGTCAAACTCATAACGGTTCACAATATTGACGAACGTCTTGACATTCTCAGCCAGACTGAGGCGGATTTCGACCTTCTTCAAGCATAACACCTCCTTTGCTTGGGTACATGGGCAGTATACATGGAAATTCCAAAAAAGACAAGCATTACTTATTTGCCGGATCCGACATCCCCGGTTCCCCAGAAGGATTCCAGCAGGGCTCGGGTATCCCCGGTGCGGATCTGCCAGAACGGCGGGCAGAGACTTGCTTCCACAGGGAGCCGGTAGCGGTCGTCGAGAAGCAGGACAACACCGCGGTCGTCCCGGGTCCGGATCACGCGGCCGGCAGCCTGTGCGATTTTCTGCATGCCGGGCACCTGGCAGGCCAGATAGTATCCCTGGCCCAGGGTCCGTTCCAGGTATTCACGGAGCAGGGTGTTTTCAAGACAGACCTGGGGGAGTCCGGTTCCCACAATGACGACGCCGTCAAGCTGTGACCCCGGAAGGTCAATGCCTTCTGAAAAAATGCCGCCCAGAACGCACAGGGACAGAACCGGCTCCGAAGCGCTGCGGTAGGGCAGCAGAAACTGTTCGCGTTCTTCACTGGTGAGCCCGGGTGTCTGTACCTGGGCGGGAACCTTCAGCTGTTCCGCCACCTGGCGCAGATAGGCAAAGCTTGGGAAAAAGACGATATAGCGTCCGGGCCTGGATGCCCAGAGCGCTTCAATTTCCCGGACCAGGGCGGGGATCGTGGCGGTGCGGCTGGAAAAGCGCGTATCGATATTCTGACGTATGACCAGAAGGTGTTCCGGGGGAAAGGGCGACGGGGCCTCAAAAAGCGCATCCTCAGGATCTATGCACAGAATCCGGCGCATGGCACTGAGCGGGTGCATGGTGGCGGAGAAGGCGACTGTACCGCTCAGACGGGCGGTCAGGCGGGCAAAATGGGACCCGGGATTCAGGCACAGCGCGGTGAGGACCGGCGTTTTTCCGCCGCGCAGAAAGAAGGCGTAATCCTCGGGATCCTGTTCCATGGCGCGCTGGAAACTGAGCAGGCCGGAGTGCACATCCCTGAGAAGCTCGCTGTCTTCCGGGGAAAGGCCAGGGTCCGGCGTTTCGCTGATCAGGTCAGTGAGCGCGCTTATCCTGTTCAAAAGGGAGGATGGTACGGACCGGATCACCTGTTCTGCGCAGTCCGGGTCCCGGGGCAGTCCGGTCAGGGCCTGAAGCACGCCGGACATGGCCTTGTACAGGGGATGCCTGCGTCCATGCATCTGGCCTGTTTTCTGGCGCAGCCTGCGGATGTCAGGGCCCGCGACGCTGCCCGTGAGCATGTCCCGGATGCGCTCCGGCAGGTGATGGGCTTCGTCAATGAGCAGGGTAAGGTTGGTAACGCGGTCGAAAATGCGCTGGAGATGGACCGCGGGATCAAAGGCATAGTTGTAGTCACAGATCACGACGTCTGCAATTTCGGTCAGCCTCAGGCTGAACTCAAAGGGACACAGGCAGTACTGATCGCAGACACTGCGGATCTTTTCCGGGGACCAGTCATCAAGGCGCAGCATTTCCTCCAGGGCATCATTGTCCCGGAGAAAATGTCCTCCTGCCCTGGGACAGAGGTCCGGCGAGCACTGGAGATGCTCAGGACACTGGTGTTCCTTGGCCTGAAGCACCATGCAGAACAGATGCAGGGGCTGGGAGCCAAGAAGGCGTACGGCTTCCAGCGGAGCCTCTCGCTGCGTATTGCGCGAGGTCAGGTAGAACAGCTGACCGGTAAGTCCCTGGCCCAGGGCTTTCAGGGCAGGAAAGAGCACAGCCATGCTTTTTCCGGTGCCGGTGGGCATGCTGGCCAGAAGCCGGCGTTTCTGGGAAATGCAGGTGTAGACCTGAACCGCCATATCCCGCTGGCCCCCGCGCCAGGACGGAAAGGGAAAGGAAAGATGAAGAAGGGAAGCGTTTCTCGCGCGGACATGCTTCCGGATGGTGCGGACATAGTGCAGGTAGGGCAGCAGAATGCTCTCAAACAGTTCACGGCATTCCTGCCGGTTCAGGCTTTCCGTGAACTTTCCCCGGACTTCGCCGCTTCGGCTGACATAGACGATAGCAAGATGCACGCGGGCAATGTTTCTGTCGGCGAAAAGCATCCAGGCATAGACCCTGGCCTGAAAGAGATGGGCCGGCGCCGCTTCTTCGGGCTGTTCACGGCCGGACCAGAGCTTGATTTCCTCCAGGCGGGGCTCTTCAGCATCAAGAAAGGCATCCATGCGTCCGCCCAGGCGGATCACAAGGTCTTCGTCTTCCACAGGGATGTCAAGGGAAAGAGGAACTTCGGCTTTCCATCCGTCATCGAGTGCGGCCTGGCGTGCGCGATGGCCCAGCGCGCCGTCATGCATGGCTTTCAGGGAACCGGCGGGGGTGATATCCGAGCCGTGCAGCGTGAACTCCACCAGCTGCCGTGCACTGATCCGGATGATGTCCATCATGAACCCCCTTTCTGCAAAAAAAGGGAAGGCCGCAGCCTTCCCGGAATATGTTACAGATCAGCCAGCTTATCCATGGCTTCCTGCTGACTCCTGATGAGCGCAGTGAAACGTTCGCGGTAATCCTGCACTGTCTTTTTCAGTTCGTCCACCTGCGCGGAGAGTGAGTCTCTCTCCTTGGCAATGGAACCAAGCTGTTCCTCTGCCTGGGTCTGCGCTTCACTGAGAATGGTCTCGGCTTTTTTCCGGGCTTCTGAAATGGTCTCTTCCTTGACCTTCTGGGCCATCTGCAGGATCTCGCGGAACGAGGTTTCCTGATCCGCACTGGGTGCAGAGACGGAGGAAGCGGATGCCGGAACAGCGGCGGGAGCCTGCTGCTGAGCACGCTGAAGAGCGACCTGAGCCTCTCTCAGCTGCTGCTGCAGTTTCTGATTGGCGCCGATCATGCGTTCCATTTCATCGCAGATGTCATCCA
Organism: uncultured Clostridia bacterium; assembly: GCA_946534895.1. Classification (GTDB taxonomy): domain Bacteria; phylum Bacillota; class Clostridia; order Christensenellales; family Aristaeellaceae; genus UBA2943. The sequence goes on from CAMNDE010000026.1 coordinate 21,835, forward strand.
GGAAGGTATCGACTTCTTCCTGATTGTATCCGCGCGGAACTTCGCTGAACTGTTTGGATTCGATGGTGGAAATGGTGATCTGCTGAGGCATGGTGAATGCTCCTTTCCGTTGCAGTATTGAGACAGTGATTCAGAAAAAGATTTCCAGCAGGACGGGAATCCGCCCGCGCCGGTTGGTTTCTTCGATCTCGCAGACCCGGGCGCGTCCGAAACCGCGGATGGAAAGCAGGTCCCCGGCTCTGAGTATCTGGTCCGGACGGATTTCGGTATGATGATTGATCTGTACCGTGCCGCTGCGGATGATTTCGGTGCCTTTGGACCGGCTCATGCGCAGGACATCGGAAAGAACGGCATCCAGACGCGGAGAAGCCACCGTGATGCGAAGTTCACGGCCCTGGGCCTGCAGAAAGGTTTCGGGCAGTTCGCCGGGCTCAGCCTGGATGGCCGCGCGTCCGGCCTGGGTCCATTCGCCGGGAAGCCGGCGGGCCATTTCAGGAAGCGTGCGCAGATATGCCCGGTCCTCCTGGATCAGCAGGTCGCCGAACCAGGAACGGTCGCCGTACAGGCCAAGCAGGGAGCCGAGCAGATCCCTGTGCTCCACATGGGCAAAACGGGTGTTCCAGGTGACGAGGAGCCACTCGCCGCTGAATTCCGCGGGCTCGCCGGCAGAATGAAAACAGGCCTGCACCCGTTCCGCATCCGGATAACCGCCGTCAAATTCCACTTCCACCTGTTCCTCGCGTGCCATATGTACGGCGAGGGAACAGTCAGAAGCCGGGAAAAAACGTGTGATTACACTGCGGCCGGTTCTTCCGGCCTGACGCGCTGCGTGCTCAAGAAGCACGGCGGTGTTTTCCTCGGCGTGTTTCATGCACGGGAGTAACGGGCATGGCCCCACTGATCCATGCTGCTGTCCTCCTCGAAAGAACGGAAGGAGAAGCCTCGGCGCGGGCTCTCAGCCTGAACGCCGGACCGTGACACGGAGCCCGGCCAGCGCTGCTGCTGATCGGCATCGCTCATTTCCCGTATGGATTCATAGGGCATGACCATGACGGAGGCAGGCGAGATGAGATAAATGCTGCGGGATGAAATGCGGGTAAAGGTGCAGCCCATGGTAAAGGCGGCGCCATAGAGCAGATCCAGGCAGCGGGTGTTTTCGTACTCGTCCCGGATCATCTCGGTATTGACGACAATGCTTTCGCCGTTGCGCATGAATTCGATGAGACGATAGCAGGAAGCGGCGGAAAGCGGCTGGGCGAGGCGCTGTACCATGCGGTAGCCCTGACCGTCATCCCCGACAAAGGAACCCGGCATATAGGAAATGTTTCCGTTCTGAGCCGGATTGACTTCGGGAGCGGCAGCCTGTCCGTACTGCCAGGAAGTCTCCTGGGGCTGGAAGGTGCTCTGATACCCGGTGCCCTGGGGCACATATCCTGTCATGGGCTGGGGCTGATAGGTGCCCTGTACCGGCATGGCGCCGGCCTGAAACTGGGGCTGATATCCGGTCTGGTATGTGGGCTGCTGAAAAACGCCGGTGCCCATGGACGACTGGAACGCGCCTGTCTGGTTCATGTTCACGGGCGGATAGGCCTGTGCCTGTTCCAGTTCGGGAACCCTGCGCTGATGACGGGGAGCAACAGGATGATAGCCTGTGTGACCGCCATTGGCCAGATTGCTTTCCGAATTTCTGCGTTCCGGATCCTGATTTCCGCTGATGCGGCGGAGAAATGAACCGACCTGATCGAGAATTGACATCCGTGATCCTCCCAACATCTTCGCGCTATCAGCCCCGCGGGCCGAACAGGGCGCTGCCGATGCGGACCATGGTGGCACCATGGCGTGCCGCAAGGGTGTAATCATGGGACATGCCCATGGAAAGAACTGACATATCCACGCCGTTTACAGCGGTATCGCGCATCTGTTCAAACAGAAGGCGCATGCGTGCAAACAGGCTGTCCAGCAGGTCCGTATCCCCGGTGTTGGGCATAACGGCCATGAGCCCTGTGACATGAAGTCCGCTCAGCTGGGAAACCTTTCTGAGCATATCTTCCGTCTCTTCCAGGGGACACCCGCCTTTCTGGGGTTCCCCGCATGGGCTCACCTGAAGGAGCACCGGCATGACCTTTTCATGCCGGAGAGCCTGCCTGTGGATTTCCTCAGCAAGCTCCATCCGGTCCATGGACTGGATCAGATGAACATTCTCCATTATATATTTTACTTTATTGGTTTGCAACCGGCCGATCATATGGATGCGAAAATTTCCGCCGAGAAGCGGTGCTTTTTCCCGGATTTCCTGAACATGGTTTTCACCGATGTCCGGGAGCAGCTCCGGGTCCAGATTCTGTATCATGGAGACCGGATGGGTTTTGGTGACAGCGATAATCTTTGGCAGGGGATAACGGCCTTCCGAAGCATTTTCCATCTCCCTGCGGATTCGGTTCAGACGTTCAAGATAGAGTTCATCCATGTTCCGTATCCTCTCAATTGGCCAGGCGCAGGGTCATGCCTGCGGCCAGTGTGCCTTCCTGAACAGGGGTGACATAGCAGTAGTCGCCCTCGTTCATTTCCACATTCACCGGTACAAACAGGCCGCCGGAGTAGTCCTCCACAACGACGCCCTGATCGCCCTGGTATGGCGTGATGGCCCTTTTGGGCACACGGAAGGCATCAATATCTTTCTGGAGATAGGCTGTACATACGCGTACATTGAGCACCGGCTTGACATTGTCGTTAATGCTCAGACGCACAAGAAGTTCCCGGCCGAGACGGACCACGTCCGTGACCACGGCCCTGTACGTGTTTTCGCTGAACTTCTCCAGCTGCAGACTGTAGGTGTCGTTTACCTTGATGTCAGCGGAAAGCTCATTCATGAGCAGGAGCACATTCCAGGACCCTTCCTGGACAATCCGGAAAATGGCAGTCTTGCTCTTGGAGACAGAATTGCCGTCCGGCTTCCGGCCTTCGATCATGCGGCGCACTTCCTGGGGAGTGAAGGTGGCATAGGAGGAAGGCGTGAGACCGTATTCGTATCCGTCAATATAAAAGGAAACAATGCCTTCGCGGGCGGCGTCAAAGGTAGTCGTCCAGGAATCGATGCGCTGCAGCTGCGCCTGTTCATCGCCCAGAAGACGCTTGAGACGCTGGTCTGCCTGATATTTCTCGCTGATCTTGTACTGACGGCTCTGGATGGCCTGTTCCAGGGATTCTTCCAGGTTCAGCAGATTCCCCTTCGCGCCGGAAATGAGCTGACGGACTTCCAGTGCCCGATTCAGCACGTTCGACTCCAGGGAGACCATTCTGGCGTCATAGGTGGTCTCGGAATTGAGAAGATTGATCTGATAGTCCCGGATCTGATCCCGGTATTCCTGAAGCGTGGCCATTTCGCGCGTGGAAAAGCCCGAAGAATAGACATCGCATATGGCGGTGTTGATCGTGACGGACTGGCCTTCCTCACAGCGGTATTCCACGCTGGTGATGCCGTCTGCGTCATATACGGTTTCATCGCGGACAATGAGGGCGTCGCCGGGATGATTCACGGTCAGCTTGTAGAGCTGGGCGGTGGCAAACGGCTCGCTTTTCGGGCCGTACACAAAGAACAGGTAGATGCCGGTGCCGAGGAGAATCGCGGCGAGCACAAGAATATGAATCAGTCCGAACCTGCGGGCCGGTTTCTGCGCGGGGCTTGCAGCGGGGGGCACGGGTGCCTGCTGGGATGCATAGCCGGCGGCGTACTCACCGGTGCCCGGGACAGGCTGCTGTGCATACTGCGATGCGTAGCCGGTGCCGCTGTTTTCGGGAGCCGGGGGATAGGCATACGTGCCGGGATAGGGTGCCTGAGCGGGCGGATACTGGGCGGCCCCGGTCTGACCATAGCCTGTATAGGGCTGCTGCTGTGTACTGCTGCCCAGGGGAACAAAACCGGAAGACCAGGCTCCGGATGCGTTTGTTCCATTGCCGGGAACAGCATTGCCGCCGGTTGCGGACGTACCGCCGGGATTGAACGGAGCCTGTCCCGGATTGGGTTGATATGTCATACGCACTCCTTCAGAACAAGTACGATCAAGCACAAAAAGAAGCCGGGAAGCAAAGCTTCCCAAGCTTATGATAGCACATCCACAAGGATCTTCGCAAGAAGCAGTCCGAGCACGATAAGCAGCATGATCCGGATGAATCCGCTTCCTTTCCGGATGGCCAGCGTGGAACCGAGAAGGCTTCCAAGCGTGGACATGCAGGCTGCCGGAAGACCGAGGAGGAACAGAACCTGGCCCAGTCGGAGATAGGATACAAGAGCCGCAATATTGCTGGACAGATTCACGATTTTAGCGGTTCCGCTGGCATCGACCGGACTCAGTCCGAGCAGAGAGGTAAACAGGATAATGAGGAACGTGCCTGTTCCCGGACCGATCAGACCGTCATAGAATCCGATGACAGCGCCGATAAGCAGGGATACCGGTACGGTCATCCCTGAAGAAACCCGTAAGCGGGTCTGTGTTTTGCCGCGCCATGAAAGCACGCCCAGCGCCGCCAGAGGCAGAATGCACAGCAGTACGATGCGGAGCGTGCGGTCATCAAAGCGCTGCTGCAGGCTTGCCCCCAGGAATGAGGCGGGGAGCGCGGCAGCGGCGGAGACAAGCCCGACACGCCAGGACAGGTGATGCCCCTGACCGAAGCGCGCCACCGCGGTGGCCGTTCCGATGGAGGCGCTGAGCTTGTTGGTACCGGCCGCCATGTGCGCCGGCAGGCCCGCGGCAAGATAGGCGGGCAGGGAGATCAGTCCGCCGCCGCCGGCTGCGGAGTCAATGAATCCGGCCAGAAACACCAGCGGAAGAACGATCAGATAGGTGGAAAGCGTAAGCTCCATGAATGGTTACCCCACAAATTCCCGATAGATCGCCTGGATGGTGCGCTCAAAGTCGGCATCATCCACGCCCACAATAATGGAAAGCTCGCTGGAGCCCTGGTCAATCATGCGGACGTTGATGCCGGCCCGGCTCATGGAAGAGAACAGACGCGCGGCGGTACCGCAGTTGCTGACCATGCCCCGGCCGACGGTGGCGATAATGGACATGTTGTCATGAATGGTGAGGGAATCCGGCTCAGCCAGCTCCGCGATGCGGCGCACGATTTCCTCACGGTGGGGGGCAAGCGCGTCACCGGCAACGACCACACTGAGACTGTCAATGCCGGAGGGCATATGCTCAAAGGAAATACCGGCTTCTTCGAAGATCTGGAGAATCTTGCGGCCGAAGCCGAGCTCCGTGTTCATCATGGCCTTTTCCACGGCCACAACGCTGAAACCCTTGCGTCCGGCAATGCCGGTGATGGTGGGAACGCTCGGCTCCACGGGCAGGGAAAGGGAAATGAGCGTGCCGGGGTGGTCCGGGTGATTGGTGTTGCGGATGATGGTGGGAATGCCGACCTTGTGTACCGGGAACATGGCATCTTCATGCAGAACCGTGGCTCCCATATAGGACAGCTCGCGAAGCTCGGCATAGGTGATCTGCGAGATTTCCCGGGGACTTTCCACAATCCGGGGATCCGCCATGAGGAAGCCGGAAACGTCGGTCCAGTTCTCATAGGCATCCGCCTTCACGGCGCGGGAGACAATGGCGCCGGTGATGTCGCTGCCGCCGCGGGAGAAGGTATGAATGGAGCCGTCGGCGCGCACACCGTAGAATCCGGGAACCACGGAGGGAATGCCGTCCGCGAGGAGTGCCATCATGACCACATTGGTCTTTTCCGAATCGAAGGTGCCGTCCTGCTTGAAGAAGACCACCTTGGCCGCATCCATGAAGCGCCAGGAGAGATAGTCTGCCAGCAGACGGCCGTTGAGGTACTCGCCGCGGCTGGCGCACCAGTCGGAATCGCAGCCGTCGGCAATTTTCTGACGGATCTGTTCCAGTTCGCTCTCCAGATCCATGGTCAGCTCCAGATCCCGGTGAATGGAGCGGTAACGCTCGCTCAGCTGATCAAAAGGACCGGAGAAATCCTGACCAAGGCTGGCCAGACGATGACACTGGTACAGAAGATCCGTGACCTTGCTGTCCCCGTCAAAGCGTTTGCCGGGGGCGGAGGGGACCACATAGATGCGGGCAGGATCCGCCTCGAGAATTTCGCGGACCCGGCGGAAATGCCCGGCGTCAGCCAGTGAGCTTCCGCCGAATTTTGTTACAATCTTATGCATGAGGAACGCTCCTTTCTTGCGTGTAACTGTCATGATCATTCAGCCGTCCCATCAGCAGGACATCCAGATAGGTACCGTCCCGGAAGACTTCCTGCCGCAGGCAGCCTTCCTGCTCAAAGCCGCAGCTGAGATAGCAGCGGACGGCACCGGTATTGCTGGACAGCACGCTGACCTTGAGGCGGTGCAGGTTCATCTGGTCGAAGCAGAACCGGCAGAGCAGGGACAGGGCATCACGGCCGTAACCTTTCTGACGGAAAGGATGGCCGATCAGGATGTTCAGTTCGGCACAACGGTTTTTCCAGTCCACGGATGCTATGCCGCACCGGCCGACCATTTCTCCGCTCAGGGTTTCCACGGCAAACTGGTATTCACCGCGGGTGAGACGCGACTGGGAGGAAATGAACTGCATTTCATCCTCCATGGTGGCGGGAAACGGAATGCCGCGGTACATGAGACGCGCGGTTTCCGGATGATTCACAAAAAGAGCGTCACTCTGGACGTCAGCAGGCTCAAAAGCCCGCAGACGCACATACTGGCCCTGGAACATGTCTGCCTCCTTCTATACGTCCGGAAGAGTGTCAATCTCATCCTCGGTGAGCTGCAGAATCACGGGCTTTTCCGGATCCGCAGACGCATGCTGCGCGGTCAGGTCGGTGGGCGTCAGAAGAAGCTGCAGCTCGTCATCTGCGTCATCGTCTACAAGATAGGACGCGTGATCCGTATCGTCCATGGTCTCTTCCTCGCCGAGCTCCACGTCCTCACTTTCTGGCTCGGGATACCCGAGATGTTCCATGAAGTCCTTTTTCCCGGTATCCGGACCGACCCTGGACATGTACAGTCCAAAGAGACGGCTGTCACAGGGACCGCCCTCTTCCATGACCCATCCGCGCCGGATCTGGCTGTCATGAAAGCGGAAGGCATCCATGGCTACCTGCATGCCTGTGAGCCCGTCGAAGCGGGCGAGGGGGACGGACCAGTCCATGAGCACCTGCTGTTCCTTCCAGAGATGTACATAGAGTTTCTGCACCTGCCAGGTTCCGTATTCCTTGGCACTGGGCGGATACTTGGCAGAGGAGGCAGCCATGTCCACCGCGTTGATGGTTGCGTCCGCCGTGACCTGATGGCCCGCGTGCCCGTACTCTCCATGGACGTCATGCGTGACCACCACGCGCGGACGGTATCGGCGGAGCTGACCGACAATGGAGCGTTCCACGGAATCCCGGCCCCAGCGGCGGTACTGTGCATTCATGGTGGATGCCACTGAATCACCGAAACCGAGCAACGAGGGATAGCGGGTCACCCCGCAGTGCCAGAGCGCATCGAGAAGCTCCAGACGGCGGTAGGGCGTGGAGGGAACCAGGGTGACGGTCTGGACTTCCAGTCCGCGCTCGCCGGCGTAGGTGGGCAGAAGTCCGGCAAACCAGAGCAGCTCGTCATCCGGATGGCAGGAGATGAGCATGAGGTCGCATGCACCGCCTTCATGCCAGATCTGCACGTCCTCCGGCCGGGTGCCGGCTGAATACAGGCCGAGCTCAGTGAGAAACAGCCGGGCCCGGGAAGTATTGTGAATCCTCAGACGCACGGTTTTTTCAGGCAGCTCATAGCCTTCGGAGAGGAAACGTCCGCCTTCATCCAGCTTGTGCCAGGAAGCTCCGTCAAAGACTTCCACGGTATAACTCACGGCGCGGTCATAGTGGCGCAGCTGCAGGTAGCCCATTTCCAGACCGCCGCAGTCAATCTCCAGGGTTTTGCCGGCCAGCAGCGGGGCGTAGGTGCGGTAGTCTCCGTCAAGGCACTTGCGCACATCACGGAAGCTGTGGCCCTCCTGGGTAAACGAGGCGAGACTGGCAAGACTGGAGGCCTGCTGGGCTGAGCCCGGAGCGGCCAGGAGCATGAGACCCACCAGAAAAATGATCAGACACAGGAATTTACGCATGCTTTTCCTCAGACTTCCGCGGCACGGTTTGACAGGCGCGCCGCCAGCGTGGTATAGCGCCGGGAAATATGGTCATTATGGACCATCTGGGCGATGACATCCTCCCGGCCCACCAGGACCACCAGGTCCCGGGCACGGGTCAGGGCGGTATAGAACAGGTTTCGGGTCAGCAGCATGGAAGGTCCGGGCATGGCGGGTATGACCACCACAGGGAATTCGCTGCCCTGGCTTTTGTGTACGGTCAGGCAGTAGGCGAGGTCCAGATCTTCCAGCGTATCGCTGGTATAGACGGCTTCCCGGTCATCGTCAAAGATGACCTTGAGCAGGTGATCTTCTGCATCCACAAAGGAGACGTAGCCGATATCGCCGTTGAACACGCCGGTACCCTCCTCGGAGACGGAAAGGCGTGTCCATTCCAGATCATAGTTGTTCCGGACCTGCATGACCTTGTCGCCGAGCCGGAACACGGTCTCGCCCCAGTGCAGCTCCTGCTTGGTGCCGTGCGGCGGGTTCAGCTGCTGCTGCAGCCGTACGTTGAGAGCCTGCACGCCGGCGTCCCCTTTTTTGGTGGGGGAGAGCACCTGGATGGCGCGCATGCGCTCCGCCGGTCCGTAGTGCATGAACGCGGGAAGCCGTGTGGCCACAAGCTCCACCACGGTATTGGCACAGTCCACAGGCGTCTGGCGCCGGTCAAAGAAGAAATCCGAATGCTTCTCATTATAAAGCGGCAGCTCGCCTTTCTGGATGCGGTGGGCGTTGACCACAATGCGGCTTTCCTCGCTCTGGCGGAAGATGTCCGTGAGCCGCACGGAGGGCAGGCAGGAGGCCGCCAGAATATCGCCCAGTACATTGCCGGCACCGACGCTGGGGAGCTGATCGGCGTCCCCGACCATGATCAGGCGGGTGCCGGGCTGCACAGCCCTGAGCAGAGAACGCATAAGCATCAGGTCCACCATGGACATTTCATCCAGAATGAGACATGCACATTCCAGGGGCTCGTCCTGGTTACGCCCGAACATTTCCTCGTCTCCGCTGAATTCCAGGAGCCGGTGAATGGTCCGGGCTTCCATGCCGGTGGCCTCTGACATGCGCTTGGCCGCGCGGCCGGTCGGGGCCGCCAGCAGGACGGAGCCTTCCTCGGACAGAAGCGAGATAATGCAGTTGATGATGGTGGTCTTTCCGGTGCCGGGACCGCCGGTGATCACGAGAACGCCGTGGCTCATGGCCGCGGAAATGGCCTCCCGCTGACGCGGGCTGAAGGAAATGCCGGAGCGCTTTTCAAACTGGTCAATCTGGCGGTCTGCCTTCTTGGCGGGCTGGCCGGGCACGGACTGATAGAGGTCCATGAGACGGTCCGCCACTTCCAGTTCGGCACGGAAATAGTCAGTGAGATAGACACGCTGACTGCCCATGGGACCTTCCCGCACCAGAGCGTGCTCCAGTACAAGGGAGGAAATCTGCAGGAAGATGCTGTCACGGTTCACCTGCAGCAGCGCGGAGGTTTTGTCAAGCAGTTCCGCTTCCGGAAGAAAACAGTGTCCGGAACCCGCGGCGGCGTCCATGAGCACATAGACAAGCGCGGCGCGGATCCGGTCCGGACTGTCCTTTTCGATGCCCAGCGCCGAGGCGATCCTGTCAGCGGTCGCAAACCCGATCCCCTGAATCTCCTCACACAGACGGTATGGATTCTGCCGGATGATTTCCGAAGTCTTCTCCCCGTAACGCTTGCTGATCTTTACGGCCATATTGGGCGAAACGCCGTATGACTGAAGAAAGATCATGGCTTCCCGGGCCTGCATATGCTCCTGGTATGACTCGACGATAAGCTTGATTTTCTTTTTGCCGAGCCCGCGGATTTCGCTGAGGCGTTCCGGATGTTCGCTGAACACTTCCATGGTATCCAGCTTGAAATGCTCTACGATGCGCTTGGCAGTGGCTCTGCCGATGCCGGCGATGAGCCCGGAACCGAGAAAACGCTCCATGCCGAGAAGTGTGGAGGGAATCTGAAGCTGAAACTGGGTGCACTTGAGCTGGCTTCCGTACTGGGGATGTTCCACCATCTGGCCGGCGAAAATGCCCTGTTCACCCGGCGCGAGTTCGGGAAGAATGCCGACCACCGTGTATTCACGCCGGCCGGACTGGATCTGGACCACAGAATACCCATTCTCCGGATTCCGGAAAACCGTGCCGGTAACCGTGCCTTCGAGCTGGTCCATCCAATCCCTCCCTGAAAAGACTTCGGAGCGGATTATAGCAGAAAACGGCGCCGGTGTGAACCGAGAAAGAAAGCGCGGAACAAAGGATAAGCAAAAGGACCGGCCCATCCGATGAACCGGTCCTTTCAGAAGCATCATTCAAACTGTGCGCGGTAGAGCTGCCAGTAAAAGCCTTTTTTGTCCATGAGTTCCCTGTGCGTTCCCTGTTCCACCACGTCGCCGCTGCGGACGACCAGAATCCGGTCGGCGTTCTGAATCGTGGAGAGGCGGTGGGCAATGACGAAACAGGTCTTGCCTTCCATGAGCTCGCGCATGGCACGCTGGATCTCGCGTTCCGTGCTGGTGTCCACATTGCTGGTGGCTTCATCCAGAATGAGCATGCTGGCATTGTAGAGCATGGCCCGGGCAATGGTGAGCAGCTGTTTCTGGCCCTTGGAGATATTCCCGCCGTCTTCGCTGATGACGGTCTCGTAGCCATCCGGAAGCCGCATGATGAACGGATGTATATGGGCGGCCTTCGCGGCGGCCACGACTTCATCCATGGTGGCGCCTTCCTTGCCGTAGGCAATGTTTTCAAAGATGGTGCCCCGGAAAACCCAGGTATCCTGAAGCACCATGGCATACGCGCTGCGCAGGCTCTTTCGGGTCAGCTCCTGGATGGGGTGCTCGTCCAGAAGCAGCCGGCCGGAATCCACATCATAGAAGCGCATGAGCAGGTTGATGATGGTGGTCTTTCCGGCACCGGTGGGACCGACAATGGCGATGAGCTTTCCGGGCTCGGCGTCCATGCACAGGTCATGGATGATGGTCCGGCCGGGATCATAGCCGAAGGAGACGTGATCCGCCTGCACGTGACCATCCACCTGGGTCAGGTTCAGGGCGTGCGGCACATCGCCGGGCTCTTCCTTCTGATCCAGAATCCCGAATACGCGTTCCGCGGCGGCCAGGGCGGAAAAGAGTTCATTGATGATGTTGGCGATCTCATTGATGGGTCCCGAGAACTTGCGGGAATAGAGCACAAAGGAGGAAATGGATCCGAGACCGATCAGGCCGTTCATGTACAGAACAGAGCCGAGAAGCGCGATGAGACTCAGGCACATGTTGTTGATGAACCCCATGCTGGGACCGATGGTCACGCCGAGGGAGTCGGCATCATAATAGGCCTGGGCGGCATTTCCGTTGACGCGGTCAAAGCGGTTTTCGATTTCGTCCTCATGGGCGTAGGCCAGGATGGTTTTCTGGCCGGAGAGCATTTCTTCCACAAACCCGTTCATGGCGCCGTAGCTCTTGGAGCGCTTGGAGAAGCGGGGCTGGGTGAGCTTGCGCATGTGCGCGGTGTAGGCGATGGAAGCGGGAACGGTGACCAGGGCTACCGCGGAGAGCGGCAGGGAAATGGAAACCATCATGATCAGGGAGCCGACCACGGTGACGATGCTGGTGAGAATCGACACCACGTCTGTGGAAAGGCAGGTGCTGATGACATCGATGTCATAGGAGACGCGGCTGATGATGTCGCCGGCCTGGTTCTGGTCAAAGTATCCCACCGGGAGACGCATCAGCTTGTCGAACACGTTCTGACGCATTTTCCGGGCGACCCGCTTGCTGACGGAAACCATGGTGGTGTGAATCAGAATGGTGATCAGGGAGGCTGACACATAGCAGATCAGCATGCGGATGGCATAATAGTACACCCGGTCAAAATTGACTTTCCCCATACCTGCAGCGGCTTCATTGATGGCAGAACCCGCCAGGTTCGGACCGAGCAGAGACAGTGTGTTGCTGATCAGGCACATGCCCCAGACCAGGGCGATCATGAGCTTGAACTGCCCGAGGTAGGAGAGGAGACGGCGGAAAGTGCCCCGCGCATCCTTGGGCTTGCGCATGACGGAATCGCGTCTTGCCATGTCAGTCCACCTCCCCCATCTGCGTCATCTGAATTTCACGGTAGGCAGGACAGGTCTGCATAAGGTGGTCATGGGTGCCCATTCCGATAACCCTGCCTTCATCGAGCACCATGATCTGGTCCATGTTCATGATGGAAGAAATGCGCTGAGCGATCACGATCAGCGTGGAACTGCTGTGGTGTTCCCGAATGGCCCTGCGCAGCTCGGCGTCGGTCCGGTAATCCAGGGCGGAGGAGGAATCGTCAAGCACAAGGATATCCGGTTTGGCGGCCATGGCGCGGGAGATCAGCAGACGCTGCTTCTGCCCGCCGGAAAAATTGGCGCCGTGAATGCTGGCCGCATGCTCCACGCCGTCCTCATAATCATAGACAAACCCTGCCGCCATGGCATCCGTCAGCGCTGTCTGCAGCATTTCCTCAGAGACATCACGGCCGAATACCACATTCTCCCGGATGGAATCCGCAAAGATGGCATCGTTCTGGAACACCACGCCGAACCGGCGGCGCAGCTCATCCAGATCCCAGGCCCGGACATCCTTTCCGTCCACAAACACGTGGCCCTCGGAGGGATCATAGAAGCGCATGAGCAGGTTGATGATGGTGGTTTTTCCGCTGCCGGTCGCACCGATAATGCCAAGGGAACCGCCTTTGGGAATGGCAAAGTCGATATCGGTGAGGCAGGCTTCCCGGCCTGCACCGGCAAAACGGGCGGCGTCACGGCTGCGTGTGGTATCCGGGTTATAGCTGAAGCCCACGTGGTCAAACACGATATAGCCGGGACGCGCCGGCTTTGCGGCCTCGGATTCCGGGAGCATGGCAAGCTCCTGGGGCTGGGAAACCACTTCGGAGATGCGGCCTGCGCTGGCGTTGGCCTTGGAGAGCATCATGAACACGCGGTTAAGGCCCATGACACCCATCATGATCATGTTGAAGTAGGTGAGAAAGGCCAGGATCACGCCGGGCTGGGTGAGCCCGTCATTGACCCTGCGCGCGCCGATGATCACCACCAGCGTGAGGCCGGTATTGAGGAACAGGGTGACAATGGGACCAGGCAGGGACATGATCACGCCGGCCTTGATATCACGGGATGTGGTGGTATCATTGGCGGTCTGATAACGCTTCATCTCAAAGCTTTCCTTGGAAAGCGCCTTGACCACGCGGATGCCGGTGATGTTCTCACGCATGATGCGCACAATGTCATCCATGGACTGCTGGACCTTCTCATACAGGGGAATGCCGCGCATGGACACGAAGACCACCAGACAGATGAGAATCGGGGCCATGATGCACAGAATCATGGCAAGTCCCGTGTCCATGGTGAGCGTGATTCCGATGCCGCCCAGGAGCATGATCGGGGCACGGATGCCTATGGTCTGCACAGACTGAATGAATGACTGGACATTGTAGGTGTCGGAGGTCATCCGGGAAATCACGGACGGCAGTCCGATGCTGTCCATCTGTCCGCCTGACAGGTTCAGGGCTGCATGAAAAAGATCCCGGCGGATCTCATAGATGCTGCTGCGGGCTGTACGCACAGCCATGCGGTTGGCAGTGACATTGAACAGGCGCGTGCACATGGCAAGAAGGATCATGACAAAACCCCAGAGGAGCACGGACTTGAGCTCTTTCTGGGGGACCACATGATCGAGAAGGTGCTCCAGGACATAGGGAATCATCAGCTCAAGCACTGTGCCGCCCAGCTTGATGCTCATGCCCAGAGCAATGATCCATTTGTACTTGCTAATATACTTCCAGATAAACCGCATGATGTCTCCGTATTCCCGGGAAATCCCGTTTCTCTCCGGCGTAAAGCCGGCTGCTTATGCTGCAGTGTGAACAGTCTGATATTATCACCCGGGTTCCGGGAAAGTCAATGGAGCGGGAATGCGCAGGAAGATGGATGCGCAAAGGGCTCAGCTTGACAAAAACTGTGAGTGAAAGGATAATCGCTCCGGACAGACGCACTGTTTATTTGTCATTTTTATTTTTTCATTGTCTGTCCCGGGACCGGCACAATATAATAAGGAAGGATGAGACAACGTGTTTGGATACCGCCCCGATGGACGACGGCTCAGGGATATTGATCCGATTGTTCAGATCACGCCCTATCTTATGCCGATGCGGTGTGATGCCCAGGTATTCCTGGAGCATGACGTGGACTTTGAGAGCATGACCCGGTATATCAGCAGGCAGATGGCTGAAAAGAACGAAAAACTCACGCATATGCAGATCATCGTTGCGGCTTATGTGCGAGGCGTGAGCCAGCATCCGGAAATCAACCGCTTTATCATGAACAAGCAGTATTATTCCAGAACCAACTGCACGGTCTCCTTTACCATGCTCAAGGATCCGCAGAACGCGGACCTGGGCGAAACTGCGGTCAAGATCAAGTTTGATCCCACCGATACCGTCTATGATGTCCGTGACCGGATGATGGCGGCGGTGGAAAGCAACCGCGGGATCGAGCAGAAGAATTTCGCTGACAAGCTTGCGGCCGGGGTGCTGAAAATCCCGGGGCTGCCGCAGCTGGTGGTGGGCCTTGTGCGGCTTCTGGACCGGTACGGTCTGGCACCGGGTGCCCTTTTGGATGCTCTGCCGTTTCACACCGGCATGTTCATCACCAACAATGCGTCCATCGGTCTGCATCATGTGAACCATCATATTTATAACTTCGGAAGCACTAGTCTGTTCTTCGGCATGGGTCTGGTGAAAAAGGTGGCGATGGTGGAGAAAGGGGAAACCCGCATGCACCGCTATCTTCCGATAGGCATTACAGCCGATGAGCGTGTGTGTTCCGGAGCGCATTACGCCGGATTCTTCGCGGATGTGGAGCGCTACCTGGCGCACCCTGAAGAGCTTGAGACCCCGCCGGAACAGGTGCGGTATGATCCTCGGGCCGAATATCATGTTCCGAAAGTGCATCAGGAAGGGAAAAAACAGTAAGGTGTCGACAGGCTTTCGCCGGCAGGCGGAAGCCTTTTTGGGAAACAGACAGGGGGTAGACTTATGACTGTAGGCATTGTAGGGCTTGGGCTGATCGGCGGTTCTCTGGCCAGAACAATCCGTCTGCACACAGATGACACGGTGCTGGGAACGGACACGAATGCCCTTACCATGCGTCAGGCCTTTCTCATGGAGGCGATTCACGGTGAGCTCAATGATGAGACACTGCCGCAGTGTGACATCCTGCTGGTGGCGCTGTATCCGTCAGCCATTGTGTCCTGGGTGGAAAGCCACAGGGAGCAGATTGCGCACAAAACAGTTGTCATTGACTGCGGCGGCGTGAAGCAGACCATTGTGGGACGGCTGCAGCAAGTGGCGGCGGAGAACGGATTTACGTATATAGGCGGCCATCCCATGGCAGGCAGGGAGGTTTCCGGATTCAGGTATGCCCGGGATGATCTGTTCGATCATGCTTCCATGATCCTTACGCCCAGACAGGGCGAAGACCTGCATACCCTGCAGCGTGTGCGTGACTTTTTCATGGACCTGGGGTTCCGGCGCGTCTGCTTCAGCACACCGGAGGAGCACGACGAGATGATTGCCTTTACCTCGCAGCTTGCGCATGTGGTGTCATCCGCCTATGTCAAGTGTCCGCTGGCCGGAAAGCATAAGGGGTTTTCTGCCGGCTCCTTTGCGGACATGACACGGGTGGCGAAGCTGAACTCGGACATGTGGACGGAACTGTTTTTTGACAACCGGGAAGCCCTGCTCCGCGAGGTCAGCGGCATGGTGGATCGTCTGACGGAATACCGGGACGCACTGAGAGACGACGACCATGAGCGGATGCATGCCCTTCTGGAGGAAGGCAGGAAAATCAAGGAATCACTGGAGGAACCGTGATGAATGTTCTCGTGAGTGCCTGCCTTCTCGGCATTGACTGCAAGTACAGCGGCGGGAATAATGCCAGCGAAAAAGTGAAAGCGTTTGTCCGGGACAAGACTGTGGTGTGCGTGTGCCCCGAGGTCATGGGCGGACTGCCGGTGCCCAGAATTCCGTGCGAGCGCAGAGACGGCCGGATTGTGAACCGGAACGGGGAAGACTGTACGGAAGCCTTTGAAAAGGGCGTGCAGAGCATTATGGAAAGCATCCGGGATATGCGCATTGATATGGCGATTCTGCAGCCGCGCAGCCCGAGCTGCGGCCGGGACATCATCTATGACGGTTCGTTTTCTGGACGGCTTGTGCCGGGCAGTGGCATCCTTGCGGAAGCGCTCCGGAAGAGGAATATTCCGATCGTGCTTCCGGAAGAGCTGACAGAGCCTGTATAAGGAAAATCGTGGTGTCTGCTGTGCAGACACCATATTTCTTTTCGAAAAACCTGAATTCCATTGCAAATCTGTTTTTCCTGATAATTGTCCATTGACATGACATATCCGATTTGGGAAAATTAAAGACGGAAACATCCATGAAAGGAAGGAACTCCATGAAACGCATCATTCGGGAACTCAACAGCAAGTGGGCCTTCTCCAAGGAATGTGATAAGCTTCCGGAAGTCATGCCGGAAAAATGGGTATGGGTAAACCTGCCGCATACGTGGAACGGGATTGACGGACAGGACGGCGGGAATGATTTTTACCGCGGGACCTGCTGGTATGCCAGGACCGTTTCGCGCAAGGAACTCCCGGATACGCCGCGGGTATATCTTGAGTTTCCTGCGGCCAATGCAAGTGCGGACATATACATGAATGGAGAAAAGCTGGCCCATCATGACGGCGGCTATTCCTGCTTCAGAGTGGAAATCACAGACCATATTCAGGACAGCAACCTGATCTGCGTGGCTGTGGACAATTCGGTAAACGACCGCGTATACCCGCAGCACGCGGACTTTACCTTTTACGGCGGATTATACCGCGGCGTAAATGTGATCGGTGTGGCGGATGTTCACTTTGATCTCATGCATCACGGCGGACCCGGCATCATGGTAACGCCGAGATGCGGTGAAAACGGCAGTGCTTCAGTGGATGTCCAGGTCTGGCCCAGTCAGATGACGGAACATCTGCATTTCAGCTATCGGATTCTGGATGCGGAAGGCCGGGAAGTGAAGAAACTGGATGTGGCCAGTTCCACGGCCTGTCTTGAACTGGAGGAGGCGCATCTCTGGCAGGGCAGGGAGGATCCGTATCTCTACACCATGGCTGTGAGCATGTTTGTGGATGATGAGCTCAAGGATGAGATCTGCACGCGCTTCGGCGTGCGTTCCTATCGGATTGATCCGGAGGAGGGCTTCATTCTCAACGGAAAGCCGTATCCGCTGCGCGGCGTGTGCCGACACCAGGACCGGCCGGAAATCGGCAATGCCCTGAAACGGGAGCATCACGAGGAAGACATTGATCTGATCTGCGAACTCGGTGCCAACACCATCCGTCTGGCGCATTATCAGCACAGCCAGATTTTCTATGATCTGTGCGATGAGCGCGGACTGGTGATCTGGGCGGAAATTCCCTATATTTCCGCGCACATGGCAAACGGCAGGGAGAACACCATCAGCCAGATGACTGAGCTGATTGTTCAGAACTACAATCACCCCTCCATTGTGGTCTGGGGACTTTCCAATGAGGTCACCATGATGACGCCCACCGATGAGGACATGCTGGAGAACCACCGCATCCTCAATGATCTGTGCCACAAGATGGATCCCACAAGACCCACAACCATGGCAGCGGTGAGCATGTGCTCCATCGACGATCCCATTGTGCATATTTCGGATGTGCTGTCCTACAACCTGTATTTTGGATGGTACGGTGGTACCATGGAGATGAACGGGCCGTGGATGGATACGTTCCATGCCAGGTATCCGGATACGCCCATCGGCATGAGCGAATACGGCGCGGAGGCGCTGAACTGGCATAACGGGAAGCCGCGACAGGGGGATTACAGCGAGGAGTATCAGGCGAAGTATCATGAGGAACTGATCAAGCAGCTGTATCCCAGAAAATTCATCTGGGCCACGCATGTCTGGAATATGTTTGACTTCGCCGCGGATGCGAGGGCCGAAGGCGGAGAGAACGGTATGAACCACAAGGGCCTTGTGACGTTTGACCGCAAATATCGGAAAGATGCCTTCTATGCGCATAAGGCATGGCTGAGCAGGGAACCTTTTGTGCACATCGGCGGCAGACGCTATGTGGACCGTGTGGAGAATCCGGCAAATGTGACTGTATACAGCAATCAGTCGGAAGTGGAGCTGTTTGCCAACGGCGTTTCTCTTGGGAAGAAGACGGCTGAGGATCATTTCTTCCGCTTTGAAGTGCCCAATGTGGGTGAGACCCGCCTGATGGCAAAGGCAGGAGACTGCTGTGATGAAATTCTGATCCGGAAGGTGGAGGATCCCAACCAGGATTATATTTTCCGTGAGGAAGGCGCAATCCTCAACTGGAATGACATCACGGAGGTAGACGGTTTCCTTTCGCTGAACAGTAATTTCGGCGATCTGTGGGAGACGGAGGAAGGGACACGGCTGGGCGTGGAAATTCTGACCAGGGTTCCGAAGCGTCCCGGAAAGCCGGGCGTCAAGGAGTCGGAGGAGGAAGCCAAAAAAGGCGTGGCCGGCTTCAGCGTCATGCGTCTCATACGCCTTTCCAAGGCGAAGATGACGCGCGAGGAACTGCTTGCGTATAACGAACAGCTGAACCGAATTCCCAAAGCCCGGTAAAGTTCAATATCAATAATA
>CAMNDE010000027.1:0-40654 GCA_946534895.1 uncultured Clostridia bacterium
TTCCTGATAAAAGTATAGCACACCTTTTTCTCTGCCGCAAGCAAGCATGCTTCTCGCCTTCCTGCGGGCCTCCGCTCCACGCCGGCGGCTTACCGGCTGTGTTTTTTCAGAGACATACCGCTTTTATTTCCTGCTCCTTGGAATCAGGACAATCAGCGCGGCAGCCAGCACAGCCAGCGGAAGCGCTGCCACCATCACCTTGCCCAGTGCCTGGCCTTCCACGCTCATCTGGGGACGTACAGCGGTTTTGGCCATAATGTTCAGATCCCTGTTCTTTTCCCCCAGCAGATACTCCACACAGCGCAGGGTGTACTCCTGACTGTCAGTCATCGCGTACAGTTCACCGGATGTAAATACCGTGGAGCAGCCGATCACGACTGCCCTGCTGACTTCCCCGCTTTCCGTCAGCCGCTCCGCATCCAGCCCCAGGGCAAACGGGCCCATGGCGTCTCCTTCCTGCTGGTCCAGCACGGACAGGTCGCCCTGCAGGCTCCGCAGCCAGGCCCGGGAACCGGACATGAGATGCACCCGCACGCTCAGATCATTGTCCGTCTCCCCCGGAATCTCAAACGCGCGGGTTCCGGCCATCAGAAGCGTTGTCGCCCGCTCTTCCAGAAGATTCTCCGTAACGGGCGTCGACTGCATGGACGGAATCAGAAGCAGCTGACGGTCATCATAATAGGTCTGCGGTTCTTCATCCGAAGCAATCACGATCCCGTCTCTCGGAACCATTCCATAGTACCGCAGAAGCGTCCGGTAATTGGGCATATTCTCTACCGGATCGGAATAGTCGCACGTGAAAAGAATGCTTCCGCCCGAGTGTGCAAAGTCCGTGATCATCTCCATCTCACTGTCCAGGAAATCACGCACCGGTGAAAGGATTACAAGAAGATCCTCTGGTTTCAGGTCTGCTTCGCGTGAATTGAGGGTGAAATAATGCACATCGTACTGATTGGATACCAGAAGATCCGCCAGCATGGCCGTGCCTTCCTCGTCCAGTTCCCCCTGCCCCTGCAGGATCATGATTCTCGGAATCGTATCCCGTGTGACATATTCAATGGCGGAGGTCAGACTGCTCTCATAGGTTAGCCCCGTCATTTCAAACGTCCCTGTCTCTTCCTTGTATCCCAGGGACAGAAAATCACCCCAGTCCAGGATCCGGAACCGCTGCGTTTCCTCACAGGCCACAATCAGGCAGTCCGAAGACACCACCTCCGAGGAAGTACTGCCGCGGTACCGTGTTGCCAGTGACGGATTCAGGGACAGGTCCGCCCGTTCCCAGGTCACCATCGGGGACGCTGCCGCATACCGGTTGAGAAGCTCCATCAGCGGTCCGTCTTCATTGCCTGCGGAAAAAAGCGCATAGATATGCACGGGCGTCTTCAGCTCTGCGAGCACGGCTTCCGTAACCTCCGAGTGTGTAGTCACAGCGTTGAAGGAAAAATCCCGCCGCCATCCATGATTCTTTTCCAGGTTGTCCGCAAGCACGCAGACACCGGCCAGCGCGGAGGTGAGCAGGACCAGGGCAAGGAATGAAGCAATACCCCGGCTGCTGTTCCAGTGAGTCCGTTTCATGCTCACGCCCCCCTCCTGCGCCGCCGGTCCATCCAGAACACAGTCAGGATCAGAAAGAACAATGCGGTGCACACGTCAAACAGAATACTGGCAAAGGACAGCTGGCCCATCAGGAACGGCTCATTGCGCATGTACAGGCTGAAAAAGTTCAGAATGCTCCGGATCATCTCCGATGCGTTTGCCGAAACCATATCCACCATCCACAGGATCAGGTTGGCACCGAAAGCCGCAAGAAATGCCGTTACCTGCGAAGCCGTCAGGCTCGCCATGAACAGATCCAGGGCAATGAATGCCCAGCCCTGCAGCAGAAACCCGATGTATCCTGTCATGACTTCTCCGGGATACACCGTTCCATACATATGCACGATCAGGACATAGACCAGTGTGAGCAGCACGGAAAGCATCTGGACGGATACAGCCGCCAGATACTTGCCCATCACGATGCCCGGCAGGGATACCGGACTGGACAGAAGAAGTTCCTCCGTGTGCTTCTGTCTTTCTTCGCTCATGAGCCGCATGGTCAGTACCGGGCAGAGAAGCATCCACAGATAGCTCATCTGCCCAATCAGTGTCAGAAGATCGCCGGACCGTGTCTGCAGGATCTGGGCGTCAAAGAGAATCCCGGAAAGCAGCAGAAACACGCCCATGAACACGTACCCCACAGGCGTATGGAAATAGCCCTTCCATTCTCTGTGCCAGATGGCTGTCATTCCTCTGCCCCCCTTCCGGTCACTCTGAGAAATACATCTTCCAGAGAATTCTTCTCCAGCCTCAGCTGCAGAACCGGTGCGTCCATGGCACTGAGCAGATGGAACAGCTCGATTCTCGGATCGTCCTTATCCTGAGAAACCGTGCATTCCATGGTCAGTCTTGTCACATTTCCGTCTGTATCCCTGTCCTGCCGTACGCGCCGGATGCAGCCCAGGGATTTCACGGCAGGCACAATCCGTTCAGGGCTTCCCGCAATCTCCACATAATAGGTCTGTGAGTCCCGGCTCTGTTC
Organism: uncultured Clostridia bacterium; assembly: GCA_946534895.1. Taxonomy (GTDB): domain Bacteria; phylum Bacillota; class Clostridia; order Christensenellales; family Aristaeellaceae; genus UBA2943. The sequence continues at coordinate 2,579 of CAMNDE010000027.1, forward strand.
CACCATGCTCAGGTCCGCTTCATGCACCAGTCTGCCCTGATGCAGAATCATGATCCGGTCACAGACCTGCTGCACTTCCGTAAGCATATGGGACGAGAAGATCACCGTGTGCTTCTTCCCAAGTTCCCGGATCAGCTGACGGATCTCGGAAACCTGTCTCGGGTCCAGGCCCACGGAGGGCTCATCCAGCACAAGAACCGGCGGGGTTCCGCACAGTGCCTGGGCAATGCCGGCTCTCTGCCGGTACCCCCTCGACAGATGCCCCAGAAGGCGTCCACGGACGTCCTCAAGTCCCGTGATCTTCAGTATCTCCGCCACATGCGAAGGAATCTCAGGCCTTTCCACTTCCCTGAGCCTGCAGACAAATTGCAGATACTCTTCCACCTGCATTTCATCATACAGCGGCGGCCGCTCCGGCAGAAAACCGATGAGCCGCCTGCAGGCCCTGGGCTGATCCATCATATCCATGCCATCCAGCAGTATTTGTCCCGATGTGGGAGGGATACATCCGGTCAGCATGTTGAGAATCGTGGTTTTTCCCGCGCCATTCACACCAAGAAGGCCGGTTACCCCGCTTTCCGGAATGGAAAAGCTCACATGATCGACCGCTGTCACGCGCCCAAAGCGCCGGGTCAGGTTCTTCACCTCGATCAACAGAACATCCTCCCTTTCCTTGTATCAGGAAAATTATACAGGATAGTTGATAAGGAAATGTGAACAGAGTGAAAACATTTCCGCTCTGCACGCTTTCATGCGGATTGACGCTTCGGCGGCATCTCCGTATACTTTTTCCTGCCGGACAGGCATGAACCGTCAGGCATTCCTGCAGGAAGCCGATTTGGAGGAGCTGACGGTTCCCTTCAGCACAAGCAGATGCATCGGGAGGAATAAGCCCATGAATGATACCATCGCCGCAATCGCAACCGCCCCCGGAGAAGGCGGCATTTCCATTATCCGGCTGTCCGGACCGGACTCGGAAAGGATTCTCCAGGCACTTTTCCATCCTGCCGGAGTCCATTTCCCTCTGACCAGCCATATGCTGACATACGGCCACATTCTTCACAGCGGAGAGATCATGGATGAATGCATGGCCGTCATCATGCGCGCCCCAAGAAGCTATACCCGTGAAGATGTCGCAGAACTGCAGATACACGGCGGTTTTTTTCTCGCCCGGAAAATCCTCGGACTCTGCCTGGAGCTTGGTGCCCGCCTGGCCCAGCCCGGTGAGTTCACACGCCGGGCTTTTCTCAACGGCCGCATCAGTCTCAGCCAGGCCGAGGCGGTAATGGCGCTCATTTCTGCCCGGGGCGAACAGGCCCGCCGTGCAGCCGTCCATGATCTTCAGGGCGGGGTTTCTTCATTTATTGCCAGTGTATCTGAATCGCTGTATCAGATTCAGGCCGGCCTGGCCGCTGCCCTGGATTATCCGGAGGAAATCTCTGACGAGGAGGCGCTTTCCGATCTGAAGCCGCGCATGCTCCGCCTCGCCGAAGAGCTTGATCAGGCCTGCCGTGAAAAGGAAGCCCGCCTGGTCCGGGAAGGTCTGCACGTGGCGCTGTGCGGCCGTCCCAATGTGGGAAAAAGCAGTCTGCTGAACGCCCTTCTCGGGGAGGAACGGGCCATTGTCACCGATGTTCCCGGAACCACCCGCGACCTGGTGGACGGTACGCTGAACCTTTCCGGCGTACTGGTGCGCATCACCGACACGGCCGGACTGCACGACTCCGATGACCCGGTGGAGCGTCTGGGCATTGAGCGGGCCAGAAATACCGTAAAGCAGAGCGACCTGGTCATGCTCGTGCTGGACGGGGGCAGCGAACTCACAGACGAAGACCGCTGGCTTATGGAAGAGCTGAAGGATCAGGAAGTGCTTGTCCTCATCAACAAGACCGATCTTCCTGTCAGAACAGAAGCTGCGCAGCTGCCGGATTTCCTTCATCCGCTCTCTGTCATGGAGGTTTCCGCCATGCAGCCTGAAACACTGCAGCCCCTGCGTTCCTTTCTGCAGGAAAAGGCAACCGTCACCGATACCCTGGTGCTCTCCCAGCCCCGGCATATGGATGCAGCGCGGCGGGCAGCACGTCATCTGAGAAATGCCGCTGAGGCCATGGATCTTTCCGCCGATTTTGCCACCCTGGAGACCGATGCCGCCCAGGCCGCGCTTGCGGAAATCACAGGTGATCAGGTGGAGGAAAAACTGCTGGACCATGTCTTCTCCACCTTCTGTGTGGGAAAATAACCAAAAGTCATTCCAAATGCAGGCAGCCGGATCATTTCTGATCCGGCTGCCTGCGTTTCACTATGTATGTTCTTTCTGTCCGGCTCACTGCTGTACGTGCCTGCCTTCGGTTTCCTGCATGAGCAGATCCGTTGCCGCGGGTTTGGTAAAGTAATCCGATTCAATATAGACTTCGCTTTCCGTCGGCAGCTTCTGGCGGATCAGCCGCTTGTTGCACCACACGCGCACCAGCATGCACAGTACTGCATAGGCAGGCACAGACACCAGCATGCCGCCTACTCCAAACAGTCCGCCGCCGACAAGAATGGAAATCAGCACGCCCAGCGATGAAACACCGGTTGTGTTCTTCAGGACCTTGGGACCGATCACATTGCCGTCAAGCTGCTGAAGCACAAGAATAAAGATACAGAAAATCAGGCATTTGGTCGGGTCCACCACAAGAATCAGAAGCGCAGACGGTATGGCGCCGATAAACGGTCCAAAATACGGAATGACATTGGTCACGCCGACCACAATGCTGATCAGCACGCTGTAGGGCATGCCGAAGATCGTCACGCCGATGAAACAGAGCACGCCGATAATCAGGGAATCCAGCAGCTTGCCGACAAAAAATCCCTTGAACACGCGGTTGGCATACCGCACGCCAATCATGGCCTGGTCGCCTTTTTCCGGTCCGAAAAGCGTATACAGGCTCTTCTTGCCCACACCGATCAGCCGTTTTTTGGACGCCAGAAGATATACGGATACGATGGCACCCAGAATGAAATGGTACACAGACGCGCCCATGCTCATCAGTCCGGTGGAGAGTACGGAAACCGCCGTCATCATGTCATTCTTAATGAAATTGTCGACAAGGTTGCCCACATTGTCGATCGCTCTCTGGGCCTGTACCGCGATGTCAGGATACTTTTCCATCAAAGGCTCAATCAGGCTGCGGATATGCTCCCTGTATACGCCCAGATTGGACACAATCATCATGATGGAAGAAATCACCTGCGGAACTACAATCCACATCAGGACAACAATAAGGGCGATCATAATGATTTCCGACAGAAGGATGGCCACGCTGTTCTGCAGCCGCTCTGCCCGGTCACTGATTCTCCCGCGGCTTCGTCTGCATCGGTTCATACCCTTTTTCATGGTCTTCACGAGTGAGTCAAGAATATAGGCTATAAATAGCCCGATCGTCACAGGGGCAATGATATTGGCAAGCTTGTTCATCAGATTGCCAAACTCTTTCCATCGAAGCACAAGGAAATAAAACAGGATCAGCGCACCGACAGAGATAAATGCCGTCAACCCCCAGATCACCTGGACCTTGTATTTCTTGAACATGTCGGTTCCTCCCAAGCACATGCGGATCGAAAAAAATATAATACATTTTCCTGTTGTTCGTCAACTGTTGCATGCGTCTCCGTCCTGAAAACACTGGACTTTTCCTGCGTCAATGTTACAATGGAGTTATCCGTGAGGAAATCGGCGCGTCAGGAAAAGGAGGAGGACATTCCGGAAACCCGGACTGTCCGCACAGAAAAATGAAAACCGCACGTCAGGCTACAACGGACTGGGTCATGATGACTCTTGGTTCCCTGATCATGGTTGTCGGAATCTATTTCTTTAAATACCCGAATCACTTTTCGACCGGCGGTGTGAGCGGTATTTCGGTAATCTTGGCGCATTATATCCCCTCGCTGACCCCCGGCAGCATTGGTCTGTACATCAATATCGGGCTTCTGGTTCTGGGATATGCCTGTCTCGGGCGGAGCTTCGGGATCCGCACCACCTATGCCTCTCTGCTGCAGAGCTACGCCATCTACGCTCTGGAACGTCTTGTCCCCATGAGCAGTCCCATGACCGATCAGCCGCTTCTGGAACTGATTTTTGCCGTGTCACTGCCCGCCCTCGGATCCGCCATTCTTTTCCAGGCAGACGCCAGCAGCGGCGGAACGGATGTACTGGCCATGATCCTGCGCAAGCATTCCTCACTGGACATCGGCCGTGCCCTGCTTATCTCCGACTGCATCATCACCTTTGCCGCCTGCTTTGCCTTCGGCATGACCACGGGACTGTTCTCCATCCTGGGTCTTGTGATCAAATCACTGCTCGTGGACATGGTACTGGACAACATCAACACACACAAATGCTTTCACATCATCACCCGGCATCCTGAAGCCATTGAACACTTCATTATCCGGGATCTCAGGCGCGGCGCCACCCGTCTGCACGGAGAAGGCATCTATACCCATGAAGGCTGTGAAGTGCTGCTCACCGTGGTCAGCCGCAAGCAGGCCGTGCTTCTGCGCCGTTATATCCGTTCCATTGATCCCCATTCATTCATTCTCATCACGAACACATGTGAAATCCTCGGTAAGGGCTTCCGTGGCGTGAACTGACCATCTCTGAGCAGGAGGTATATTGCGTGGAAGTGCTCTCAAGCCTGAAAAACCCCAAGGTCATGCTGTGGCGTTCTCTGAAAGACCGGAAAGTGCGGAATGAAACCGGCTGCTTCCTGGTAGAAGGCAGACGGTCTGTTGAAGAGGCCCTGCGTGCCTCCTTTCCCCTGAAAGCCCTTCTGGTCACAGATCCGGATGACCCTTTTGCCCGGAATGTTCAGGATGTCTTTCAGGTACCTGATCATGTCATGGCCCATATATGCGATACAAAAACACCCCAGGGCGTGGCCGCCGTCATGCAGGCGCGCACGCTTCCGCTTTCCGGCCGCCACCTGGTGGCGCTGGACGGTGTTCAGGACCCGGGAAACGTGGGAACCATCATCCGCACCGCAGATGCGGCCGGCCTGGACGGCGTACTTTTGTCCGCTGACTGTGCCGATCCCTACAGCCCCAAAGTGCTGCGTTCCACCATGGGCAGCATTTTCCACATCCCCTGTCACGTGGTCCCTGACCTGGAAACGCGGCTCAGGAATCTGCTGGACACCGGCTACGCGCTGTTCTCCTCTCAGCTCGACGGCGAGCCCTTCTTCCAGGCTGTTCCCACACTTCCGAATCCATGGGTACTCATTGTCGGCAATGAGGGCAACGGCATACGGCCCAATATCCGCAGCCTCAGCGACTATCATCTGCGCCTTCCCATGCGTGGAGCAGCTGAATCACTCAATGCCGCCATCGCGGCAGGCATCATGATGTATGCACTGATGGAAGCCGAGTCTGAATCCCATGAACTCAATCCATAATCCCGCACGCAAAAAAGCAGGGCTGCCGTGTCACAGCAGCCCTGCTTTTTTGCGTTGTCCTTATTTGACGCTCTGCGTTGAACGCAGCGTAACATCGTGATATCCGCCTTCCACAATGGATGTAGAGGAAACCAGCGTGATCTTTGCATCCCGCCTCAGATCGGCGAGATTGGTCACACCCACATTGCACATGGTGCTCTTGACCTTATACAGGGAAATCTCCACATTGTCATGCAGAGGTCCCGCATAGACAACATAGCTGTCCACGCCTTCCTCAAAGGAGAGCTTGGACGCACCGCCAAGATCATAACGCTGCCAGTTTCTTGCGCGGTTGGAGCCTTCACCCCAGTACTCCTTCATGTATACGCCATTGACCATGACCTTGTTGCTGGGGCTCTCATCAAACCTGGCGAAGTAACGGCCCATCATCAGGAAATCCGCACCCATGGCCAGAGCAAGCGTCATATGATAATCGTGAACAATTCCGCCATCCGAGCACACCGGCACATAAATGCCCGTTTCCTCATAATACTCATCGCGTGCCTGGCATACATCGATCAGTGCCGTTGCCTGACCGCGGCCGATGCCCTTGGTCTCACGGGTAATGCAGATGGAACCGCCGCCGATGCCTACCTTGACAAAATCCGCACCGGCTTTTGCCAGGAACAGGAAACCGTCCCGGTCCACCACATTGCCGGCACCGATTTTCACAGAATCGCCGTACTCCTGACGTACCCAGTCAAGGCAGTTCTTCTGCCAGACAGAATAGCCTTCGGACGAATCAATGCACAGAACGTCAGCGCCTGCCGCAATCAGTGCGGGAATGCGCTCCTTGAAATCCCGGGTGTTGACGCCCGCACCGACCATATAGCGCTTTTTGTCATCCAGAAGCTCCAGCGGGTTTTCCTTGTGACTGGCGTAGTCCTTGCGGAACACAAAGTACAGTAGATGCCCCTCGCTGTCCACAATGGGCAGGGAGTTCAGCTTGTGCGCCCAGATGATATCGTTGGCTTCCTTCAGAGAAGTCTCCGCAGGCGCCGTCACCAGCTTTTCCAGAGGCGTCATGAAATCCCGGACCTTGTCGTCTGCATTCATTCTGGACACGCGGTAGTCACGGCTGGTGACAATGCCCAGAAGTCTGCCGTTCGCGGTACCGTCTTCCGTTACGGCCACCGTGGAATATCCATTCTTCGCCTTGAGCGCGAGCACATCCGCCAGGGTATTGTCCGGCGTGAGATTGGAGGCTGACACCACAAAACCGGCCTTGTATCCCTTGACCCTGGCCACCATGGCAGCTTCCTGCTCAATGGTCTGGGCGCCATAGATGAACGAGATGCCGCCTTCCCTGGCAAGAGCAATGGCAAGCTTGTCATCGGAAACAGACTGCATGATCGCACTGACCAGCGGAATATTGAGATGCATGGCCTTGTCCTCTTCTCCCCGATGATAGCGGGTCAGAGCTGTGCGCAGTGACACATTCTGGGGGATGCAGGATTCACTGGTGTACCCCGGGACTAGGAGATATTCGCTGAAAGTGTGACAGGGCTCCTGATAATAGTGCGCCATGGAAAATAGCCTCCTTCTCTGCTTCCTTGGGGGATAAAAGATTGGCTCATCTTACTTCACACATGCCGCTTTGTCAACCGTTTTTCGGAGAGTCGAAAACCCGTACTGCCCAGACCCGTACCGTTCATGACAGCAGGATTGGTCCGCTGCCCGGCAGGCATGCGCTCATGCCTTCTGTTCTTCCTCTGCTCCGGATCCGTGCAGTTCCACGTCCAGTGTCTTCAGGAAAGGCCGCTTGATCCTCAGGGTTTCCACGACCTGAAGGAAGCCCTCCGCAAAGCTTTTCCCGGAAATGCCGGAACATAGATCCTCGATTCCGGCAAAGGTGGACTCCTGAAGCAGTCCGCCCGGTCCGAAACGGTCAGGAAAGAGCAGTGCGCACGCCTGAGGCAGCGCTGCCTGAAACAGCATCAGAAAATGTCCCACCAGGGCATCCATGCTGACCGCCGACGAGCAGTCTCTGAGCATGGGAATGCTCTCTTCCGTTTCCTGCATGCCTGCCAGACCGATAGCCGCTTCCATTTTCGGTGCCTGGGACATGACCAGCTGTACCCGCTGTACCGGATGCGTGCGGCTCATGGGCAGACGGAGAAATCGCATCAGCTGATACCGCATGGTCGGGTCCAGCGCCATGTAAACCCATGCGCCGCGCCCGCAGAGCACAAGCGGCATCTCCGCCGGCAGAGCGTCAGACAGAAGAGATGACTGATAGACCTTTTCGAGGCAGACTCCTGCCAGCGTCAGCGTTTCCGCCAGGTACAGCAGCAGAACCGCCTGGATGCCGGTCATGTTTCCTGAAAGGAATGCCTGGTTCATGTGCTGCGCTGTTCTGTCGAGTCCGGGGCCGAACAGCAGGTCCAGATCCGCCAGGGCCTGTTCACCCGCCTCCACCTCAGTCTGCGAACGGGCAAGGTTTAGAAGAAACGCTTCGGTCGGAAATCCGTCCAGTCCGAACAGATCATGCTCGGCCATTTCCGGGTTCTGGATCAGCGCCATCAGCGCACGGGTGACAAAGCCGTACCCGAGTCCGGTCTCCAGCACCGGTCGCGGCCGTCCGCGCAGCCAGATGCCTGCTCCCGTCTCAGAACTGCCTGCGTTCACCACCAGAAAGGAGGAACGCTGGCTGGATTCATACAGATACCGTTCCACACAAAGCATGTCCCGCACAAGGCTTATGCCCGTGCACGGAACGCCGCACAGCGCGGACACAGCTTCGGCAGCCTGCCGCACTTCCGCTTCAAGCTTCTTCCGGTCACCGTCACTCATGCCTGCCGGGCAGGTAATGCGCCATTCCACGGCACTGTGACTGTTCATGACCGCATGCAGCGACATCATCAGGAATACCTGCCTCAGAAGGACACCCCTTGCTGCCATGGCCTCACGGTCATCCCTGCGGAAAAAGTGCCGGAGAGGCCGTTCCCGTTCCGGGCCAGCACCGAAGCATAACCAGCCGTCCGTGAAAGGTTCCGGCTGCATCCGTACCTGATTCAGCACCACGGCAGTTTCCACCACCTGCTCCAGCGGAAGCGTGGGCAGGGCTTCGCCTTCCACATCCTGCCTGCTGCCCCGCAGGCAGACCTGCCACAGGCTCGGCATGTTCAGGCCCGCCGTCATGCCGTTCATGGTCATGGCCATGGCACACCCGGCATCCCCTGCATCGATGGCTCCAATAGCCGTGCCGAAATCATCCGGATGAAACACCTGGGGCTGATTCAGCAGCGCACCCAGCGTCAGATGGTTCCGCCTGAGCAGAATCACGTTGGGGTAGTCCCCGGTGGACGTCACATGACACCTGGAGAAGTCATCCACATCCTCGCGCCCGCATGTTTTCAGGGCGCCTCCGTCAAAAACGCATGCCTCCCCGCGTCCGCGCACACTCATGTAGTAGGCCTGCCATCTGCCCCGTTCCACCGGAACTGACGGCCATATGGAAATTTCCGGAATCTGTTCCTCACCAAGCCGCACCTGCTCCATGGATGCATAGGAGCGCTTCAGCGTGACAGCTCCCTTGCTTCCCCGGAACCTGAGCGTCACACAGACGCTGCCTTTATCATCTCCCTCATAGCCGAAAGATGCCGGCTGCACCCCGCTTCCTGTCCAGCCGTACACAGCTGTCCATTCCGCCAGGGTTTCACTGAGCGGAGGAAGCACCTTCCATGGAAAGCCTTCCAGCATAAGCGTCTGGTCTTCCGGACCCATGAACGCACCGTCCATCAGTGTCAGACGATCGGAAAAAGGACGCATCAGTGCCTGTCCCAGGGTGCCCCCGATCTTTTCATCCAGGATCCGCTTCAGTGCCGGGGAATCTTCCCGCCACGGATAGGAAAACACGCTTTCAAGCACAGGGCTTGCGGCACGCTCCTGCATGTGCTGGGTGCACTTTCCGATCCGCTCCCGCACATTTTCGCGCAGTCCTTCCCGTTCCCTCACAAAATCGGCAAGCCTCTGCTGTGCATGAAATGCATACTCCGGGGAATGCTGGATCAGGATTTCCTCTTCCTCAGCAAGACTGTGCATCACGCTCTCGGCTTCAGTGTCATCCACCGGCAGAATCCCGCAGGCGCTGTCCGACTGGGCAAAGCACACCCCGCGATACGTCCATGTGCATTTTTCCTCCAGATAGACCACAGGCTCCAGAAGACCCAGGGCCTCCAGCAGCGGATGCCTGCCCATGGCATGCCCTGCCTCCCGGTGCTCAGAAAGCAGTTCAAACCCGGTTTCGCCCTGAAGACATACAGCGCACTCCAGCGCATTCTTCCATTTTCCGTTCTGAAGTGCCGAAAGGCGTTTCTGTTCCCAGTCCGCATCAATTTCATCCGCAAACTGCCGCGCAGCGCGGAAGAACGGACCACTGCGCAGTCGGCCGGTCAGAATCTGACGCTGCCGGTCATCCAGATACGGAAGCGGTGAAACAAACTTTCCTTCATTCTCCTGAAACCACGGAATCCGTCCACAGGTAAAGGGACGGAAATCCCCGGGCTGCTGGGCGGGAACAAGCAGCATATCCTCATCCGGAATGCCAAGCAGGCACTTCTGACCGTTCTTTTCCAGCAGGCAGATTTCCAGGTACGGCAGTTCCAGCTGCTTGAGCACATTCGCAGTAAGACGGCCCTGGGATGCATCCAGCCGCACTATCCGCATGTCCGCATCCATGTTCAGGATATCCCACAGGAGCACCATGGTCATGAATCCCTTCCATGCAGCGTCCGGTCCATCCATGGTCCGCTGTTCCAGCTGAAGCCAGCTGCTGCGCACCCCGCCTGCAGGCCCGGCATGCATGGCCCTGGCCGCATCACGGGGAAGCCTGTTTTCTCCGCGGCTTCTTACCGGGCCCATCCCGGTTTCCGTGCTGACAGACCGGTTTTCATCCGGCAGCCACACCAGACGTTCAGATTCCTGCATGCTATTTCCTCCAGTCTCCCTCAGCCTCTGTCAGCAGAAGTTCAAGAAACCTTGCCGTTCCTGTTGCCGTATCTCCATCCGATTTCAGCCGGTTCAGGTCAGCCACACAGTGTTCCAGACCGGCTTCCGGCCAGCAGGCATTCGCTTCGGACAGAAGCCGCCTGCGCTCCCGTTTCTCTTTGCCCGCAGCCACGCTCAGAATTTCAAGAACGCGCCCGGGAAACAGAATATCCGGCCGGTTCCCATGCAGTTCAAGCTCGGGTGCGGTTGTGCGCACCGCATTGTTTCTGGCCTGATCCGCATCCTTTTCCGCCTGTTCGCGCTTGCCCTCCAGCAGCACATAGTGGCGGTTCATCCGCTCCAGGCGGCTTCTCGCCGCATCTACCCTCGGCATTTCCTCAGGCCTGGCAATGGCTGCGGCCTGCTCAATCCTGGCCGCGGCTTCCCTGCCCTGTTCCCGGAGATTCTCCGCTTCCTCCATCCGTTCTATGGCAATGGCACTGAGCATGGCATGCGCGGCACGGCCGCCGATCCCGCGGTTGAGCTCTGCCTGCTCCGCCTCCATGGTTTCCAGTTTTTCACCGATTTCCTGAAGCTGCCGGCGTCCCTTTTCCGCTTCTGTTTCTTCCATGCTGCCCCGGTGCACTGTTTCTTCCTGACCGATCCCGCTCTTTTCGGCATCATAGTCCATCAGTGCCTTGTGTCCGGCCAGATCCAGCAGTCTCAGATAATGGGCACGGGCCTTCTGAAGTGCATCCGAAAGACCGGACTGATTCAGAAAATACATGGGCACGTGCTCAGTGACTTCCTTCAGGTATTCACCATGACACTGCATGAGCTGCATGAGCGTGCCCATATGCGCCTTTTCGCGTTCCCTGTCCTGCGCGTTTTTCCGCACGTTTCCAAAGCATACTGCTTTCCATCCGTTCCGGCTCAGGTCAAGCAGGCCTGAAGAGTTCAGATAATCTGTCGCGGACGGACCAAAGTCCAGAAGTGTGATAAGGCCCGCGCGCACAAACTCCGCTTCTGCCCGGGCCGCGGCATCCGCAGCGCCGCCAAGCAGACCGAAGTCCGGAACACCTGTGGAGGAGGCAAACGTAAATTCCCCGCTGCGTCCGTCCAGCGCATGAAAGAAGCAGCCCAGAAATACCAGGTCCGCAATACTGCGGCATCTGCTGCCGGGCATCCGAAGGTCCTTGGGCAGGGCATAATAGTAGAAACTGTACAGACCGTCAGGCATTCCGTTCAGGGCACTCTGACAGTTGGCAGCATCATCGTCAAGAAAAAGCGGGCCGGAAAAAATCCCTGTGATCTTTACCCTGGGATCCCAGCTCATGAGATATTTCATCAGGGGCCCGGCACCCGCTGAGCACACCGCTTCCGTCAGGCTGCCCATCACGGTCACGGGCAGCACGCCTTCCAGTACGGATTTCAGAAGCTTCAGCAGACTTCCGTCTGGTTCCCTGTCCAGCTGCTCGGTCCATGCAGCCCCGGCGCTTTCCAGAATGCCAAGATCGCGCCTGAGCGTCTTTTCACGGCTGTACAATGCCTGAAGCACCAGCTGGTCCGAATCCGTTTCCGCCAGTTCCGTCAGGCTCATCTCCATGCCGTTTTCCGGCCAGGAAGAAACATGGATGAACGCAGCAAAGCCCTGATGGTCCTTTCCCGCATACAGTGAATGGATTTCATGATAAGCGCGCACAAGGCGGTCTATCCGTTCCATATCCGAGTCCGGGACTCCGGTCAGAACGCATTCGAGATCTTCCCGAAGGCTTCCCGACATTGCTGCATGGATAAGGGTTTCCAGCATGGCAGCCCCGCCTGCACCAATGGCTACAATCCCGCGCATCCGCTTTCCTTCCTTTCTGATCCGAAAAAAGCGGCGAAAAACGCCGCTTCAAAGATGTCAGCCTTCGTACCCGTTGGGATTCAGCTTCTGATAATTCCAGGAATCCCGGCACATGTCTTCCAGATTCTTCTCAGCTTTCCATCCGAGTACCTTTTCAGCCTTCGTGGGATCCGCATACACTTCGTCCACGTCTCCGCTGCGCCTTGGCGCGATGACATAGGGCACAGGAACCCCGTTGACCTTTTCAAAGGTTTTTACGAGATCCAGCACGCTGTATCCCTTGCCGGTTCCCAGATTGATGATATCGCATCCCCTGCCGGCCTTGGCTACAGCCAGCACGTGGCCCTTGGCCAGGTCCACCACGTGAATATAGTCGCGGACGCCGGTTCCGTCATGGGTATGATAGTCATTGCCGAAGACATTCAGATGATCCAGCTGCCCGGCCGCCACGCGGGTGATGTAGGGCATCAGGTTGTTCGGGATGCCGTTGGGATTCTCTCCGATGCGGCCGCTCTCATGCGCCCCGATGGGATTGAAGTAGCGCAGCAGCACTACGCTCCACTCCGGATCCGCTTCGCAGATTCCGCCGAGAATCTTCTCGATCATATACTTGGTCCAGCCGTATGGATTGGTGCAGCCCTTGCAGAACATGTCCTCCCTCAGGGGAACCTCATCCGGCACGCCGTACACCGTAGCCGAGGAGGAGAACACCAGCTTCTTGCAGCCGTGCTCCGCCATGACCTCACAAAGCGTGAGGGTGCTGTCCAGGTTATTGCGGTAATAGCGCAGCGGCTGATGCACGCTTTCGCCCACCGCCTTCAGGCCCGCGAAATGGATGACGCCGTCAATCCTGTTCTCGTCAAAGACCTTCTCCATTGCGCTGCGGTCACATACATCCGCTTCATAAAGGCGTACGCTGCGGCCCGTGATTTCCTCCACTCGGCGCACTGCTTCCGGCTGACTGTTCACAAAATTGTCCACAATCACCGCATCATATCCTGCTTTAAGCAGTTCCACGCAGGTATGGGAACCAATGAAACCGGCACCCCCGGTCAGCAAAATGGTCATGATGATTTACCCCTTTCTCATAGTTTCTCCGGATATACTCCGGCATCATGAAGCTTTTTCAGTTCCCCGGCCACATATGCCCGGTCTTCCCGGTACGTCATACCGAACCAGACAGCCCCGGTATGCAGGACATCCACCACCATGCCATCCTCATGCATCATGTCATCCACCAGGGTCGGCAGGACATATTCGCACTTCATGGGGTCAAGGCCTTCCCGTGAAAGGAACGAGCGCAGATGCGCACGGGCTGCATCGAAATACCATGGGGTGAATCCCCAGAAATTCATGGATACCGGTGCTTTCGGATCCAGGAGTCTGCCCCGTTCATCCTTCTCGAAGTCCCGGATGCTTCCGTCCCCGGCCACGCCGATCTTGTAGGTTTCCTCCACACTCTTCAGATGTCCCTGATCATCCACACTGCAGATCCCCCGGGTCACCGTCCCGTGCAGGGAAATGGTATTGTGAAGCTCATAGGCCACCATGGAGGCCCTCTTTTCCGAACCATGCATGGACTTCAGGTATGACGCCATGGCCGCAAACGCGTCCCGGCCGTAATAATCATCCGCGTTGATGACGGCGAAGGGCTCATGAATCTCATCCGCCGCGCTCAGCACCGCGTGAACCGTACCGTAGGGCTTGGTGCGCTCAGAAGGCGGAACAAAGCCTTCAGGAAGACTGTCATATTCCTGGAACGCATAGCAGACATTCACCTGCCCGTTCACCCGCCGGCCGATGGTCTCCCGGAACGTCTCATACATATGCCGGCGGATGACAAACACCACCTTGTCAAACCCCGCCTGCACCGCATCATGAATGGAATACTCCATCAGTGTCTCCCCGTGAGGGCCGATGGCATCTGTCTGCTTGTCTCCGCCATACCGGGACCCCAGTCCCGCAGCCATCACCAGAAGCGTCACGTGACTCATGCTTCCTTCTCTCCTTTTTTCTCTTCTTCCTCAGGTTCCGCGGGCACAGCAAACCCCTCCGTGCTGTCCTTGCGGAAGAGAACCGTGGGCGTCCTGAGGATCAGCCGCAGATCATTCCAGAGCGAAAAGTTTTCAATATACATCAGATCCAGCATAAGCTTGTCTTCCGGCGTCGTATTGTACTTGCCCTCAATCTGAGCATATCCGGTAAGTCCTGCCTTTACCTTTTCCCGGTATACAAACGTGGGAAGATCGCTCTTGTATTTCTGCACATTGTCCAGCATTTCAGGCCGCGGTCCCACGAACGTCATGTCGCCGATAAAGATATTCCACAGCTGCGGCCACTCATCAATCCGCCATCTGCGCAGGAAACGTCCGATCCGCGTTACGCGGTCATCATCCACCGAGGTGGATTTCATGGGGCCTTCATGCTCTTCCACCTTCATGGTCCGGAACTTGTTGATGGTGAATTTCCGTCCGCGCACCGTAACACGGGTCTGCTTGAAAAGAGCAGGACCGCCGTCCTCCAGGTGCACAAGCAGTGCCACCAGTCCGATGACCGGCGACAGGATGATCAGAAGCAGCGCCGAGAAGGATATATCCATCAGACGCTTTGCGATCCTCTGCCAGAGCGTCATCTTGTGATAGTCCATTTCCAGGAAGGCGGCATCATCCACCACCACCTGCTGGGCGCTGGAAAGCATGATATCCTGAAGCTGCGCCTTGCACAGCACGTCACGGTGCATGTCATAGCACATCCGGAGAAGGTGCATGCTTTCCCCTTCCGGAACGGATGCCACAAAAACAACCTCTGCCTTTTCGATCCGGCGCCGTATATCCCGGTCATTCCAGAGTACGGCGTCCGCCACTCTCCACTGAAGCCGGAAATGCATGAGCTTTTCCTCAATCGCCCGGCGTTCTTCCATGGAGCCCAGCACAATCAGACAGCGCTTGGGCGGGTAAATGGTAAAATACCGGTGATTTCCGAAGCGCACCACCAGGACCAGGAATACTGCCTGCAAAAGAAAAGCCAGCACCAGATACTTGAAGTCCGGATTGACAAAAAACCGGAAGGAAGAACGGTTGTTGGCATTGACGTTCATGATCTGCAGCTGACCGTAGGTCACCAGGTCCACAAAGAAAGTCCCCAGCGTCATGTTCGTAATGATGGGCTTGCTCTTCTTCCTGCCGATCTCGTATCCGCCGTATATGTTGGACATGGCAAGGCTCATTACGATCCAGGTGATCACATACGTGCCTGTCGTTCTGGAAAGATTGCCCAGGGACCAGTTGTTGATGCGCATCAGAAAATATAAAATGAGAAACAGGCCCAGATATGTCATCGCTTTAAGAACACCGACGATCAGATCACCTTTGTGATATCTGATGCGGCGCACCAGCCTTCCCATCCCGGGGCCTCCCTTCTGTGCATACTCAAACAATCCGCATCATAACACCTGCTATCAGGAGTGTCAAGAAAGCCGCTCCCGACGCGTGTATTCAGGCGCTTGACATCCCCGTATCTTCCGAATATAAAATGAAGTCAGTTTCATGACTCATGACCGGAGGTGCTCCATGGACGCTCTTCAGACCGTTTACCGCCCGCTCCGCCGGCGCAGGCACCCGCTTGACTCCGGCTATATTCTTGCACCTATGTGCGTACTGGCTGCCATGCTGGTCATAGCGGCCTTCACCGGCTACTGGCCCTGGACGCGCAACCCGTACAATTCCTATGCCCTCCAGGCTGCGTCCTGGCTGCAGGGACGTCTGGATCTCGGCCAGGACTATCCCTGGCTGGAGCTCGCCATCGTGGACGGCCGCTATTTTGTATCCTTCCCGCCGTTTCCTTCCCTTGTGCTTCTTCCCTTTGTCCTTATCTTCGGCACGGATACACCGGATACACTCATCTGCTGGCTTGTCACGCTGGCCGGCGTGGTCCAGGCCATGCGCATCTGGAAGCACCTGTACGGCAGCAGTACCGGCGCATTTATCTACGTGCTCATGCTGTTCCTCTCCAGCGGCTATCTCTTCATCGCCCAGGCAGGCTGGGTATGGTTCATGGCACAGACATTCTGCTTCACGCTGTCCCTGTCTTCCATTCTGTACATGCTCAAGGGCCGCCGCGGCCTTTCCCTGACCCTCTGGGCGTTCGCAGTGGGCTGCCGGCCCCTGATCGCCCTGTTTCTCCCGGTGCTTGTCATTCTCATGCGGCGCCGGAGCAGCACGCAGTCCTGGACGGTTTTTCTGAAAAAGACATGGACGAGCTGGATCGGCGTGTGCATCACCGCCGCCTTCTACATGACCCTCAATTATCTGCGCTTCCACAACCCGCTTGAGTTCGGGCACAATTATCTGCCTGAATTCCAGACCTACGGAAAGCAGTTCTCCCTGTCCTATGTCCCGGAACATCTGAAGCTCCTGCTGCGCCTTCCCGAAGCCGGTGAAGACGGAGTGCTTCGCTTTGATCATCAGGAAACCTATCTGCTGTTTCTCATTAATCCCATGTATATCACCTATCTCGTATCCATTCCCGTTTCCATTGTGGAGCGGTACCGCTGCGATCCCGTCATGATGCTCACCGTATCCGGTCTTGCAGTCCTGCATCTTTTTGTCACCTGCATGCACCGCACCCTCGGCGGCTTCCAGTTCGGCAACCGCTATCTGCTCGACGCGCTTCCCTTTCTGTTCCTCGGCATCCTGCTGTGGAAAAGCGACCGTCGGCAGTTTGACGAGTGCCAGCTGCCCCTGCTCGTGCTCGGGGCCGGATTGAATATTCTTGGAACCGTCTTTACGTACCTTTCCCACTGATTCCGCAATTGACAGCCTTTTCCTCCGCATTATAATGAAAGGGTCACGGAGGTTTTTGCCCATGAAGAAGGAAATCAAGCTTGCCCTGCATTATATCGGTCGCTACTGGTGGTTCTATGCGGTCGGCATCCTGAGCCTGACGCTGGTGGATGTGCTCAATGTATTCATTCCCCAGCTCACCGGTGCCATCACGGACGGATTGAGCAGCCAGAGCCTGCAGATGCCCGGCATCCGTTCCCTCGCTCTGCAGATTCTGCTCTACGGCGCCCTTATCGCCCTGGGGCGATTCGGCTGGCGCTTTTTTCTGTTCGGTTCCTCGCGGAAGATCGAACGCGATCTCCGGAATGATATGTTCGGACACCTGGAAAGCCTCAGCCAGCGCTATTACAACGAGCACAAGACAGGCGACCTGATGGCGCACTTCACCAATGACCTTCAGGCCGTGCGCGAGCTCCTCGGCATGACCATCATTACCACCTTTGATGCAAGTGTCATGCTGATCATGGTCCTTGCCCGGATGATCATGTACGTATCCCTGAAACTCACGGTGGTGGCCGTTGTCCCCATGCTGCTGATCATCGTCGGGGACATCTTTTTCGGCAAGGCCATGCACAGACGGTTCCTTGCCCGCCAGGAAGCTTTCTCAAACCTTACCGACCATGTGCAGGAAACCATCAGCGGCATCCGCGTCATCAAGGCCTTCGTCCAGGAAAGGAAGGAACTGGCTGAATTTGCGCGGCACAATCAGAATAATAAGGAAAAGAATCTTGCGGTGGTCCGCCTGGTGGCGCTGGCCATGCCGCTTCTTGATCTGATTATCGGCCTGTCCACGCTGATCACCCTGCTCTACGGCGGGTATCTCACCATCTACGGCGACATCACCGTCGGCCAGTTTGTCGCCTTCAACATGTATGTGGGCATGCTGGTATGGCCCATGATTGCCGTGGGCGAATGCGTCTCCTCGATTTCACGCGGCATGGCTTCCATGCGGCGCATCCGGATCATTCTCAGCGAGAAACCGGATATCGTGGATGAAGGGGATCCTTCCATCACGGAGCTGCAGGGGCGCATTGACCTGAACCATCTCACTTTCTCCTATCCCGGAACCGGCGCGCCCGTGCTCAGGGACATCAGCCTGCATGTGGACGCCGGGGAAACCCTTGCTGTCATCGGACGCACAGGCAGTGGAAAAACCACGCTGGTCTCCCTCATTGAAAGGCTGTATGACACAAAGAGTCCGGACATGGTATGCATAGACGGACATCCGCTGCGCACCATTCCGCTCAGCACGCTTCACCGTGCCATTTCCTATGTGCCCCAGGACCAGTTTCTGTTTTCGGACACCGTCCACGGAAATATCGCCTTCGGCGTTGATGCCTGTACCCGGGAGGACGTCATCCGGGCTGCCAAAATGGCCTGCATCCACGACAACATCATGGAGTTTCCCAAAAACTACGACACACTGGTGGGTGAACGCGGCGTCACCATCTCCGGCGGCCAGAAACAGCGCACTGCCATCGCCCGTGCGCTGATGAAGGAGTCCCCCATTCTGATTCTGGACGATGCCCTCTCCGCCGTGGATACGGATACAGAGGAACAGATCCTGCATAATCTGCGTGAAAACCGCAGGGGCCGTACCACCATCATCATTGCCCACAGAATTTCCACCATTCAGCACGCGGATCACATTCTGGTGCTGGAAGACGGAAGCAGGGCGGAATACGGCACCCATGATGAACTGATGGCACTCAACGGCATCTACCGCTCCATCTGGGAGCGCCAGCAGCTGGAGAAGCAGCTGCACGAGGAAGGAGATGAAGCGCATGTCTGACAGCGGAAAGCATCCTGTGTCCCTCATTTCCCGCATCCGCGCATGCTTTGCCGGCCTGCGCCGCCTCCTGAGCGTGACCACGGGAGAAGGCAGCGAGGATGTGCATTATGAAGGCAGCGCCATACGGCGCCTCATCGCCTATCTGAAGCCGCACCGCAAGCCTCTTGTCATCTGTCTGTTCCTTGTCATCGGAATCACGGTGCTCGACCTGTACCGTCCCATGCTGATCGGCAACGCCATTGACGCATACATTACCGGGGATTATGCCCCAGGCGAAATGGCCGGTGAGCGCTTTGCCGGCGTGCTCCGGGCAACCGGTGTTTATGCCCTGGTGCTCATCGCCCTGTTCATCGGTCACCGGTTCCAGTACCTTCTGATGCAGAAAACCGGTCAGGAGATCATCTACGGCATCCGTCAGGACCTGTTCCAGCATGTGGAATCCCTCACCATGCGCTTTTTTGACATTACCCCTGTGGGGAAAATCGTGACCCGGCTGACCAATGACGTGGAAAGCATCAATGACGTATTTGCCAATATCCTGGTCCGTCTTTTCCAGAACTCCATCAAGATTATCGGCCTTGCCGTGATCATGCTGTTCCTTAACCCGCGCATGGCGCTTCTCAGCTTCATTCTGGTGCCCCTGGTGGCGTTCCTGACCTGGCTTTCCCGCACACTGAGCCGGAAGGCGTATCAGGTCACGCGCACGCGCCTGACCGCCCTGAACACCTATCTTTCAGAACATCTTTCCGGTATGCGCATCATTCAGCTCTTCGGACAGGAAAAGCGCAAGTTTGAGGAATTCCGTCAGAACAATGAAAGCCTGTACCGTGCGGGCTGGCGGGAAATGATGATCAACGCCACCTTCCGGCCCTTCATCTATTTCCTCTCCATTCTCGCCCTGTTCATCGTCATTGTCAGCGGTTCTTCCGCTGTTCTGGGCGGCACCATTTCCCTGGGCACGCTGTTCATCTTTGTGGAGTATATCCAGTCGTTCTTCCAGCCCATTCAGGAGCTCGCGGAGCAGTTCTCCACGCTTCAGAACGCCATTGCCAGTGCGGAGAAGATCTTTACGCTGCTGGATGAAAAGCCGCTCATCAAAGATCCGGAAAACCCGGTCAGGCCCTCTGAAATCCGCGGACGCATCGAGTTCGATCATGTATGGTTCGCCTATCAGAACGAAGACTGGGTGCTCCGGGACGTCTCCTTTGTCATCGAGCCCGGCCAGAATGTGGCCTTTGTCGGCGCCACAGGCGCGGGAAAGAGTTCCATTCTCAATCTCATCGGCCGGTATTACGACATCCAGAAGGGCAGCATCCGGATTGACGGCACGGACATCCGGGATATGAGCCGGGAGCAGATCCGTGCTTCCATCGGCCAGGTCCAGCAGGATGTGTTCATCTTTACCGGAGACATCCTGTCCAATATCCGGCTTCTCAACACCGACATCACCGATGCCCAGGCAGAGGAAGCCGCCCGGGAAGTGAATGCTGCGCGGTTCATCGAACGTCTGCCGCTCCGCTACCATCAGGCTGTCACGGAACGCGGAGCCACCTTCTCCGCCGGTCAGCGCCAGCTGCTCTCCTTTGCGAGAACCCTGGCCTTCGATCCCACCATCCTGATCCTGGACGAGGCCACTGCAAATATTGATACGGAAACGGAGCAGTGGATCCAGGAAGCGGTGGAAACCCTGATGAAGGGCCGGACCACCATCATGGTGGCCCACCGTCTCTCCACCATTCAGCATGCCGACCGCATCATTGTCATGCACCACGGCAAGATCCGTGAAACCGGCACGCATCAGGAACTTCTGGAGCAGAACGGCATTTACAAGAAACTGTATCAGCTTCAGCTCGCCTGATCCTGTCAGCGCGCAGCTGTACAGACAGGCCCGCACCTCCCCATCACACTTACAGAAAGGAGTGAGTCTATGGATGAGATCACCATCCGCCGCGCCCGTAACGGGGATCCACAGGCCTTTGAAGCGCTTGCCACACCCTGTGAACGTATGGTCTGGAGCGTCTGCTGGAAAATGATGCAGCAGCGCGAGGACGCCGAAGACGCCGCGCAGGAAACCATGCTCAAGGCCTACCAGTCCATCGCATCCTGGCGCGGTGATGCTTCATTCAGCACCTGGATTTATCATATTGCGGTCACCACCTGCATGGATGCTCTGAGAAAACGGAAAGTCCGTGCTTCCTCCTCGCTGGACCACCTGAAGGATGAGGGGTTCGATCCCCCTTCCGGCCAGATGCAGCCCTCCGAGGAGGTGGAGAAAAAGGCTGAAAAAGAGCAGCTTCAGCAGGCGCTGGACAGCCTTGATCCGGACCAGCGCACGGCTCTGACCCTGTACGCCATGGAAGGCAAGGATTATGAAACCATATCCCGCCTCATGGATGTTTCCCCAGGCACCGTAAAGAGCCGCATCCACAGAGCCCGAAAAAAAATTCTTTCCGAACTTGGACATTTCCGGGAACTTTCTTCCTCTTCCCGCGTCAGTCATTCACGAAAGGGGGACGCAGATGAATAACGAATATGACGTCCTTCTGGAAAAATTCCTGGAGGGCTCCCTGACAGAATCCGAACGCAGCGCCATGGAGAAAATGGAGCAGGAAGATCCTGAGCTTGCCGAACTCCGGCAGGCGCACGAGCTACTCCAGGATGAACTTCAGTCGCTGGGTGCGGATGTTCCCGAAATGCCTTCGGACTTTCATGCCGCATGGACAGCGAAGATTGAGGAGGAAGCTTCCATGCAGGAAACGAAAAAGCCCGGTTTTCCCCGTATCGCCCGTATTCTTTCCCTTGCCGCCGCACTGGTTGTGCTGGTGGGCGGAACCATCCTGGCGCGGGACGCGCTCCCGCCCCGTTCCATCACCTCAGTCTCAGATGATGATATCTCCGGCGCCCTGGCCTATAAAAGCTCGGCCCCGGAGACGGCCGCGTTCGGACTTTCCGCAGCCAGCCTGGATAATGGCGTCTGGGCAGCTGAGGAAACTGCCGCCATGGACTATGACGCGGATGAGGCCTATGAGTCCGAGGCTGACACATCCAATGACCCGGTCTCTGACCAGAAGATCATCCGCACCGGCTCGATTACCCTTTCCACCACAGAGTTTGACCGGACCATGTCTGAGCTTCGGGAGCGCATCTCGCGTCTTGACGGAACCATTACATGGAGCTCCATCAGCACCGGATACAACGGTCTGCACTCCGCGACGCTCACCATCCGCATTCCCTCGGAAAACTTCGATGCCTTCTACGCCGATATCCCCGCCTCCGGAACGGTGACCAGCCAGAGCCAGCAGGTGGACGACGTGACAGAATCCTATCGCGACAGGGAAGCAAGACTGGCTACCCAGAAAGCACTTCTTGCCCGTCTCCACGAGCTCATGGGGCAGGCAGGAAGCCTGGGGGATCTGCTCGAGCTCGAATCCCAGATCGCGGACACGCAGTATCAGATTGACACGCTGACCGCATCCCTTGCCAAAACCGATCAGCAGGTGATCTATTCCACAGTTTCTGTGTACGTCAATGAGGAAAAGCCCAGGGACACCATTTCCCGCACCACGCTTTCCTTCGGCGAGCGCATATCCCGCGCTCTGTCAGCGGGACTTACCGGGTTTGTCGAATTCATGGAGGATCTCGTCCTGTTCCTCCTCGCCGCCCTTCCCTATCTGATCCTGCTGGCTATCCTAGCCGCTGTCGTTTTCGTCATCATCAGGCGCAGACGCAGGAAGCACTCATGATCCTCCAAGCGGATGTCCCCGGACATCCGCTTTTCATTGTCCGCATTTGTTGTGCTTACCTGAAAAAAGCGATACAATACCCGGAGTTCAACATGGAGGTGTCCTATGGCTCTGAAGGAAAAAGCGCTCCGGCGCCTGAGCGACAAGTTCCACGCCCGCTCCATTCCCTTCGCACTGGGCGGTGAGTATATGATGCATCAGCGCGGTCTCCTGACCGAATGGCATCAGTTCGATGTGTACGTATCCAGGGCATTCTGGGATCAGGCATCCGCCCTGCTTTCAAGACTCGGCATGAAAAGCAGCGAACACACAGAGGAAAGCTGGTGTGAAGGCTGCTTCCACTTTGACGGTGCCGACATCACCCTGCACGCCGGGCTTCCTTCCGCAGGCGGCATTTCACTGGAAATCCCCGATTCCGGTCTGGAGGAGACAGATGTATTCGGTTCCGCGGTTCCCCTGATGCCGCTGGCTGACTGGTATGCCATCTGCCTGATCACGAAGGACAGCCGGAATCTGGCTGTGCTCGGCGGCAGCTGTCCGGATACGGCACAGCTCGCATGCATCAGGGGCGCCGCATCCGTTTCAGACCTTAAGAATATCTGATCCCTTGGATCAAAGAGGAGGAAACTTCATATGTCCAGACTTGGAGATCTGCTCCGCACTGAACGTCTTCGCCAGAAAATGACCCCGAAGCAGGTGGCCAGAAAATGCGGGGTCAGCGAGAGCTATATCATTGCCGTGGAAAACGGCACCCGCATCATTCAGGACGAACAGGCCCGGCGTATTCTCAAGAAAATCGGTCTCACCCAGCAGACCGAAGCAGACTTTTCCCTGGATGATATTGCTGCCACGGTGGATCTTGCCCAGGTTCAGCCCACCATGGCCAAGACCATCCAGAAAAAGGCCGAACCCCGTCCCAGGGAAGCCGAAAAGGTCGCGTCCACGGAACCCGATGCTTCTTCAGAGGGCGTAACCGGCAGCGTATGGCTGGATGCGCTTCAAAGCGTACTGAAGAATGTCCCGGTCATGAACGCTGTGCTCAAGCCAGTGGACCATCGTCTGCTGCCCATTCTGCAGGGCCGGATTGAAGGTGCCGCGCCCGAAAAGGTGTTCTACTTTCTGGTGCCGGATGATTCCATGCGCGGCTTCCGGATCCACAGCGGCGATCTCGCCCTGATCGTGCCGGCCCAGAGTCCCATTGACGGGGCCATCATGCTGGTGGAATACCAGACGCACCGCAGTCTGCGCAAGATCCGCAAGCAGGATGCAGCCACCGTGCTTCTGCAGAGCTTTGACCGGGAATACGACGCCGTTGCGCTTCCCGTTCATGAAGTCACCTTCCTTGGCAGAGCCGCGAAAATCGAATTCGAGCTTCCGTAATACCGGCTCATAAAAAGCAGGCAGAGAAAGGGAAAAACCTTTTCTCTGCCTGCTTTGTCATTTGCGTATCTCCACCGGATTTGCTTCCTCGAGCTTTCCCAGCTCCTGCCCTTCACCGCCGGCCTTCCTGTAAAGATCCGCCACGTTTTTCGCCGCTGCGGAAATATCCTGAATCTCACCGGTTACGCTTTCACCAAGCTGAAACTGCAGCGGCCTGTTCCCGAGGCCCGCAAGGTCTTTCAGAAGTCCCCGGCCGTTTCCTACCAGCAAGAGCGTATAGTCTTCATAGTAGGTCATGTCGTACTCGTCGATCGAAAAGCCCGGGGATGTGAACACATAGGCATGTCCGCCGGCCTTGATGATCACTTCTTCCGCATAGACCTCTTCATCTGTTTCCACGCACAGCATAAGCCGCGGTACAATGCAGTCACCCATATCCGCATATTCCACCAGATCGAGATACGCGCATATCTCCCTGCCTTCACCATCAATCCGTCCAAAGAACGGCTGAGTGCCGAACCGGTAGACCGTGTCCACACCGTTGGCATCCAGCGAAACCGCCATTCCATCCGCTGCTTCCAGCATATCCCTGTTCAGTTCCTCGGCAGGCGAAATACACGGCAGAAGCATCATCACCAGCATACAGCAAAGCATACGTTTCACGGAATCCTTCACAGCTCCTTTCCAGGCAGATCCGTCCGCCAGCATTTCAGGAGCAGTTCGACAGCCCGGCATGGTTTCCTGCTTCCCGCTGCATATTCAGCGGCGGCCGGCTGCACATGTTTGTCATCCCAAACCAGTATTTTCTTGATTTTTTGATAGATTTTTAAGAAATGTATGCTCTATTCTTCTTGACGTTTTGTTTAGTTTGAGTCTATAATATGCGCGGTTGATTTCTTCGGGTCTGTGGTTGAAAGCCGATGCCAGTCGCAGGCAAAACGGTCCACGTAATCCGTTCAAAGTAACGGGGAGCATGGTGCGGTCTAGATGTAAGTCCGTCCGGTTTTTACCGAGAGAAGTGCGTGAGGGCGCTGATGCGTTGAGCTACCTTCCAGGCGGCGTGTGTGGGGACAAAAACCAGGTCAGCCGAAGCGGTCACCTAATATATTTTTGGGGGTTTCCTTACCATGTACGAAGACAAAACGCTGGTTTGCAAAGATTGTGGCGCTGAATTCGTGTTCACTGCCGGTGAGCAGGAATTTTACGCAGAGAAAGGCTTCCAGAACGAGCCCACCCGCTGCAAGGCCTGCCGCGATGCCCGTAAAGCCAGCCGTCCCGCCGCCGGTGCTCCTCGCGAGATGCATGATGCCATCTGCGCCAACTGCGGCAAGCCCACTCAGGTTCCTTTCATTCCCCGCGAGGATCGTCCCGTATACTGCAGCGAATGCTATGCAGCCATCAGACGCGGCTGATTGAATATGAGACCGACCCGGACTGCTTCGGCAGTCCTTTTTTTTACTTGAATAAAGCACGCAAAACAACTATAATTTTACGCGTGCTTCTGCACAGATTCAGACAATTCCAGGAGGGAATTCCACTTATGGAAGAAAACAGCGTACGCTCCAATTTTATCTGGGATGCCATTGACGAAGACCTTGCCGCCGGTGTCTATACCGAAGTTCACACCCGTTTCCCTCCGGAACCCAACGGCTACATGCACATCGGACACTGCAAGGCACTGATCACCAATTTCCTGACAGCGGAAAAGTACGGCGGAAAGTGCAATCTCCGTTTTGATGACACCAACCCCGCCAAGGAAGACATGGAATATGTCCGGGCGATTGAAAAGGACATTCACTGGCTCGGCTTTCACTGGACCGGCGGATTGTACTATGCCTCGGATTACTATGACAAGTGCTACGAAATCGCCGAGGACTGGATCCGGCGCGGCCTGGCCTATGTGGATGAACTGAGCAAGGATGAAATGCGCGCATACCGCGGCACCCTGACGGAGCCCGGCAAGAACAGTCCGTGGCGCGACCGTCCCTGGGAGGAAAGCCTGGATCTATTCCGCCGGATGCGCAACGGCGAATTCGAGGAAGGATCCCGCGTGCTCCGCGCCAAGATCGACATGGCAAGCCCCAATATCGTCATGCGCGATCCGACGCTGTACCGCATCCTCTACAAGGAACACTGGCGTACCGGGAATACATGGTGCATCTATCCCATGTATGATTTTGCGCATCCCATCGGCGACGCCATGGAGGGCATTTCCCATTCCCTCTGTTCCCTTGAGTATGAAATTCATCGTCCCCTGTATAACTGGGTCGTGGAAAAGGCGGCCAATCTTCTGCCCGCACATCCGAGACAGATTGAGTTTGCCCGCCTGAATCTCACCCAGACGGTCATGAGCAAGCGCTATCTGCGTGCTCTGGTGGAAGGCGGCTATGTGTCCGGCTGGGATGATCCCAGAATGCCCACGCTGTCCGCCATGCGCCGCAGGGGCTACACACCGGAAGCCATCCGTGCCTTTGTAGCCGAGATCGGCCTGAGCAAGGCGGACTCCGTCGTCGACTATGCGCTGCTTGAGCACTTTGTCCGTGATGATCTGGGCGGCCGGGCACCGAGAGTGATGGCCGTGCTGAATCCCCTGAAAGTCGTGCTCACCAACTGGCCCGAAAATGAAACGCGTGAAATCGAGCTGGAGAATCATCCGGATCATCCGGAATGGGGCAAGCGCACCCTCACCTTCTCCAGGGAAATCTACGTGGAGCGCGATGACTTCATGGAAGTGCCCGCCAAGAAGTACTTCCGCCTCTATCCCGGCAATGAAGTGCGCCTGAAGGGTGCCTATATCATCCGGTGCGACGAGTGCATCAAGGATGAAAACGGGCTTGTCACCGAGCTCCGCTGCACAGTGGACCTGGATTCCGCCAGCGGTACACCCGGTGCTGAACGCAAGGTCAAGGGTACGCTCCACTGGGTCAGCGCTGCCGACTGTGTCCCGATTGAGGCCCGCCTCTATGAGCCCCTTCTCTCCGAAACCGTGGAGGAGGAAACCGAAGAGGAAGAGGAAACTGTCCGCGACAAGAAGGACTTCATTTCCCGCCTGAATCCGGACAGCAAAAAAGTCCTGCACGGCTTTGCCGAAAAATGCACGGTGGATGCCGAGGAAGGCAAAACCTTCCAGTTCCTGCGCAACGGATACTTCTGCAAGGATCCGGATTCCACGCCGGAAATGCCTGTTTTCAACCGCACCGTGGGTCTCAAGGACACCTGGGCCAAGATTTCCAAGTAACTTTTGGAGGTTTGTTACATCATGACTGTTCGCACACGTTTTGCTCCCAGTCCCACCGGCTTTCTGCATCTCGGCGGCCTGCGGAGCGCGCTTTACGGCTATCTTTTTGCCAGGCAGAATCACGGTTCCTTCATCCTCCGCATCGAGGACACAGACCAGGAACGGTATGTGGAGGGCGCAACCCAGGTCATCTATGATACGCTCCGTGACTGCGGCATGAACTGGGATGAAGGCCCGGATGTGGGCGGTGATTACGGCCCCTATATCCAGAGTGAACGGAAAGACCTGTATCTCCCCTATGCCAAGCAGCTGGTGGAATCCGGCCATGCCTACTACTGCTTCTGCACCAAGGAAGAACTGGAAGCACGCCGGCAGGCTGCGGAAGCCCGTGGTGAAGTGTTCAAATATGACAAACACTGTCTGAAACTGACCCGCGAGGAAGTCCAGGCAAAGCTGGACGCCGGTGTCCCCTATGTCATCCGTCTGAACGCGCCCACCGAGGGCGAGTCCTCCTATCATGATGAAGTGTTCGGTGACATGACCTTCCCCAATGACTCCCTGGATGACATGGTGCTCATCAAGCAGGACGGCATGCCGACCTACAACTTTGCCAATGTCATTGACGATCATCTCATGGGGATCACCCATGTCATGCGCGGTATGGAATACCTCTCCTCCACGCCCAAATACAATCTCCTCTACAATGCCTTCGGATGGGAAATCCCGAAGTATATCCATATGCCCCCGGTCATGCGGGATGAGCATCACAAGCTGTCCAAGCGCGACGGCGATGCCTATTATTCCGATTTCATCGCCAAGGGCTTTCTCTCCGAAGCCATCATCAACTATCTCGCGCTTGTGGGCTGGAATCCCGGCACGGATCAGGAATTCTTCACCATGGATGAACTGATCGAAGCCTTCGACATTCACCGGATCAACAAATCCCCCGGCATTTTTGATCCCAACAAGCTCGAATGGATGAACAGCCAGTATGTGGCAAAGATGGATTTTGAGAAATATCTCGCCATGGCCACTCCCTGGTTCGATCAGGTCCTCGCC
Organism: uncultured Clostridia bacterium; assembly: GCA_946534895.1. Taxonomy (GTDB): domain Bacteria; phylum Bacillota; class Clostridia; order Christensenellales; family Aristaeellaceae; genus UBA2943. The sequence continues at coordinate 30,881 of CAMNDE010000027.1, forward strand.
GGAAAAGGCATGGATTACCGCCGCCTTGCGGAACTCATGCAGAGCCGTACGGATATCTTCAGCCGTATCCCGGAAAAAATCAGTTTCCTTGCTGAGCTTCCCGATTACGACCTGGAGCTGTTCACGCATAAAAAAATGAAGAGCAACCCTGAAGTTGCCCGTACCGCACTGGATCTGTGCCTCCCGATCCTGGAGAGCATCCCGGAAAGCGAATGGACGGAAACCAACCTTCATGACCGGCTCATGGCCGCCATCGCGGAAAGCGGCATGAAGAACGGAGCTGTGCTCTGGCCTCTGCGCATCGCGCTTTCAGGCCTGGCCTCCACACCCGGCGGTGCCATGGAGATTGCCTATCTGCTGGGCCGCGCAGAAACCCTCAGACGCGTCCGCCTTGCCCAGGAAAAACTGAACGGTTAATTCTATCAGGCGCGGACAATCGTCCGCGCCTTTATGGAAAGGAGACATTCATGCCCAAGCGTATTGTTCTGTTCCTGCTTCTCTTCTGCCTGGCCTTTCCTGCCTGCCTTGGTGAAGCTGTTCAGGTCGACTCCCCGGATGAAATGCCGGAGGTGAATGCTGACGGGTTCCTGGAGTCCGGCAGTCCCGGATACTATTACATGGACCATGCATCCGGCATCTGGCTTTATACCGACGCAGACACCAGGCTGGAAATCACACGGCACCAGACAAAAAGCCCTGCGCTCACGTACTATACGGCTGAAATCCACTGCCGGCGTGGTACCAATCTGTTTACCGCCTCCTGGAACCAGGAAAAGCCCGGCCGTTCCAACGCCCTTCCGCAGGATATCGCAGTACGGGACCGCGTCGTCTACGCCCAGAGCGGTGATTTCTATTCCTACCGTGTCAAAAATGACCGCTACCCCGGAATCATCATCCGTGATGGAAAAACGCTTTACAAGAAAACCTATTCAAAGTATGTGCACGCTGTTCCGAACCTCGCCACGCTGGCCCTGTTCGCCGCAGGACGTGCGGAAGTTCACGAATCCTTTGAGGTCTCCGCCAAGGAATTCCAGTCCCAGGGGGCGGAAAACGTCCTCGCTTTCGGTCCTATTCTGATCCGCGACGGAGAAATCCAGGATCTGAGCCACAAGGATTACAGCCATCAGGAACCGCGCAGCTGCCTTGGCATCGTGGACGACGGGCATTATATCGGCCTTCTGGTGGAAGGAAGGAAAAACCATTCCGAAGGTGCCACGCTGGAGGAATGCGCCGAGATTCTCTGGAATCTGGGCTGCAATGACGCCATTAACCTTGACGGCGGCAATACCAGCGCCATGCTGTTCATGGGGCAGAGCGTGCAGCTCAGCAACAGCGGCGGCGTGGATGTCAATGACCGCTCCATTCCCGATATTCTCTGTGCCGGCAGATACTGACTCGGATACCCGTAAAGAGACATAAAAAAACGGAAGTTTTGCACTTCCGTTTTTTTGTCATAGTTTGGAACCGCAGCTCGGACATTTCCGGGCACGTGCATTCTGAATCTCTGTTCCGCAGACCGGACACTTGCGGCGGCTGCTGTCATGCAGAAACAGAATGTCATTGTCCTCGTCATCGTCATCTTCTTCGATGTAGTCGTCCTCATCTTCCCCGTCGTCATAATCATCCATGCCGTTCAACAGCGATGACAGAGTCGACGCAAGTCCAAGGCCGCTTTCGATGCCGTCCGTCTTGGATTCCACACGGGTAATGTCAGTTTCCGCCTCATCCAGCCGCTTTTCCAGCTCGTTAAGCCGCTTTTCCAGCATTTCCATGAGCTTGAGCATTTCGGTGAATACCTGATGCACATTCTCATGTCCATCAAAGTCCCCGGCCTTCATGAGTCCCTGAATATACCCGACGCGCTTGCTGATCTGATTGCTCATGCGCTTCTCCTCTCAGGGGACAATCAGGCGCGCTCCATGTATTCACCGGTGCGGGTATCAATACGGATCATGTCGCCGGTATTGATGAACAGCGGCACCTGCAGGCTGTAGCCGGTTTCCACGGTGGCAGGCTTGTAGGTATTGCTGGCGGTATCACCCTTGAATCCGGGCTCGGTATCCGTCACCTGAAGAGCCACAAAGTTGGGCGCTTCCACGGAGAAGGCGCTGCCCTTGAAGAAACGCACTGTCACATTGGTGCCTTCCTTCACGAAAGGAATGGCGTCTTCCACCTGTCCCTTGTTCAGAGGCAGCTGCTCGAAAGTGTCATTGTCCATAAAGTAGTACAGATCGCCATCGTTGTAAACATACTGCATTTCCTTGGTCTCAATGATCGCCTTGGGCATCTTGTCAGTGGGGTTGAAGCTGCGCTCCACCACGGCACCGCTCATGACGTTCTTGATCTTGGTACGCACAAAGGCGGCACCCTTGCCGGGCTTCACGTGCTGGAAATCCACGATGGTCCATACGCCGCCGTCCCATTCTACGGTAAGGCCTTTTTTGAAATCGCCTGCTGTAATCATGTTACATTCCTCCAACTGATGTATTCTGGATTCGGGAAGCATAATCCGTCAGGCGCACCCAACAGAAATCTTCTTCTGTGCCTGTGGAAATTCCAGAAGCACGGATACAAATACGTCCACCTTGAAATTTTAGCACAATCATTCTGAATTGAAAAGTATGTTTTTCTCCAGCCCTTCACTTTTTCCTGATTTTCATGGTGAAGCCTGGCCTTTCCGACCTCTGCAAAAAACGGCAATATATTAATGTAGAAATACTTCCTAAACAGCTGAAAAAGTGGTAAAATATGTCGATGGTATCTGCTCTGTCAGAATGCTTCCGTCAGGGGGCGGTGACTGGCCGCTCCGAAAGACGCAGACCGGGCGGCGGGACGCTGCCATTGCGCCTGGAACATGCTCTCCCCGGCAGTTCAGATCATCATCAGAACGGCCGCTCTTGCGGCTTTCTGTCCCCCGTCAGCGTCAGGCCATATGGCAGGGACGCGGCTTAATGAAACTGAAGTTGTGAGGTTTTATCATGTCAGAAGAAATCAGGGACGCCAGACCCACTCAGGAAGATCTGGAAGCCCAGGCTCAGGCGGAAATTGAGCAGGCCACCCAGGTAACTGAAGATTATGGTGAGGATCAGATTCAGGTGCTGGAAGGGCTTGAGGCGGTTCGCAAACGCCCCGGCATGTATATCGGTTCCACAGATGTACGGGGACTGCACCATCTTGTCTATGAGATCGTGGACAACTCCATTGATGAAGCGCTGGCCGGCTTCTGTCACGAGATTGACGTCACACTGGAAAAAGACGGTTCTGTCACCGTGCGCGATGACGGCCGCGGATTCCCGGTCGGCATTCATGCCAAAACCGGCCGTCCGGCAGTGGAGGTCTGCCTGACCATTCTGCACGCCGGCGGCAAATTCGGCGGAGGAGGCTACAAGGTTTCCGGCGGCCTGCACGGCGTCGGCGCCTCCGTTGTCAATGCCCTCTCCCGCCACCTCACGGTGACGGTCTATCAGGACGGGAAAATCTATCAGCAGGAATACGAGCGCGGCAAGTATCTCTATGACCTCAGAGTCATCGGGGAAACCGACCGTACCGGCACCACCATTCAGTTCTGGCCCGACGTCCGTTCAGCCGAGAATCCGGAAGGCATTTTCGAAACCGGCGAGTTCGAGTTTGACACGCTGAAAACGCGCCTGAGAGAAATGGCCTTCCTGAACAAGGGGATCCGGATCATCTACCGGGATGAACGCCCGGATGAGCCTGTAGAGCGGGATTTCTGCTACAAGGGCGGTCTCAAGGAGTTCGTCAAGTACCTCAACCGCAACAAGACCCCGCTCTTTCCTGAACCGATCTATACCGAGGGCGTCAAGGACGGTATTCTGGTGGAAGTCGCCATGCAGTACAACGACTCCTATCAGGAGAACATCTACACGTTCGCCAATAATATCGCCACGCCGGACGGCGGCACCCATCTCATGGGCTTCAATACCGCGCTGACCCGTGCCATCAACGACTACGGCCGGCGTTTCAAGATTCTCAAGGATTCGGAATCCAACCTGAAAGGCGAAGATGTCCGTGAATCCCTCACCGCCATCGTATCCATCAAGATGGAGGATCCCCAGTTTGAGAGTCAGACCAAGTCCAAGCTCGGATCCGGTCAGGTCCGCGGCGTGGTGGACACCCTGGTGACCAAGGAACTGACAACCTATCTGGAGGAAAATCCCCCCATCGCAAAATCCATTCTGGAAAAATGCGTAGGCGCGGCCCGTGCCCGTGAAGCTGCCCGCAAGGCCAGGGAAATGACGCGCAGGAAAACCGTTCTGGAGACCGCTTCCCTGCCCGGAAAGCTCGCTGACTGTTCCGAACGTGATCCCGCCAAGTGCGAGATCTTCATGGTGGAGGGCGATTCCGCCGGCGGTTCTGCCAAGGAAGGCCGTGACCGTCATTTCCAGGCCATCCTCCCCCTGCGAGGAAAAATCCTGAACGTGGAAAAGACCCGTCTTGACCGTGCCCTGTCCAATCAGGAGATCAAGGCCATGATTACCGCCTTTGGCTGCGGCATCGGTGAAGAATTCGACGAGACCAAGCTTCGCTATCACCGGATTGTGTGTATGACCGATGCTGATGTGGACGGTGCCCATATCCGGATTCTGCTTCTGACCTTCTTCTACCGTTACATGCGGCCGCTTGTGGAAAAAGGCTATGTGTATGCTGCCATGCCGCCGCTGTACAAGGTCACCCGTGGCAAGTTCGAAAAGTATGTGTACGACGACGATGAACTGCAGCGGGTTCTGGATGAAATCGGACGCGATCCGAAGCCGGATATCCAGCGCTACAAAGGCCTTGGTGAAATGTCTTCCGAGCAGCTCTGGTCCACCACCATGAATCCCGAAACCCGGACCATGATGCAGATCACCCCGCAGGATGCGATGGAAGCCGATCAGCTCTTCACCCTGCTCATGGGTGACCAGGTGGAGCCGCGTAAACAGTTCATTCAGCAGAACAGTGATCTGGTAAAGGATCTCGATATCTGAGGAGAATACAGATGAGTGATATCAAAGATAAGCTGATACCGGTCAATCTCGAGGAGGAAATGCGGAAATCCTTCATTTCCTACGCCATGGCTGTCATTGTGGACCGTGCCCTTCCCGACGTCCGGGACGGTCTGAAGCCGGTGCACCGCCGAATCCTCTATGACATGTCCGAACTCGGCATGACCCCCGACAAGCCCTACCGCAAAAGCGCCCGTCTTGTCGGCGATGTGCTGGGTAAGTTCCATCCCCATGGCGATTCCTCCGTGTATGATGCCATGGTTCGTCTCGCCCAGCCCTTCAATATCCGTTATCCGCTCGTTGACGGCCAGGGAAACTTCGGCTCCATCGACGGCGACGGTGCCGCGGCCATGCGTTACACAGAAGCACGCATGCAGAAGCTCACCATGTCCATGCTGGAAGGCATCGACAAGGACACGGTGGATTTCTATCCCAACTTTGATGAAACCCTGATGCAGCCTGCCGTGCTCCCCTCCCGTTTCCCCAATCTTCTGGTAAACGGCTCCAACGGGATTGCCGTGGGCATGGCCACCAACATCCCGCCGCACAATCTTGGCGAAGTCATTGACGGCGTCATCTGCATGATCGACAATCCCAACTGTACCATCGCGGATCTCATGCAGCATATCAAGGGTCCCGATTTCCCCACCGGGGGCATGATCCTCGGCCGTGCCGGCATCCGGGAAGCCTATTTCACCGGCCGCGGACATATCGATGTGCGTGCCAAGAGCAACATTGAAGACATGGGCAACGGGCGCAGTCGCATTGTAGTCACCGAAATTCCCTATATGGTCAACAAGGCCACGCTCGTCGCGAAAATTGCAGAGCTCTGTCATGACAAGCGTCTGGAAGGCATTTCCGATATCCGCGATGAATCCGACCGCAACGGCATGCGCATTGTGATTGAGCTGAAGAAGGATGTATACCCACAGGTCATTCTTAATTACCTGTACAAGCATACATCCCTCCAGGAAACCTTCGGTGCCAATATGCTGGCTCTTGTGGACGGCAAGCCGAGAGTGCTCAATCTCCGCGAAATGGTGTATTACTATCTGGAACACCAGAAAGAAGTGGTCACCCGGCGCACCCGGTTCGATCTGAACAAGGCGCAGGCACGTTCCCATATTCTGGAAGGTCTTCTCAAGGCTCTGGATCATATCGATGAGATTGTCGCCCTGATCCGGAACAGCCCTGACTCCGCCACTGCCAAGAGCGGCCTGATGGAGCAGTTCCAGTTCACGGACAGACAGGCGCAGGCCATCCTGGACATGCGTCTCGCACGTCTGACCGGTCTAGAACGTGAGCGGCTTCTGGAAGAATATGAAGAGCTGCAGAAAACCATTGCCCGGCTTTCTGCCATTCTGGCGGACGAGCATCTTCTCATGGATGTCATCAAGACGGAAATCAAGGAGATCCGCGACAAGTTCGCTGATGACCGCCGCACGGAACTCACCACCATTGAGGGTGAGATCGATGTGGAAGATCTGATCCAGGAAGAAAACATGGTGGTCACGCTGACCCATGAGGGCTATGTAAAGCGTATCTCCGCTTCCACGTACCGTCAGCAGCACCGCGGCGGCCGCGGTGTCAGCGGCATGACCACAAAGGAAGAAGACTACGCTCTTCAGATGTGCGTAGTGAACACGCACCAGGAGATCATGTTCTTCTCCAACCGCGGACGGGTTTACAGTCTCAAGTGCTATCAGATTCCGGAAGCCGGCCGCACTGCACGCGGCACCGCCATCGTGAATCTCCTGCAGATCGCCAGCGGCGAGAAAATCTCCACCATGCTGCCCATGCCCAGAGACCGTGCGGAAGATCACAATCTCATCATGGGCACCAGGCTGGGCATGATCAAGAAAACACCGCTGAGTGATTTTGCGAATCTCCGCAAAAACGGCCTGATCGCCATCGCCCTGCGGGACGATGATGAACTCATCGGCGTCCGTCTTTCCAACGGTTCCGACGAACTGATCATGGGCAGCCGTCAGGGCATGTCCATCCGCTTCAGCGAAAAGCTGATCCGTACAAGCGGACGCAACAGTATGGGCGTCCGTTCCATGAGACTCTCCCCCGGGGACGAGATCATCGACATGGCCGTCATTGAGCCCGGCAGCGAAGTACTCGCCATTACCACACTTGGATACGGCAAGCGGACAGATCCGGAAGCCTATCGCGAACAGGGCCGTAACGGCAAGGGCATCCGTGCCATCAATCTTACGGAAAAGACCGGCGAGCTCGCCGCGCTGCTGCTCGTGCATCCGGATGAAGACATTCTGCTGATCACGGATGACGGCACCATTATCCGCTCCGCCGTCAGCGATATCCGTCTCGCAGGGCGCACCACTCAGGGCGTCAAGCTGATGCGCATCTCCGAGGGCAGCCGGATCACCGGCGTGGCACGGGCCGAAAAGGAAGAGGAGGAAAATGAAGAAACCCCGGAGACTGCCGATGAAAGCATGCCCGAAGTTTCTGAAACCACTCCTTCTGATACGACCGAAGAACCCCAGGCCTGATCATCATGCCTGATTTTCCACGGTCCATATCCGAAAGCATAAAGAAGACTGGCAGACAGCTGCCGGTCTTCTTTTTCGTACACCAAAAGACGCTGACGTCCGGTTCCTGTCAGGACTTCAGCGTCTTTTTGCAGATCATGTTATTCTGTTGTATTCCAGCCGGTCATCCCAGCGCTTCCATCACCGCATCACCCATGGCCCGGGAACTGTTCTCGCATTCCGCGTGCTGTACCACAGGCAGTGTCTGAAGGCGCTTTACCTGTTCCGGGACATCCTGACCGGTAACCCCGGCCAGAATCTCGGCACATGCAAAGGCATCCAGATGCCGTACCGCCTTGTCTCCCTGCAGGGCAGCCGCCACATCCTGACAGAACTTGAACGGGCTTGCCGTTGAGACAATCACGGCCGTCGTCTCATCCCCGGTTCTGCGACGATAATCTCTGAGTACCTTGGACGCGACCGCGGTATGCGGATCCAGCAGATAGCTGAACTGAGAAAAGACATCCGCGATCTCAGCCTTGGTCTCCTTGTCATCCGCACAGCCCGCAGCAAAGACCGTCTTCATCCATTCCATCCGCTGCTCGCCGACGCCGTAGCTGCCGCATTCCCTGAGCTGTTCCATCCAGGTCTTCACCAGACCTCCGTCCCGGTCCGCTGACTCATAGAGAAGGCGCTCGAGATTGGAGGAAACCAGAATGTCCATGGACGGAGAAATGGTTTTGTAGAACATCCGATGGACAGAGTAAATGCCGGAATTGAAGAAATCCGTCAGTACATCATTTCGATTGCTTGCGCAGATCAGTCTGCCGATGGGAAGCCCCATGCACCTTGCATAGTAGCCCGCCAGAATATTGCCGAAGTTTCCGGTGGGCACAACAAAATTCACCGGTTCGCCAAGCGTTACGGAACCTCTGGACACCAGATCGGCATATGCGCTGAAATAATAAATGACCTGAGGAACAAGCCGTCCAAAATTAATGCTGTTGGCTGAAGACAGAATCCGTCCGCTGTCCCCCATCCGCTGCGCGAAATCCGGATCCGTAAACAGTTCCTTGACGCCGCGCTGTGCATCATCAAAATTGCCCCGGACAGCGATCACATGCGTATTGTTTCCGTTTGTGGTCACCATCTGAAGCCTCTGCACGTCACTGACCCCGTCCCGGGGATAGAATACCGTGCAGCTGGTTCCGGGCACATTTCTGAATCCTTCCAGGGCCGCTTTTCCGGTGTCGCCGGATGTTGCCACCAAAATGCTGATTTCCCGCTTTTCCCCCGCTTTACCGGCTGCCTTCATCATCAGGTGCGGCAAAAGCTGAAGCGCCATATCCTTGAACGCCAGGGTCGGTCCGTGAAACAGTTCAAGCACGTGCGTCTGGCTGTCCAGTTCATGCATCGGAGCGATATCGGGATGATCAAACTTTTCCGGCGCATATGCGCTCATCACGGATTCTGCTATCTCATCCGATGTATAGTCCTCAAGAAAGAACGCAAGTATTTTCTTGGCTCTTTCCTGATAGTTCATGGAGGTGAGCTTCTCCAGATCAGACTGTCCAATCTGCGGAAACATGGCCGGTACGTACAGGCCTCCATCCTTGGCAATACCCTCTAGGATAGCCTGGGAAGCGGTGACACATGCCCCGCCGCGTGTTGAAAAAAACGACATTTCGTTCCTCCTCATACATGCTGCACAAGCTCAGGATATGGAAATGGGGCGGCAGTCATGCCTGCCACCCCATTTTTATGCCGACCGCATCAGATCAGATACTTGCTGACAAACTCAGGCAGGGTTGCGGGATCCGCGCTCACAGAAAGCACGAAGTTCACACCATGCTTGGCGCTCAGCTCTTCCATGCTGGAGAACAGCCACTGGCTCTCCGCCAGGTCTGTCTTGCAGAGCTTCATGAAGGCATCGATAAAAATTGTACCCACGTCGAAATTCTGGCTCAGCATTCCGGACAGGAAGCCCACAAACATTTCCGGAGTATGCACATGGTATTCACCCGCATTGATAAAACGGACTTTATGATCAATATCGAACATATACCGATTGTCATCATCCAAAAACAGAACATCATGGGTGCCTTCCTTGGCAGCATCGTTGGTCATGTCAATCAGCCGCTTGGTCTTTCCGGAACCCTTGAGACCTGCAATAATCTGAATCATCGGGAACCCCTCCTACATTGTTCTTCTAAGAACCTGGACAAATTATACCTGATTTTCCAATAGGATGCAATCCCCCCCTGATTCCATGC
>CAMNDE010000028.1:0-39615 GCA_946534895.1 uncultured Clostridia bacterium
AGTGGAACATGGGCACCTGGATCATCATCCGGTCCTCGGTGGACAGGTCCATGCCATCCCCGATACTTTTGCCGTCGTTGACGATGTTGTAATGCGTCAGCATGACACCCTTGGGAAAGCCGGTGGTGCCGGAAGTGTACTGCATGTTGCATACGTCGTTGACGTTGACGGCAGCTGCCAGGCGGCGGATCTCCTCGACAGGGGTCCTGGATGCACATGCCAGGGCATCGTTCCAGGTAAGGCCGCCCTTCATCCGGAAGCCCACGGTAATCACGTTGCGCAGGAACGGGAGTCTGCGGGCATGCAGAGGTTCGCCGGGCTTGCGGTCCGCAAGTTCCGGACAGAGCTCTTCGATGATGCCCTTATAGTCGGAATCCCGGTAGCCGTCGATCATGACCAGGGTATGGGTATCCGACTGGCGCAGAAGGTACTCGGCCTCGTGGATTTTATAGGCAGTGTTCATGGTCACCAGGATCGCGCCGATTTTGGTGGCGGCCCAGAAGGTCAGGAACCACTGGGGCACGTTGGTGGCCCAGATGGTCACCTTGGACCCCGGCTTCACGCCCAGTGAGACCAGGGCACGGGCAAATTCGTCCACATCGTCTCGGAACTGGCTGTAGGTCCGGGTGTAATCCAGGGTTGTATAGCGGATCGCCGTCTGGTCGGGGAAGTTCTCCACCATGGTGTCCAGCACCTGAGAGAATGTTTTGTCAATCAGGACACCTTTTTTCCACACATAGCGGCCCTTGTGCCGGTTGCTCCAGTACAGGTGATGGTGGCCGCGCTTGGTGTTGATATAGGCTTTCATGGTGTTTTCATAATGGGTCAGGATGATTTCGGGATCCTCCAGGCCTGCGATCCAGTCCGGGTTCCACAGAAGTGAGACGAACCCGTCATAGTTGACGCTCCGCAGAGCGTTCATCAGATCGCCCAGGGGCAGATCCCCGTCGCCGATCAGCTCGGGGCAGAGGACGCCGTCCTTCATCCGGCCGTCCCGGATCTGCACATGCCGTACATAGGCCCCCAGGTTTGTGATGGTCTTTTCCGGGTCCTCCCCGGCCAGGAAGCAGGTATGATCCATCTTCCACATGGCTGCCAGGCGGTCATCCGCGAAGCGGTTCAGCATATCCCGCAGGCGCGAGGTGTCCGCATAGGCGGCGCAGGTCTCCACAAGGAGAGTCACCGGGCGCTCCCGGGTCCGCTCCAGCAGTCCCGAAAGGACGCGGGCATTTTCTTCATCATCGTCTGCTGCGGCATGGACGCTGACGCAGGGGATACCCAGATTCATCGCAGTCTCCAGGCATTCATCAAATTCCCAGAGAAAACCGGGCTCCGTCAGCCCAAGAACCGTGCTGATGCAGGGAATTTCAAGCCCCAGGCTGATCAGGTTTCTGCGGACACCGGCAGCCCGGTCCGGATTGGCGGGACTGCTTTTGCCCTGAAAAACCGGGCTCTTGATATCGTACAGCTCGATACCCTGCATCCGCGTTCCTTCCGCCACAGCGCAGAATTCATCCCACCCGAGTCGGTTCCAGTTCTGGATCGAAAAAGAAAGCTTCACGGTTGTATACCTCCCCTGGATCAGGTTTCCTCATAGGCGATTTTGTTCAAGGCGCTGATGTATGCGCGGATGGACGCGCCGATGATATCCGTGGAAATGCCATTGCCGGAATAGACTCTTCCGCCGGAGCGGAGCTTGACAATGGCGCTTCCCATTGCATCGCGTCCCTCGGTGACCGTCTGGATCTGGAAATCGTCCAGCTCGTAATGGTGTCCGATGATCTTCTCGATTGCCTGGAAAGCGGCATCAATGGGGCCGTCCCCGATGCCGACTCCCCTCATCTGGATACCGTCCTTTTCTATCAGGATATTGGCGGTAGCGGTGATGATATTTCCGCTGTTGATGACGTAATTCTGGATTTTATAGGTAGAGGGCACCTGCATGGCTGCGGAAGCGATAATGGCATCCAGTTCCTTGGTGCCGACAAAATGCTTCTTTTCCGCCACCCGGCGGAAAGCCTCGTACACCCGGGCATTGTCCTCCTCGCTCAGGTCGTAGCCCAGCTGGTGGACCACCTGGATCACCTCGGAGATGGAGTCACTGCTGTCCAGACACACGCCGGGGGCGTCGTCCAGGGCCACGCTGTTGAAGCGGGAAGGCGTCTCTTCCGGCTGGAGGATCTTGCCGATCTGGACGATGCCCTGGTGCAGCTCGGTCATACGCAGCCCGGAGTAAATGTCCAGGTCATTGCCCTTGGCCTCCAGAAACCTGGCGGCGGCTTCCAGGGTTGGGAACCCGGCGGCGTGCGCGGTGCACTTGATACCGCAGGCACCTTCTCTGACGGCGGACGCCGCGCATGCCAGGCCCATAGACAGGGCATCGCTTACCTGTACATACAGATCTGTTTCAGCCAGTTTCGGCACACGCGCCTTCAGCTCACGCACGAAAGTGCCAAATTCATCCGCCAGCATAATGCCTGCGGTATCGCACAGTGTGACGGCGCAGGCGCCGCCTTCGATGGCCGTGGAAATCATGCTTGCCAGGAAATCGATTTCAGCCCGGGTTGCGTCCACGGCGGTAACCTCCACCCGTTCACTGTAGAACCGGGCCTGGCGCACCTGACGGTCCACTTCCTCGAGTACCGCGGGAGCTTTTTTATGGCAGGAATATTCCATCAGCACGGTCGAAACCGGGCAAAGCAGATTCAGGGAGGGGATTTTCGCCCCGCGGATGCTCTCCCATGTTTCTTCAATATTTCCTTCGGAAAGCTCCACCGCGGCGCTGATCCGGCAGGAAATCATGGATGCTATGGTCCGGTTGGCCAGCTGGTCCGCCTTGCTTCCGGAAATGGGAGGAACCTCCAGGGCATCCACCTTCAGCCGGTCCAGGCTCCGTGCGATTTCCAGCTTTTCCTTAAAGGTCATTTCCCTGTTTTCCTGGCGCAGCGTCATATCGATCAGTTGCAGTTTCTTCATCGTGATTCTCCTTTTCCGGAGCCGCGGCTCCTGTATGTTTGAGATGTCCCGGCCTGAATGAAAAAATCCCGGAGACCCATGACAGCATGGATCTCCGGGACGATCAGACCTGAAACAGATTCTTTTTCGCGGTACCACCCGGCTTGCCGCTTACGCGGCCGCTCAGCAGTGCTCCATCAAGCACCTGACCATGATTACGGGGTCAGCCGGATCTCCATACACAACCATAGGCCTTCCGGAGATCTGCTCGGGCAGGAGACTGCGTTTTGCACACACACCGGCTCGCACCGTCCGCCGGCTCTCTTCAGTGGTTGACAATCCGCATGGTGCCGTCAAAGCATTTCTATGAAATTAAAATGGACTTTACTCGAAGTGTGAGAATTTGTCAAGCATTTTTTAGGGCTCCATCCAAGCAGCTGAAGTGTGTCCATCATGTAATTTGACAAAAAAACGCTCCGTTTGTTACAATGCTTAACGGTCGTGAGACTTCCGGTTTTTTCTCAAAAATCGGTGGTGCTCCCCTCCCTCTACGGTTTCGGTATATTCGGTTTTCCGGATCATGTGATATTGACAAGTGTGCCAACCTGTGTCATAGATTTAGCTTGTTGACGTCACCTTGGAGCCGAACCAGAAGGTTCAGCTTCTTTTTTATGTTTATTTTATGTTTTGCTTTACATTTGCAAAGAACGTGAGGATTCATCATGTCATTCAGCCCTAAAATGCAGATAACTGATTATCTGGCGGCCTTCAGCCGCCGTTACCAGAGAAAAAAGATGACCAATCTGGCAGTCTCTGCCCTGATCGCCTTTCTTGGGATCAGCTCGTTCCTTTACGGACTCCAGCTGGAGCCGATTCCCACAATTTTCCGCTGGATGACGGTGGATGGAACACTGTTTACTACATTCGGTGCAGTTTTCTTCATTGTCGTCAACATCGTGGAAATGGTGCGAAAAACGGAGCTGACGCGGGTATCGGTGTACTATATCCGCCTTTCTTCCGCAGTGGCGGAATCGGTCATTATTTCCGTTGTATTGGTTAGTCAGTTTTCATTTTTCCCGGAGCATCTTCCCCTCTTTGACCGTTATGATTCCTTCGTAATGCATGTACTTGTTCCCCTGCTGGGCATTCTGTCCTTCATGATCAACGATTCTCCCATCGGCAGGCTGCGCCCCCTGAGTTACTGGCGCGGCACCTGGTTTGTGACCTGCTACGGTGTGGTCATTCTGTCGCTGATCGGGACAGGCAGGCTCCCTTCCGAGTCCATCCCTTATCCCTTCCTCAACTATAAGGATAACGGCTGGCTGATGTTTTTCTTGGCCTTTGTGTTTATCTACGGCTGCGGCTATCTGATGGCCCGGGGTATTTCCAATGGAAATCGCAGACTCTCATGGCTGTGGTTCGCTGGAATCACACGCTGAGCAACAACCTGAGCAAGGAGGGGTACCATGTTTTCTACCGGACATCTGTTATGGATCGGCATCTCTTTCGCGCTGATTGCTGCTGGGACACTAGCATGCTTTCGCTTCCGGCCGTCGGAGGATCGTCTTGTGAAGACCTGCCTGGCTTTAGGAGCTCTTTCTGAAGCGATAAAGCTTTTCAGCGTCATGCGCATTCTTCCAATGGTGGATATCGCTGTGAACGGCACTGCTCTTGATTATACCCATGCCGGACAGTATACACCCTATCTGGAAATGGCTGACCTTCCTCTGGAACTCTGCTCACTGCAGATTCTGTTCATGGCATTGATGCTGCTCCTCAAAAAGCCGGAGGCGAAATCCCGCATGCGGGCTCTGATGTTCGTAACAGGAACCATCGGGGGTGTGCTGGGCATCGCGCTGGCCGAGGTAACCGTGGACTATTCCACAGTACGCGATTATTTCACATCGCCCCGCATTTATCAGTTTTTCCTGTATCATTCGATGATTGTCATGCTGGGAATCTATCTGGGATTCAGAAAAGACAGCGGTGTCTCTCTTCGCAACTATAAGGAAACCATGCTGATGATGCTTGCTATGGACCTTCCCACGTTTTATCTTAACTCCGTGTTTTCACAGCCTGTATATGTTGCCGGCAAACCCACAGGAATCCTCTATCGGACGAATTTCTTTTCTTCCTATGTCAACCCGCTTGGCCTTGTTCTGACGGAACGCTGACAATGGCTGGCTTACCTGGTCATACGTCTGATCATTGCCGCAGGTGTGATTGCTTTCCTGCTCCTGCTGACAACGCGCTGGCATGCAAAGTCCAAGAAAGCATAAGAATACGGCAGGCGTTCAAACTGACGCCTGCCTTTTTGCTGCTTCCGTATCTCATGAGGATTCCAGAATATATCTTCGGCATCAGCCGTACCCTTGAGGCTGATGGATTCCCCTGCGCTTGAAATGGAACAAGAAATCATCCGGATACCCGCCAGGTGCACATGGTCCTGGACACAAAAATGGGACAGCATTTGATATGCCATTCCGACAATCTCCGCCATCCCATTACAGGCCCCAAGCCTGTAAGTACAATATACTTCTTTCAGTGCCATTCAGTCAATAATTTCTCCGAAAAAGTCTGTTCAATTCATTTCATGCTGCTGTTTATTGTAGTTTTATCCTGTTTCGCCCAAGTTATTCATAACACATCCCTCAGAACACATATTCAAAGACGCACAATGGAAAAGCATCAGCCCAGCGATCAGCTGACTGGCAGCGGCCACAACAGCATTCAGGCTGAAATCAAAAACGCAGATTCATGCAACGAGCAGAGAATGGTTTTCCCTGCCCATGCATTTGTCTGCGCTTTTTCATCTGCTGTTATTCAGACAGAAGCCGGCACCGGCTTTGTTCTGATGACGCAGCAGATTCCATCCGGACACTGAATATGCGGCTCCTCTCCCCTGCGAAGGTCACAGGTGAGAAGGCCGTGCGGTGTAATAAGCTCCACATGTGCCTGCTGCAGCCCCAGAAGTGAAGGGGAGAGGGCAAGGCCTTTCATCCCGGGCTCGGTGATCTCAAGTCCCAGAAGAGCCTTCGGCAGTGAATACAGCGGTGTTCCGCCCCAGGCATGGCTGTGGTCAAACTGATAACCTGGCTCCGGTTTGACAAACCCCTCCGGAAGGCCTTTCGGAAAAGCAGCAACCGGCGCTTTCCAGCGTTCAAGGAGCGGCAGCGTGTATATATCCCGAAGCCCCAGCCGGAATATGGCCTCGAACAGAAAATGCAGAAAATAGGGCTGCACAGGTCCTTCGATTTCATCCAGCATGACCCGTTTCACAAGTTCCCGTCCCAGAGCTTCATCACATATGCCCACACAGGCAGCCAGTATATTGCTGTGCTTCAGGCAGTAGCGCTTCTCCACGTTCCGCGGCATCCACTGACCGAGAAGGGATTCCGGGGTCGGCGTGTTCAGTCCTTCCATGTAGGCTCCCCGTCCGGGATCAAACAGAAGACTGTTGACTGCCTGCCGAAGCGTTTCCGCACGGGACGCGCATCTGACGGCTTCCGCGTCCAGGGAGAGGATGGAAAAGATTTCGCCTGCCGCTTTCAATGCGTCATAATAGAACAGATTCAGGCATGTCTGCCCCAGGGCTTTCGGCGGATGATGCAGGGAAATGCCGTCAATATAGATCCAGTCCACGAACATATAATCCGGCGGTGTTTCAAGAAGATCATTGCTTCCCAGATATCCGGAAAACCGTTTCAGCAGCAGACGCAGAGCAGGCAGGCATCGTACCAGAAGCGATGCATTTCCCGTCATCCAGTACAGATCCCGAAGCATCCGCACCCATATAAGACTGTAGGAGGTATGAAACATCCGCCCGTTTTCGCGTTCGAGGGATACCGCCGTCCTCTCCACATCGAATGCTGCCAGACGCAGATCCCCGAAGGAAAAAGGCGTCATAAGGCTCTGTATATAGTAATCGCCCGTACACGCAAGCGGTTCGCAGTGCCGGGGGCTGTCCAGATGATGGGTCTGCCGGCAGATGCGCAGCGTCCCGCGACACACCGAAAGAACCTGTGTGAGCTGCGCATCATCGACCGTGGTCTTTGCCTCCCGGGATACGGGATAGCAGGTTTCTATAAACCGGATTTCAATCCTTGCCGGAAACTGGGATCGGTTATGCCAGGATACAGCCAGGTTCCCAGCACTGTGAAGGGTAAAGCCGCGATACGCTCCGCTGCCGGAAAAGGTCATGTCCTCCCGTGTTCCCTTCTCCTCCTGTTCCCGGCACTGCACCGTAACTGCCACCTCGCCCTCCGCCTCAGCACGCACCGAAACAAAGCCTGCCTTTATGCGCTCCATCTCAAGGACCATGCTGCCCTGTTCGCCGGGCATAAGCACAAGGTCTGAGCCTTCCGGTGCCACCATATGCTCCTCACGGACCGGAATCGGTGCACTGCGGGCCTGCCATATATCCGGAACCACTTCCGACGGAATGTACGGCTCCGGAAGAATCCGGCCGTCATACATGCAGGGCGTACAGTAGGCTCCATTCATGCGGCACATCCAGGTACTGTCCGTGCCAAATCGCATTATGCTTCCATCCGGCATCACGGCCTCACCCCGCATCATGAAACCGCCATGTCCTCTGGAATACTCACAGATCTGCACAGGCATCATCCGCACACGTGCCAGAAACGTGACTGTTTTCTCAGCGCAGTCCAGCTCCGTTTCATAGGCATACTGCTCCCTGGCTGTCTCATTGCCGATAAAATCCCCGCCGGCGCAGGGCGGTCCGGATATGACGGCCTGACCATTCAGGAAAAGCTGAAAGGCAGTATCCCCGCTGACACGAAGACGTATTCCTGCGGGAGCCTGTTCCAGATGATAGGTACGCATGAATTCGGCAACCGTATAATGCCCGCAGGACTGGTCTGCAAGCGCGCTGTAAACCGTGGTCTGGTGTCCGGGATACATCGAGTGCGGAATCCAGATCCATGTGTCTGTATCGTACATGTCCATTCTCCTTTCTGGACATTCATTTCTCGTTCGCATGAAAGATCGTTTCCCTGATTGTATACATTCCTGTCCGCCTGAGTCAACGGTCTTTCCGGACAGGCACATGCTTTCTGCAGGCATCCGGCAGTATTCCGTCTGTTTCCAGCATACCGCGCCCCGCTATTTCTTTCATCCGTCGAAGGAAAAGCCGCATTACCGGCGAAAAAGAACAAAGCGCTCTGCCGCATCCTGCAATGCAGGCAGCTGCACTGCCGCCTGAACAATTCTCACAAAGGAGGATCCATGGATGGAACGCTGGACAAGAGCCAATTACCTGCCCGGACTGCCTCTGGGGCGCGACGGCAGGCGTGTGACCGCCAGTCCCGAGCACATCTCCATCGCCAGGGAAGCAGCCAAAGAAGGCATGGTGCTTCTCAAGAATGAAAACCATACCCTTCCCCTGCAGAAGGGCACCCGTATCGCGCTGTTCGGAAAAGCCACCTTCGACTATGTCAAGGGCGGCGGAGGAAGCGGGGACGTATACGTGCCGTACATGCATAATATTCATGACGGATTTATGCAGACGGCTGATCCCTGCACCATCTTTGACGGTACGGTCCGCTATTACCGTGATTACGTTGACGCACAGTATGCTGCAGGCAGCATGCCGGGCCTGCTTGCAGAGCCTGAGCTTCCCGACACGCTTGTGCACGACGCAAGGGCGTTTGCTGACACGGCCGTTATCTCCATTTCCCGCTATTCCGGCGAGGGCTGGGACCGCAAGACCAGCACCACCCCGCCGCTTGATCCTTCCAGTGACCGCCATCCTGTGGTGGCCGCCTCCTATGCCATTTTTGAAGACGGTGACTTCTACTTTACATCCGCTGAACGCGCCATGATGGACAAGGTCATTGCCGTGTTCCCCAAAGTCGTCGTTGTGCTGAATGTAGGCGGTATGGTGGAAACCGAATGGCTGAAGCAGAATCAGGGCGTCGGAGCAGTGCTTCTGGCCTGGAACGGGGGCATGGAAGGCGGACTCGCCGAAGCCGAGCTGATTCTGGGACTGGCCAATCCTTCGGGCAAGCTGTCCGATACCTTTGCCCGGCGCCTGGAAGATTATCCCAGTGCGGACACCTTCTATGACTCGGACGACTATGTGGATTACTTTGAAGACATCTATGTCGGATACCGGTATTTCGAGACCATCCCCGGAGCAGCGGAAAAAGTGGTCTATCCATTCGGTTACGGTCTGTCCTATACAAGTTTTGAGCTGACCGGACAGAAGCTGGAGATTCGCAATGATGAAGTGCGTGCATCCGTATGCGTGACCAATACCGGTGCCATGGCCGGCAAGGAAGTGGTGCAGGTCTACTATGAAGCACCGCAGGGCCGCCTCGGCAAGCCGGCAAGAGTGCTTGGCGGATACCGGAAAACCCGTCTGCTCGCGCCCGGGGAAAGCCAGATGATCCATATTTCCTTCCCTGTCAGTCAGATGGCTTCCTATGATGACCTGGGCAAGGTCTGCCGCTCCGCGTGGATTCTGGAAAAAGGCACCTACCGCTTTCATGTGGGCACCAGTGTCCGGGATACCGCCGTATGCGGCAATGGGCTCACCCTGGATGAAGACAGGATTGTCGAGCAGCTCACGGCCAGGATGGTTCCCACTTCCCTTTCCCGCCGCATGCTCGCCGACGGCAGTTTTGAGCCCCTGCCCCAGTCCGCTCCCAACAACCCTGCCTATACCGCGCTGACTCCTCTGAGTGAGAAGGAAATGCAGGGCCAGATACCGCCCACCCGTGAGGTTCCCCGCCGGACCAGGAGAGTCATAGACCGTCCGCAGCTGATCGATGTGGCGGAAGGCAGAATGACGCTGGATGCGTTCGTAAGCGCCATGCCTGACGAGGACATTGCCTGGCTCCTGGGCGGTCAGCCGAATACCGGCCTGGCCAATACCTATGGCTATGGAAACAACGTGCTCTGGGGCATTCCCAACATCATGAGCGCTGACGGGCCTGCGGGCGTCCGCTTTCTGCCCGCCACCGGCGTCACCACCACGGCGTTTCCGGTGGAAACGCTTCTGGCCTGTACGTGGGACCCGGACATCTGCTACAGAGTCGGAGCAGCAGGTGCCCTGGAATGCAAGGAAAACAATATCGGAGCCTGGCTCACGCCTGCTGTGTGCATTCACCGCAATCCCATCTGCGGCCGCAATTTTGAGTATTTCTCCGAAGATCCGCTTCTGACCGGCAAACAGGCCGCCGCTCTGGTGCGCGGCATTCAGAGCGAACATATCGCCGCAACAGCCAAGCATTTTGCCCTGAACAACAAGGAAAGGAACCGCAAGAACAGCGATTCCCGTGCTTCCGAACGTGCCATCCGCGAAATCTATCTCAAGCAGTTTGAGATCATCGTGAAAGAATCGGATCCCTGGAGTATCATGTCCTCCTACAATATCATCAACGGCCACAGGGCCTCGGAAAACCATGATCTGCTCACAGGCATCCTGCGTGAGGAATGGCATTACGAAGGTATGGTCACCACAGACTGGTGGACCAACGGGGAGCACTACAAGGAAGTCATGGCCGGCAATGATATCAAGCTCGGCACCGGTTTCCCGGAGCGCCTGCTCGAAGCAATGGAAAATGGCCTGGTGACCCGTGAAGCCATGAACACGGCGGCCAGACATATTCTCGGGCTTATCCTGCATATCGACTGAGGTCCGGATTCACGCATGTGAAACGGAAAAAGCAGCAGAGGAAAAATCTGCTGCTTTTTTCAGTGGTCTACAGGTTCTCCGGAGCATAGCCGTGATCCGCGAAAAAGCGGATCAGGTAGTCACCCATGACCTCACTCCCCGCCACATAGCTTCCGTGATCGGCCCCCTGCACGGTGATAAGCTCGGCATGCTTCAGCGCGGAAACAAGGCGCTCCGTCTCGGAAGACAGAATCAGATCGTGCTCGCCCACGGTCACCAGCACGGGGACCTCAATGTGTCTGAGTGCTTCCGGCGAAATATCCGGTTCGGTCAGCATCAGCGTGATCAGCGGATTCGGGGATGCTGCATTGATGTTCGTGAACTCCTCCACAAAGCCCGGCTCCAGTCCTGCCGGCGACAGATTGGTTCCGCTGACAGCCATGATGCCCAGAGTTCCCGGATGCATGATTTCCAGCATCAGCCCGATAATCCCGCCATCGCTGTGCCCGTAATACGCCGGCTTTTCCAGACCCATGGCACGGATAAACTGATACATGTCCTCAGCCATATCTGCATAATGGTATTCGTCAAGAGGAATGTTTGCGCCATGCCCTCTGGAATCCGGCGCAAATACACGATACCCCGCCCGGGTCAGCTGCCGGATTTCCTCATCAAACAGGTGATGGTCCTCACCGTTTCCATGCACGAGCACTACAGGCCGCCCGTTCCCCATGACTGCATAATGCAGACATACGCCGTTGACCTCCACGGTTTCCATGTTTTCCCGGTCTTCCATTCGATCCGCCCCTTCGTATGTGGTCCATGCACCGCAGTCCAGCATGGTCTTCATTCGTTGAAGACCGGAAAAATCCTTCCCCTGCCCCGCAGCTTTCAAAAAAGCACCGCCGTTATATCGGCAGTGCGTGCATTTATCGGTTGTTTACTTCTTCCGGGTGCAGGTCATGCCACACCATTCTGTCTTCCGCGACTTTTTCCCAGCGCGTTCCGGGCTTTCCATAATTGCAGTACGGATCAATGGAGATTCCGCCCCTGGGTAGAAAACGGCCCCAGACTTCAATATACTTGGGATCCATAAGCCGGATCAGGTCCTTCATGATAATGTTGACCACATCCTCATGAAAATCCCCGTGATTGCGGAATGAGAAGAGATACAGCTTCAGGGATTTGCTCTCCACCATCCGCTCTCCCGGCACATAGGCGATCACCAGATTGGCATAGTCCGGCTGCTCGGTAATCGGGCAGAGACTGGTAAACTCAGGACAGTTGAATTTGACAAAGTAATCGTTTCCCGGATGCTTGTTCACAAATGTTTCCAGTACAGACGGATCATAGTCCGTCGAATACCTGGTATGCTGGCTCCCCAGTTTGGTTAGGCCCTCTTCGCTTCGCATGGCAGCTGCTCCTCCATCGGTTGGATTTTTCTTGCACAGTACATGAATGGCGTGTCCAGAATGGCCACAAGCGCCTTGAACAGATAGGTGGTAATAAGAATACTCATAAACACCGGCACAGGGTATACGCCCCAGAAGGCCAGTGTCGTAAAGATCACGGTATCCACAGCCTGGCTGATCAGCGTGCTTCCGTTATTCCGCATCCACAGTCTGCCGGTTCCCTCTCCGGTCTTCTTCCAGATGAAATGATAGAGAAACACGTCAATATTCTGGCTGCAGACAAAACCCAGCACGCTTGCTATGGTCACCCGCGGCGCGAGCCCGAACACCACCTGCAGGCTTGAATCCACCATATCATTGCCGTTGGGGGTGAACCACAGAATCAGCTGTGTTCCAAGCAGCCAGAGCAGCATGGCGGCAAGGCTGTATTTCACCGCCCGCGACGCTTCCTGCTTCCCGTACTTCTCGGAAAGAATATCCGTCACAAGAAACGTTGACGCGTAAAGCACGTTCCCCGCCGTTGTGGACAGACCGAAAATATCCACGCATTTGCATACCGCGATATTCCCAAGAAGCGTACCGAACACGGCAAAAGCAAATAGTCCGTTTTTCCCGAACAGCCAGTACAGCAGCAGCACGCTGCCCAGATACACCAGCACAGTGCCGGCAAAAATCAGTTCATTCATACATGGCCTCCTCATACTCCAGTGGATCTTTCACATGATTAAATGCAAACGCCTTCAGACGGTCTCTGCACGTGCCACACACGCCGCACGCCTTCTCATGACCTTCATAGCAGCTCCAGGTCATTTCAAAGGGAACCGAAAGCCTGAGTCCCTCCGCAACCACCTGAGCTTTCGGCGCATGAATGAACGGGGCCTCAATCCGGACCATGCCTCCGCTTCCGAGATAAACCGCCTCGGATATGGCACGGTTGAATTCCACGCTGGTATCCGGATAGGCGCTGCCCGCGGCATCATCCGCATGCGCACCGTAATAGATCACCTCACAGCCATGACTGAGTGCCACGGAAGCGGCAGCGGAAAGGAACAGGCCATTCCGGTAGGGAACATAGGTGTTCACCGGAGTGCCCTGAGCCTCCCTCACCTGATCTGCGTATGCCTCATGCGGAATCTGCGCTTCCGATCCCGCGAGAAGAGAACACTGGCTGCCCTGGAAGATGGCGCCCAGATCCAGTACCTGACGCTGCACCTGATAGTAGGCAGCCACTTTTTCCGATGCCTGCATTTCCCGAACATGCTTCTGACCGTAATACACCGACAATGCCATCACCTCGGATGCCCCGTATTTCTCCACGGCCATCCCAAGGCAGACGGTACTGTCAAGCCCTCCGCTGAAAAGAACAAGTGCTTTCACGAATACCTCCACAATGAAAAAATGTCCTGCACCCTGCAGGACCACTGGATTTGCGGACATCCACAAAAAAAGCAGTCCCGGTTTTATTTTACGACAGGAAGGTACAAATGAACTGTCGGCGCCTCACGTGCGCAGAGAAGGTTATATCATAAAATAACCTGTTCAGCAATCCCCTGCATGCAATTCCGCTCCCGCACTGAAAAAAGCAGACGGATGAATCTGCTTTCTTTATCCATCTGCTTTTTTCCACTGCTTCTCTTCAGCTTTTCGCCTTGTACAGTTCCAGCATTTCCCGGATGCGTGCCGCAGGCTTGATCAGCTCCAGCATGGAATTGCCCTTGTGCAGGGTATCAATAATGGCCGCAATATACCGGCTCATGCCCACGGATCCATACCAGGGCTTTTCCAGGAGTCCGGGCTTCTGATAAATCAGATTGGTCGTATACACCTTGTCAAATTCCCCGTTCTCATAGGCCCTGTCAAACTTGTCGAATCCGTTCGTGAACAGCCCGAAGGTGGAGAACAGGAAAATTCTTTTGGCGCCCATGCTTTTCAGCTGTCTGGACACATCCAGCATGCTGCCGCCGGAGGAAATCATGTCATCAATGACAATGCAGTCCTTCCCGCTTACTGGCCCCCCGCAGAAATCATGCGCAATGATCGGGTTCATTCCGTTCACGATCGTGGTATAGTCCCTGCGCTTATAGAACATGCCGATATTCACGCCGTAAAGCGACGCCAGGAACACGACGCGGCCGGTTGCGCCTTCATCCGGCGCAATGAACATCAGGTGGTCGCCGTCAATCTGAATATCCTCATAGTCCGTAAGCAGCGCCTGTGTAAACTGCAGAGCCGGGGATACACTTTCCAGTCCTGTGAGCGGTATGACATTCTGCATTCTGGGATCATGGGCATCGACGGTAATAATGCTGTGCACGCCCATATTCTCAAGCTCGCGGAGCATCAGCGCACAGTCAAGCGATTCCCGCTGGGTTTTCCTGTGCTGCCTGCCCTCGTACAGAAACGGCATGATGACCGTGATCCTTTTGGCCATGCCGTTGCAGGCCGTGATAATGCGCTTCAAGTCCTGATAATGGTCATCCGGAGACATTCGGTTCAGCGCTCCGTCCATCCTGTATGTCAGTGAATTGTTCGTGACATCCACAAGGATGAAAATGTCCTTGTCACGGATGGACTCCCGGATAATCCCCTTGCCCTCGCCCGAACCGAAGCGCGGACATTCCACAGGAATCATAATGTTATTCTGTCCTGTCCACTCCTGGAGCACTGCGTTGACGTGCTCTCCCAGCGGTTTCGCCGACTCAAGCGTCAGTATGCCCAGTTCATTCATCTGTCTCCTGGTCTCCTTTCATCGTCCGTCCATCCAGACGTTTTTTTACAAAACCCGGCATGTTCTTCGGCTCAGAAACGGATTTTTGAATATCTTTTCAGCATTGTAGCATATCAGGTGCTTTTCCCGCAAGAAGCGCATGCACACCGTGTCATGGTCTCCTCGCCGACCACCCGGTGAGCCTCTGTCTTCCCCTTCCGGCGTTTCCAAAAATCGTCTCCTGACTGGACAGGGATTCGTCAGTCATGATATGATTTCCCTGTCTGTTCACGCGGGCAAATGCCCGCCAATTTATGAACACCGGAAAGAAGCAAAGCATATGAGCAAAAAATGGGCTGCTGTCATTATTTCCCTCCTGGTGATTTCTCTCGGTCTTTCTGCGGTCAGTCTTGCCGTCAGTCTCAGACAGCCTCCGGAACAAACCGGCGACATCCAATATGTGCTGTATCTCGGGACCAACGACAAGGATACCAACCAGCCCGTGTATCCGCCTGAGGAAGCCATTGAAAAGGCCAAGGAAATCCTGATCCGCAATTTTGGCGGCTATACCATCCAGGAAGCAAACGGCGGCTGGATCGATGATGAGAACACGGTTTATCAGGAATACACCCTTGTCATTTATCTCAGCGACACGACCATCGACAAAGTGCACGCAGCAGCCGATGAAATGATCCGCACCTTCAATCAGTCTTCCGTTCTGATTCAAGCCAATGAAACAAAGACCGAGTTTTATGCCGGCGTCAACTGAAACAGTCATGCAAGCATGTCATGTGTCCACCCCGGCCGATCAGAATCAGCCGGGCCGACGCCTGTTCCCGGACTGAAAAACCCTCATCCAGTTCCATACCGGATGAGGGTTTTCTATATAGTTTTGTTCCGGTCCGCGTGATCACTGCCCGGGAACGGAAAGCCTTCTGATCACGGCCAGTTCCCCGTTTCCGTCAAACACGAACCACAGAGGACTGTCGAAAAAGCCAGGGCCGTTTTCTTGTTCTTCCTCTGCGTATATATCCATAAACTCACCTGCGGTATGCACAGCCGGAGGACAGGCTCCGTCCCATGCCCCCGGGCCCGCTTCATCCAGGAACAGCATATGCTCCCGGACCGGCAGGCGGCATATACCGGCCGTATTCCAGGCATGCCCGTCGGCTCTGCGGTAGTTTCCGTTCCCGTCATCCTCAAGCCACACCGAACCGTCCCCGAAGTCTGTCTCTCCGAGATTGAATACGATGCAGCCACTGACCTCATCCACGGACTCAATCCGGATTTCCCTGCCCTGCGTATAGATCCCGTCACCGGCATTCAGACTCAGGATCTCCTCCCGGTCAAATATTTCAGGCACGATCCACTCCACGGTAAGCATCTTTTCTGAAGCATCACAAGCCAGAATTCTTCCCTGCACTGCCGTGCAGACCGGATTCTCCGGATGAAAGGAAACCGCCAGGGCAGTCACCGTTTTCTCGGCTGCAGCACAGGAAAGCATCAGGCACAGACAGACCAGCATCCATCCCATCCTTCTCATTCCGCTTCCCTCCTTCTCTCTGCCGGCATAGTTTCAGCCCCTGTCCATCTCCGCTCTGAGCAGCCCGCGGACATGTTCCACTTTTTCCAGAGCCCTGTTCACTCTTTCCTCTGCATCGCGGATTTTCCGCTGGACCATCATGTCAGCAAACAGCCCATCCATGAAAAGATCCGCAAACCCCAGAAAGCCGTCCAGCGCTTCATCCAGTTCCCCTGTCAGATTCACGTCCTGCAGTTCACGCTGCAGCCGCCGCATTGCCGCACCGGCTTCATCCATATGTTCCCTGGCCGTGCGCATCCTCATCCGCTTGATCAGCGTGGCAGGAAGACCTCCACCGATGATGTCGTATACGCCCCAGTTCCCTGCACTTTTCAGGTCCCCGTGCGCCTTCAGAAGACATGCGTGCGCGTGCTGCGCAGCCTCGTATGCCTCGCTGAGCTCCTTCATCCTCTTCCCTTCCATCATGGGCACTTCCTTTCCCGGACATTCCCGCCGTCCGCATCATCAGTATACCGGACTTTGCAGAGGCGTGAAAGTGAAAAAACTGACAACTGAGGCAGACTTTATGACAATTCAAAAATCCACGCCTTCCTGACAGGATCAGGCAGGCGTGGACAAATTGCTCTTTCCAGAAAGACACGTATGAACAGGTCAGGCTTCCGTCACCTGGCGCTCCGTCCTGCAGCCGGTCACCACATAACCGGACCGGCGTACCGCTGTTCTGAGCATGTTTTCATCCGGCTCCTGTTTCAGCAGTACATGCGCTTCATGGTCTGCAAGACTGACTCTGGCCCAGGTGCCCTCAAGACTGTTCAGTGCGTTTTCCACGCTTCTCGCGCATGCATCGCAGGTCATGCCGCCGATTTCCAGGGTCACAGAAAAGGGATAATGCGACCGGTTCCGATCCGAAACCCGAAGCTTCCGAACCGTCTTTTCATGCTCTCCACAGCAGGCGCTGCCTTTTCTGCTCCGACGCACCGCCTGCACCGCGCCGAAAATGACGAGTACCGCCACCATCAGAAGAATCCCTGTTTCCATGATCATGACTCATGCTCCTTTTCCCTGTGTCCGCAGGCCTGGCCGCACGCCGCGCAGCAGCCCGCACATCCGGACTTCCCTTTTGTACGCAGACGGATCCAGGAGACAGCAGCTGTGCCGGCGATCACAAGAAGGATCACAATGTCCCAGATATTCATGTTCCAATACCCTGCCTTTCCCCGGCCATGCACCGGCAGTCCGGATGCACGCGCCGGGCAGCTTCCCGTTTCTCAGCCCAGTCCCAGCGCCATGCCGATCAGGCGCACAATCAGGGCCATGACCCAGGCAAGTGCACACTGCCATATGACTACAGAAACCGCCCATTTACTGCCGAGCTCCCTGCGTATGGAAGCAATCGCCGCAACACAAGGCGTGTACAGAAGGCTGAACACCAGCATACATGCAGCTGTGAGCTTTCCAAGGCCTGCCATTCCGCCGGCAAACAGCATCTGCATGATGGATACAACGCTCTCCTTGGCCATAAAGCCGCTGATCAGAGATGTCACAATGCGCCAGTCACCCATGCCGATCGGACGCATGATCGGTGCAACGGCCCCGGCAAGCACAGCCATGATGGAGTTCTCGGAAGTCTCCAGATAATTGAACCTGAAATCAAAGCTCTGCAGGAACCAGACGATCACGGTGGCGACAAGAATCACGGAGAAGGCTCTCTGCAGAAAATCCTTGGACTTTTCCCATAAAAGCTGCATCACGCTCCGGAAGCTCGGCATCCGGTAGTTGGGAAGCTCCATCACAAACGGAACCGGTTCACCCTTGAAAAGCGTTTTCCTGTACAGAAGAGATACGAAAACCGCTGTCACAATGCCCAGGAAGTACAGCCCTGTTATGATCCACCAGCTGTTCCCCGGGAAAAAGGCATCCACAAAGAATCCATAGATGGGCAGCTTTGCCGTGCAGCTCATGAACGGCGTAAGCAAGATGGTCATCTTCCGGTCTCTGTCGCTGGGCAGCGTCCGTGTGGACATGACCGCCGGAACACTGCAGCCGAATCCGATCAGCATCGGAACAATACTGCGGCCGGACAGACCGAGCCTGCGGAGAATCTTATCCATGAAAAAGGCCACTCTGGCGATATACCCGCTGTCCTCCAGAATCGACAGGAAGAAAAACATGGTGACAATCACGGGCAGGAAGCTGAGCACGCTGCCCACGCCTTCGAACAGGCCTTTCAGGACCAGACTCTGGATCGCGTCATTGACGTTTGCCTCCATCATCCAGTTGCCTGTTGCCTCTGCAATGCCATCGATGCCGGACTGAAGCAGGTCCTGCAGCCACGGACCAATCAGAAAGAACGTCAGAAAGAACACAAGCAGCATGATCGCGACAAACACCGGGATCGCCGTCCATTTTCCGGTAAGAATCCGGTCCAGTTTTTCACTCCGGATATGTTCACGGCTCACTCTGGGCTTGATCACGCACGCGTCACAGATACGGTAGATAAACGCATAACGCATATCCGCAATGGCGGCGCTCCGGTCCATGCCGCGTTCCTTTTCCATCTGCAGCACAAGGTGCTCCACCGTTTCCTGCTCATTGGCATCCAGATTGAGCTGTGCCATGATCAGCTCGTCGCCTTCAATCACCTTGCAGGCCGCAAACCGGATCGGCAGTCCTGCCTGCTCCGCATGATCTTCAATCAGATGACTGACCGCATGAATGCAGCGGTGAACCGCTCCGCCATGGTCCGAGCTGTCGCAGAAGTCCTGCCTCATGGGCTTTTCCTGGTACCGGGCGATATGCAGTGCGTGACGTACCAGCTCATCCACACCGGAATTCCTGGCCGCGGAGATCGGCACAACCGGAACGCCGAGCATGGCTTCCATGGCGTTGATATCCACGGAACCGCCGTTCCCGGTCATTTCATCCATCATGTTCAGCGCCACTACCGTGGGCACGCCCATTTCCAGAAGCTGCATGGTAAGATACAGACTCCGCTCAATGCTGGTTACATCCACGATGTTAATGATGGCCATGGGCTTTTCATTGAGCACAAAATTCCGGGATACCAGTTCTTCGCTGGAATACGGCGACATGGAATAGATGCCGGGAAGATCTGTCACCAGCGTATCGGAATGTCCGCGGATGGCACCGTCCTTCCGGTCCACCGTGACACCGGGGAAATTGCCCACATGCTGGTTGGCACCGGTCAGCTGATTAAAAAGGGTGGTCTTTCCGCTGTTCTGATTGCCCACCAGAGCAAATGTCAGTCTTGTACCCTCGGGCAGCGGATTCCCACTGCCTCTGGGATGGAACTTTCCTTCCTCGCCGAGGCCCGGATGAGCACTCTGCCTGTCACGTGCCGGCTTTCCATCCTGCCTGACCGGTTCCCGGAGCGTCTCCACTTCAATCTGTTCCGCGTCTGCCAGTCTCAATGTCAGCTCATACCCGTGAATCCGCAGTTCCATGGGATCTCCAAGCGGTGCAAGCTTCATCACCGTCACATCGGCTCCCGGAAGCACACCCATATCCAGAAAATGCTGTCTAAGATCCCCCTCGCCCCCGACCGCCGTGATAACGGCTGACTGCCCGGGACGCAATTCCCTTAATGTCATTCGGCTCTTCCTTTCCATTCCTATAAAACCTTTTTCTGAAAGACATTATTCCAAAATACAGAGCCCTCCCCGCCGGGTCAGGCCCTATAGATGCTTGGCTTATGACTCATGGATAAAACTGAAGCAGCGCTCTGACAGACGCATCAGCTCCCTCGAATCCTTCTCTCCCAGATGCTCAAACAGTTTCGCAATAGTGGAAACAGACTGCGCAGACAGCGCTTCAGCGCGCTTCAGCCCTGCCTGGGTAAGACGCACATGGACGCACCTGCGGTCATTGCCGTCCTGGACACGCTCGATCATCTGCTTATGCTCAAGCTGACCGAGTATATTGGCGATTCTGCCTGTTGTCAGCCCGGTCCGTGCCACAAGCTCACCGGACAGGAGCTCCCGCCCTGCAGCATGCAGGCAGCTGAGAATTCCATCCTCTCCCTGACTGGCGACCACCGCGCTCAGGCGTCCCAGTTCCTTCAGATGTCCGTACAGAAACATGCTGAATTTCTCTGCTTCCTGTCCACGACCCGGCATGACATATCACCTTTCTTTCAGCAGAAGTTAGTCATTTAAAACGCTAGTAATTTTATGCTAACTTCTGTGCTTTGTCAACAGAGTCCTGGACGCTCCGTGTGTCGGTATTTACTTTTTCTGCCGAGACGGCCATACAAAGCTGCGCAGATAAAACAGCACAGAAAGCGCTGTGCCCATGACCCATCCGATCGGCCATGCGCACCAGATGCCTGTGGAACCAAGCGATGTCTGCGACAAGATCAGTGCGAGCCCTGCTCTGAGAATCAGGTCAGTAAAGGTCGCAATCATAAAGTAACGCATGAGCCCCGCACCGCGCAGTGCGCCGTCCGCCACAAGCTTTGTGGATACCACGAAATAGAACGGCGAAAGGATCCGTAGAAACAGGATGCCTGTCTGAATTGCCGTTTCTGTCGGGGAATCCAGGAAAAAACGGATGCATGTTTCCCCAAGGAAAAAGTACAGCAGAAAAAACGGTACGGACAGCATCCAGACCATACGGAGCCCCGCCTGAATGCCCTGACGGATGCGCTCCTTTTTCCCTGCCCCGATATTCTGGGCAGTATAATTGGAAATGCCATTGCCAAGCGTCGTGAAGGAGGTAATCACCAGATTGTTCATCTTCACTCCAGCGGAATATCCGGCCATGACACCCGGCCCGAAGCCGTTGATTGCCCCCTGGATAATCAGATTCCCCACTGATATAAAGCTCTGCTGAAGCGTGCTCGGAATCGCGATGGCCAGGATCTTTTTCAGCATCACACCGGAAAACAGCTTCGGTGTTTCACCCTCATGCGGCAGCGCCCGGAGTCTTCTGGCCATCACTGCCACGACCAGCACACAGCTGACCCCCTGACAGAGAAAGGTGGCCCAGGCCACGCCCGCTACGCCCATGCCGAACGCCTGAACAAACAGGATATCCACCGCCACATTCGCCGTGGAGGAGCATGCCAGAAAAAGGAAAGGGGTTCTGGAATCGCCAAGTGCCGAAAAGGTGCCCGTGCACACATTATAGAAAAACATGAAAGGCAGCCCCCAGATATAGATATCCAGGTACAGCTTTGAGTCCTCCATGATTTCTGCCGGGGTCTGAAGCAGGCCGAGCAGCCATCTGGAACCTGCCAGTCCGAACACCATCAGGGAAATACATACACAGCCTGTCAGAATCATCGCTGTGGACACAGCAGTTTTCAGTTCCCGGTAATCCCTGGCACCGAACATCTGGGATGCCACCACGGAGCAGCCCATGTTGCACCCAAACGCAAAGGCAATGAACATCAGCGTGATCTCATAGCTGTTGCCTACTGCGGCCAGCGCGTTTTCCCCCACAAACTTGCCCACAACCAGGCTGTCCGCAATATTGTACAGCTGCTGAAAGATTATGCTGCCAAAAAGCGGCAGGCAGAACTGCCAGAGCACCCTGGAAGGTTTTCCGACAGTAAGATCCCTGTTCATATCTCTTCATCCTCTTTCCGACCCGACCTAGGCCATCGCTGATTATAGCTTCAGGACTGTGCTTTGGAAAGAGGCTTTCAGAATCTTTCAGGCGCGTTTCTCACTGTCCGGGCCCGCTCAGCACCGCATAGGGCTTTGGGCTCTCAGGCCTTTGCACCTCTGGGATCCGCCATGAAACAGGGGTCCTCCTTCAGCGGTTCCCTGTACTGATACATTTTTCCATGCCCGCCTATGCGGTTGTACCAGTTGCCGGTCACCTCATTGATAATATGAAGGGACTCGGCATTTTCCTCCATCTCGAACAGAAGGATCCTTTTTTTCATGTGGTCATTGGGACAGTGACAGGACATCATGAGCTGACCCTGGAACGTCCGGAACAGCATGGCATGCGCCCCGTCCATGGCATAGAGCGGATCTTTCTGCTGGATCCACGGGCCTTTCAGCGTTCCGGATCCGCTCACCGCATAGGACAGCGCATACCCGCCGTCCGCCGCGAAGCTGGACCAGAGCATGATCAGTCTTCCCCCGGGAAGCCTGTGCAGGAACGGACCGTCCGTCACACCGCCGCCCCGAAGCACTGGCCCAGTCCAGGGAGCCTCGGAAGCCCTGAAAAGAATCACAGGCGGTCCGATCCGCTCCCCCAGATCATCGGACAGCGGAATCGCGCAGATCTGTCCGTCCTCCACCTGCAGCCATTCATGACAGAACACCATCCAGGGTGTTCCATCCCGCTCCACATACAGGGTTCCGTCCAGGCACTGCCAGCCTTCCGGCGTCACAGGCTCCGGCCGCACCGGGCTGAACGGTCCCCTCGGGCTGTCGGATACAAGGCACTGGCACCGGCGGTATGTACCTGCGGCACGGAAGGAGCTGATCAGATAATACCGGCCCTTCCAGATATGGCACTCCGGTGCCCAGTAATCCAGGTCCGCCCAGAACGTGCCCTGCTCAAAGCATACAGCCGGTTTTGACCAGTGCACCAGGTCCTCGCTTTCCAGCACAAAGAAGTGCCCGCCGCCCGAGGGCAGATCCGGAAAGCGGTCATGATCCGCAAACTGGACATAGGTATAGTACTTCCGGGTAACCGGGTCCGCGAGAATAAACGGATCGCTGATATGAACGTCCCGGATATGATATGGGTACTTTTTCGTATCTGCTGTCCGGCTGTCTGCTCTGAACATGTTTTCCGCTCCTTTTCTCATCCGCATCAGTTATGTGCATGCACGACAAACGTTGTCACGGATCCGCCGGGAAGCTCCGCTTCGAATGCTCCCTGCTTCAGGGCAAGATCCGCCTGCACCGCCCAGTGCTCGCCTTCTTCCAGAGTCCCGCTGGTCCGTATGACTTCAATCCGGTTTCCGTCCCGGTAGGCACTGCCCATCGCGGAAAGATCAAATCCTGCCGTCCGGACCTTCCTGTCGGGATTCATCGCCACGATCGTAAGTGTACCGGCCTTTGCATCTTCTGCCGCCGCTGCGCCGTTTCCCAGTACGATCAGGCGGCTGCCCGGCCGGATATACCGGGTAAACTGGCCGAACACATAGTACTTCATTGTCAGGTTCAGGGACTGTGCGTCATGATCCGCCACAGCGGTACCCCAGTATCCGCCGTTTCTGTTGACCATTCCGCTGTCCCGGCGCCCCAGGTATCCATCCGCACTGATATGGCTGTCAATCACCTGCCAGAGCACCCATGCCGATGGCGTGAGACTGTTGAGATCATCAATAATCTGGTTGGCCAGCCAGAGCCCAGCCCCCATCTCGCCGGCTGCTTCCCCCAGCGTACCGCCTCCGTCCACCTCAGACATCCATAGATTTTTCTGCCGTTCCAGTGCCAGACGGCGCAAGCGCTTTTTTCCGTTCCCGGCATACGTGTGCGTATCCACACGGTCCAGCGCCTTCAGCGCTTCATCGGACAGAAGGCCGATGGAGGAAGCCTGCGTATCCACGCTGGTCTCATCCGTGCCCGCCAGCCGGATGCTGCCCAGGTTCCGCTTTTCAAGTTCTTCGGACAGGGCCAGGAGCATACGCGACTGGGACGCTCCCGGATCAAAATGGCAGCCTTCCTGCTTGGGACTCATCGCACCCCAGTAAGCCGTATCCGGCTCGTTCATGGGCGACATGCTCTGAAAGCGTATGCCCCACGCCTGGTCAAAATGTTCCGCCACATCCGCAAGATAGCGCGCAAATGCCCCATAGGCGTTCTCCTGCAGATTGTTCTCCCCGGGATTCCGCGCCCCGGAACTGCATCCGGAAAAGGTCATGAAATAGGGCGGTGAATTGGAAAAGCCCTCCACCAGCATGCCGCTCCCACCCGCTTTCAGGCAGTGCATGAGCGCATTGCGCTGAGCGGAATCCTGCGTCCAGTCATATTCCCATTCATAGATGCCCTTCTCAGCATCCACGGTGGGATTGCTCCAGTATCCCGGCATCATGGAATCCGTGCGCTGAATATGGTCATGCGCCGGGTCGTCACCGCCCCCGATATTGTATCTGAGGATATTCAGTCCCAGCCCCTTCTCAGGATCACAGAAGGCTTCTGCCGCCTTCTCCGCAAGCACATCGGAATATCCGATGCGGTTTGCCCACCAGCACAGGCTGGTACCCCAGCCTTCAAAAACACCGCCGTTTATGGCAGCAAAATTGTCAGGCGTCAGACGATAATGCATTCTGTCACCACTCCCGTTCGTCCACACAGCCAGGGACAGCGCCACAGCGCCGGCCAGCCCGGCCGCTGCAAGTTTCCATTTTCTGCTCATGCCATGCTCGTCCTCCCTGCGCCATCGGATGCCTGTCCGCACTCCGCCGCTTTTTCCCTTTTCCAAAGGAATGCTCCCCGAACTGAAACTCGTCCAGTCAGGGAGCATTCCTCAATGCCGTTCGGGGCAGTCTATCGCTTTATCGGGTAATCACGTCCACGGGTACGTTGAATATCTTTGCCACCTTCAGAATGGTGTCAATGTGACGGCCTGTGGCAGCCGCCATATGGTGCGTCGGGCCGGCCTCGCTCCACTTGTTGCAGAACTCGCGTGCGCTGCAGGAGAACCGCATGCGCATATTGGTGTCGCCGAACATGAAGATCGGGCCTTCCTCATTCACGCCCTCAGCCACAACAAACTTGAAGTGACCGTCCTTGTCCTGGGTGATGCCCAGGAATGTGATGTCGCCCACAGGCGGATAGAACTGGGTCAGATATCCGCCGCCCGTCTTGCCATGGAAGACCGGAACGATCTTCATGGTGGGCTTGCGCGCCTGGGAAATATCCGCGTCGCCGGAGCCGGAATGCCCGATGATGCAGATATCTTCATTGAAATCGATGGAATACATTTCGGAGAGCTGCCCGGTGCCTGCGATCACCTTCAG
Source organism: uncultured Clostridia bacterium (assembly GCA_946534895.1). Classification (GTDB taxonomy): domain Bacteria; phylum Bacillota; class Clostridia; order Christensenellales; family Aristaeellaceae; genus UBA2943. The sequence continues at coordinate 25,207 of CAMNDE010000028.1, forward strand.
AATTCCCATGGCCATGGCGACCTTGATATCGCCTTCCACCGCGCACGCGGTTCCCTGCTTGATGAGCATGGAGAAGGCGGGAATCAGCATGCTGTCCAGCTTGCCGGCAATGCCCTGGGCAAAGCCGTCATAGTGGGAGGCAACAAAGCCGAGCTTTTCATCCCGCACCCACTGCTCAAAGGCGACCACATACCGGGCCATATCCCAGACCTTTTCAATGGTGCCGCCGCCCTCGATATCGAAGGTGTCCAGAATATCCTGTGCCTTGGCACGGATGGCATCCTCATCGGTGATATTGTCGGCGATGGCCCACATCTTTTCCCAGTCGAACTGCTTGGTGTACAGCCACATTCTGTGATACAGATTGGTTTCATCAATATACAGGTCCATCATGCCCGGATAGGGGCGTCCGATCTGGGCAATATTGGTGTCGCGGAAGCGTCTGCGCACCTGAGCAGCCTTGCACCAGTCAAGGATTTCATGCTCGACTTCCGGATCTCCGCCTTCCACCACACCGGTGATCACAGCATGCCGCTTGCCTGCCCGCTCCAAATCAGCCACCATCTCGCCAACCGCGCCGCAGGCGTACAGTTCACCCAGCCAGGTAGGCGTATCTGTGTTGGCATAGTCCGGTGCTTTCTTCTTCTGCACATTGACCAGAACCACGGGCACATCCAGATCCCGGACAGCGGGAAGCATGTTATAGGAAGTGGCATAGGTCAGCAGCTGCAGAATCACAAGATCCACATCCGCTGCGCGGAACTTGTCCCCTGCTTCCATGGCCTGTTCCTTGGTGGTGACCATTCCGCCGTCAATCAGTTCCACGGTATCCGGAATCATTTTCTTGAAATCCACATACTGTCCCTGAAATTCCGGAACCAGTGAAGGGAACTGGGGAAGATACGCTCCCAGAGCAATCGAGAAAACACCTACACGGGCTTTCGTTTCAACCAGCATGACTCTAACTCCTTTTCTTTCAGTCAGTTATGTTTCTGCGCCAATCTCTGCCTCTGCAGAGCAGTGCCACGCCCTGGACATACCCATCCCGGCCTATGTGCACTGGAAACCGCAGCACCATCTGAGCAGAGTATACCGCATACAGCCTGTTTTCGCCACCTGTTTTTTCACACTTTTCCCCGGCCTGCATTCCTTTTTCCCCGCAAAAAAGCCCTGTCCGTCAAGACAGGGCGCTGGTTTACGGCGTTGCTGTGTTCTGCATGTCTCTGCCTGCCTCTCAGGCAGGCACGTCTGTATGCCTCAGGCGTCAAGAAGCTCCAGCAGCTCTTCCGCGGACATGCGGAGAATGCCTTCTTCATTTGCCTCCGTTACGGAATCCAGCAGATTCTGCTTCAGTTCCTGAAGTTCCAGAATCTTTTCCTCAATCGTTCCCTGGGTGATCAGCTTATAGACCTGAACCTTTTCCGTCTGCCCGATTCTGTGAGCCCGGTCCGTGGCCTGATTCTGTGCAGCCATATTCCACCAGGGATCATAGTGGATCACCACGTCCGCCGCCGTCAGGTTCAGGCCGGTCCCCCCGGCCTTCAGCGAAATGAGGAACACCTGGAATCCGCCGTGATTGAACTCGCTGACCATGTCAGCCCGCTTCCCCCGCGGCGTGGATCCTTCGAAAATCCTGTAGGAGATCTGCATTTCCTTAAGCCGCTCCCCGATAACTGCAAGCATGGAGGCAAACTGGGAAAACACCAGAATCTGATGTCCGTTTTCCGTCATCGTCTCCACCAGCTGCAGACAGGCCTCCAGCTTCGAGGCCGGACCCTCGTAATTCTCATAGCACAGTCCGGGATTGCAGCAGATCTGCCGCAGCCTGGTCAGCGCGGCAAGGATCATCAGTTTCTGGCTTTCTCCCTTCAGCTCCGCCTTGGCGGCCGCAACCGAGGCGGCATAGACCTTCCGCTCCTCATCGGAAATCTCAATCCTGCGGATAAACTCCATCTTCGGCGGGAGCTCACTGAGCACGTCCTTTTTCAGACGCCTGAGAATAAAGGGCCGTACCATCTTGCGCAGTTGCTCCCGTGCCTGGGAGGAATCACTTTCCATGATGGGGCCTTCCAGCTTTTCCCGGAACCTTGTCTGGGAAAACAGGTATCCCGGCATGATGAAATCAAACAGATTCCACAGTTCGCCCAGACGGTTTTCAATGGGCGTGCCGGTCATGACAAAGCGCTGCTCCGCCTGAAGCATCTTCACCGCCTTGGAAGCAAGCGTGTCCTGGTTCTTCACATACTGTGCCTCGTCCAGAACCACTGTGTAAAACTGCACCTGCCGGTAATGGGCAATATCGCGCTTGAGAAGATCATAACTGGTCACAAACACATCCGCGTGACTGTTCCTGATCATGTCCTCTCTCTGGGCTGCACTGCCCAGGATCAGTGTCACATCAAGATCCGGCGCAAACTTCTGGAATTCGTCTCCCCAGTTCAGGACAAGCGAAGCCGGACATACCACAAGACTTATGCGTCCGTTCTGCTCCTGTCTTGCCGAATGGAAGAAGGCAATCATCTGCAGGGTCTTGCCCAGTCCCATTTCATCGGCAAGAATTCCGCCGAAATGCGAATACTCCAGTGTTTTCAGCCAGCTGTATCCGATCTCCTGATAGTTGCGCATCACGTCCGAGAATTCGTCCGGGACCGGGAACTGACTGCCCTGGCTTTCGGAAAACCTCCGAATCATATCCCGGAAAGCACTGCTCCGTATCTGGCGGATACTGTCCTGCTGGGAAAACAGGCGGTCAAGGTACACGGCACGGTACGCCGGAAGCTCCACATGTCCCTGCCGGATTTCCTCTTCCGTCAGCTGACTCATGTGCACTGCCTCAGCCAGCGTTTCCAGTCCGCTTCCGTTGAGCCGGATATACCGGCCGTCCTTCAGGCGGTAATACTTCCGTTTCAGGAGAAGACTGCTGTACAGGCTTTCAAGCTCCTCCGCAGGAAACTCACCGGTATTGAAATCCAGAAACAGAATCCCGCTGGATATATTCATATTCACGGTCAGCCCTGCCGGATGGATTTCCCGCTCCAGCATCTGATCCGTCATATAGACTTCTCCCACCCGGCGCAGTGTGCCCAGACGCAGCATGAGAAAATCCATGATCTCATCCATGTCTGTAAGCTCAAAGCGTCCCGGAATGGACTGTTCATGCATCAGTCTGCGCATCAGCCCCAGCGTCTTCCGCTCTTCCATGACATTACGCCGGGTTCTGGGAAAGGTATCCGCTTCACATTCCATGATGCCTTCGGCATAGCGGAAGCGGACCTCGCACTGCAGCGGGGCTGTGCTGGTCCTCTGGTCCAGATAAAAGCATGGCGTGCATTTTTCCGGAACATTGGCCTGAAGCATGCCCGACGGGTCGTAGACATTCACATGAGTGCCCAGCGCCGACACCACTGAGGAGTGAAACGCTGTCATGTCCTTCAGCGCAACAATGCTTTTCGGCTGAAGGCCGACCCCCTGAAAGGGACTCAGGGCACGGTAGGCTTCCTCCGGGATCCTGCAGAGCCAAGGCGTCCCCCGGCTTTCATCCAGGAGATAGCACTGGTTCACGCTGCGGAAAAGCGTCCACTGTCCCGCCTCCGGGAAAACCACGTTTGCGCAGTCTTCCCCACGGCTGATTTCGAGCGTGATCTTCGGATCCCGCTCTTCCAGATACAGGAGGTGTCCGGACCGGACACCCATAATCCTGTCCGGCAGAAACAGATCAAATATCCGGTCAAGCCATTCATTGCGGAACATGACAGAGCCGGACAGATAACTGTTCATTTCAAAATGGGAAATATAGCTCTGAAGGGCTGCCTCATCATTTTCCACCTGAGCAGTCAGGATCTTCAGTACTTCCCTGGACCTTGCGTCCAAATGTGATGCATCATGCTCAATCCGCGTTTTCTTGCCGTACATGACCGCTGTGCGGTTCCGGAACCCCCGGATCAGTTCCAGCGGATTTTTCACCAGATAACTTCTGCCGGCACCTTCCTGAATCAGAAACGCAAATTTCAGGCTCCCGGTTCTCTCTTCCGCTTCCTTCTTCAGTGAGACCAGGGAAACCGGATCCAGCTCCATATACAGGTGCAGATCCTGCGCCTGCCCGTCTGCGCCGGACAGTTCCTCTTCATCATCCAGTACTGGATACATGCCCTCGCCGGCTTCCAGAAAACGGTCCATCAGTTTCCGGACACCGTCATCGGTGATCATGATTTCGCTTCCGGGCTGAACTTCCGGGTGCCGGAGATAATACAGAATCACCGCCGCCCCATGACGGCACAGGGGTGTGGAACGAAAAGCGCGGCAGGTACAGGAATATGTAATGCTTCTGGAATCCATGAACTGCATGGAAACCCGGTAGAGCTCGCTCTCCATGACAGAGGCCTGAATGTCCACCCGGTCGAATCCTCTTCTGGTTTCACAGCGCACCACGCGTCCCCTGCTGACCAGTGACTCGCCCTGGAATAGATTGCCCATGCCGATCATTCTGCCAAGCGTCTGTTCGTCCGGAAGCCACATCTTGCTCAACCCGCTCACCTCCCGTGCAGTGAATCAGTCTATTCTATCAGAATTACAAGGCAAAAAAAAGAGATTTTCCAAATGAAAAAAGAAGATGATCAGCAACCTGACCATCTTCTCTGTATCCGTTTCTTACGCCGTGCAGCGCTCCCGTGTTATGCGTTCAAGATCATCCAGACGCTTTTCCGCTTTCTCCTGACTGACATCCGAAGCAAACAGATAGGCTTTCAGTTTGGGTTCTGTTCCAGACGGACGCACAATGATCTTTCTCCCGTCGGAAAGCCGGAAACTGAGCACATCGCTCTTGGGAAGCCCGGTCTCATCATGGAGATAATCGATCATTTCGGCACCGTGCCAGAGAACCTCTTTCTGATCATCCACCGGCATCCGCAGCCCCTGCATAATCCGCTCCATGGTCTGTGCCCCGGCTTCGCCCTCATAGGCAAACGTCAGCAGGCGCTGCGCATAATACCCATATGTCTCGCGGAGTTCACTCAGCCGGTCCAGCATGGTTTTTCCTTCCGCTTTCAGGTTGGCGGCCATCTCGCACACCAGCAGCGCGGCATTCACGGCATCCTTGTCACGCACCGATGTCCCGGAAAGATAGCCATAGCTTTCTTCAAAGCCGAACGCATACCGTTCCACATGGCCTTCTTTTTCGAGCAAACCGATCTGCTCCCCGATAAACTTGAATCCGGTGAGCACGTTCCGGAGCTCTGCGCCGTAATGACTGCACACCGCAGCAGCCATGTCCGTGGAAACAATGGTTTTCACCACCACAGGGGGCAGACTGCCCGCATCCGTCCTGCGATGCGACAGGATATAGTCCAGAAGCAGTATCCCCATATCATTGCCGCTGATCAGCTGGACTTCATCCCCGCAGCGTACGCCCGCGCCAAGCCGGTCGCAGTCCGGATCGGTGGCAAAGCAGAAATCCGCCTTTGTCTCCACCGTCTTGCGGATGGCAAGCTCCATGGCTTCCCGGATTTCCGGGTTCGGGTACGGTGCCGTGGGGAAATTCCCATCGGGCTTTTCCTGTTCTTCCACGATCTCCAGGTCCACATTGCCCTGTCTCCGGAGCATTTCCCGGACGGGCACATTCCCGGTGCCGTTAAGCGGGGAATAGACCACATGAATTCTTGTGTCCACGGGATGAATCCGCAGGGAATTGATCATCTGATAGTAGGATTCCACGAGATCATCCGTGATGTAGGTAACCATGCCGGCTTCCAGTGCTGCCGGGAAATCCGGGAGACGCTCCACCAGGATTTTTTCCCTGCCGATCAGTTCCTGGATCGTGTTCGCCGCTTCCAGCGTGATCTGGCATCCGTCCGGTCCGTACACCTTGTATCCGTTGAACTTGGCCGGATTATGACTGGCCGTGATCATGACACCGGCAGTGCATTCCAAGTACCGCACAGCATAGGACAGCATGGGCGTCGGCATCAGCTGCGGATAGAGATAAACCCGGATGCCCATTTCAGCCAGCGCGGCCGCCGTCAGCTCGGCAAAATCCCTGGAATGAATCCGGCTGTCATAGGAAACAGCGCAGGCAGGATTCCTGGACGAAAAAAGAATATACCGTCCCAGCCCCCGCGTTGCCTGATAAACGGTATACACGTTCATTCGGTTGCTTCCGGGGCCGAGAACACCACGGAGACCGCCTGTTCCAAACGCAAGATCCCGGTAAAAACAGTCATTGGCTTCCTCGGCATCCATCCGAAGCATCATTTCCTTCAGTTCGTCCGGCATGCCTGGATGCGCGAGCCACTGCTTTCTCTGACTGCTGTACATACGATCATCCCTTCCTCAACTCAGCTACTCTTCTTGATCCGCCTGCTGCGCGGAATCTCCATTGGCTGAATCTGGTTCGGATCCCAGTTGAACCCGTCCAGCCGCAGGTCAATACCGGATTCCAGCATCATGGTGGAAATGTCTTCAAAAAAGTTATACAGCATCCGCGTATAATGGCCGCGATGCGACCGGAACCCAATATTCATGAGCTGCTCCATGTCTTCCACCTGAATCATGGAAAACTGGTCAAACCCAAACTGGGAAACGTACCTTGCCCCCGTACATTTCAGCACCGGACGCACACCGCCCAGCCACTGAGCACTGGCCTGAACCATATGCAGGTACCGCATTCGGACAGTGGCAGAAAGCGCGAACTGCATTTCAGAGGTCACTCTGCGATCCCGGTCATAGCACTGAAACAGAAGAATGTCATTATCGTAAAGATTCACGGTAAAACCGCCGTCCCGCGGTCCGCCCATGGGCATCAGGGGCCTGTATGCATAACAGAACAGCGCTTTTGCATTCTGTGCGTTTGCCATCTTTATGCCCTCCTCAACCTACTTCGTTAGCTTGTATTTTATGCGAAAAAAACCGCATCGTCAATCTTAAGTTGACTGACAATGCGGGATGGTTCATTCGACTGCATCCAAAAGATTCCGCATGAGCAGGACTACCTGGGAGATGCAGTTTTCCTCGCATACATTATCTCCTGGCGTATTAAGAGCGGAATGCACAAGACCAAGCAGCTTCTTTTCCAGCACGGTAATCTGGCACCCGCACCGGAACAGACGGGCATCCCGGCTCATGACACAGCGCCGGCTGTCTGCTACCCGGCCATGCATCGCCGTGTTTTCCTCCACCAGCCGCTTCAGGCGCCCGAAACCCATACATTTCTGCGCCTGATCCGAGGCAATGAGCAGAAGATGACTGCCCCTGCCCACTCTGTCAAGGCATATGGAAAACCGCATATGCTGTTCTCTGGGATGCGTCATGCCGAATTCGCGGGCACTCCTGTGGCCTTTTTCCCCGTCATCAAACAGCACCGCGCACAGATGACTGCGCTTTTCTTCCGGCAAGGACTTGAGAAGACACAGCACCGCCTTCAGTCCGGAGGAAGCGTTCCGGTTATTCCGGTTAGCCGCCGCATTCCTCAACGCAGCAAGGGTCAGCACATAGCAGATGAGAAACGCTGCAAGGCCGATTCGAGGATTCCGGATCAGCTGCGTCACCAGAAGCATGACGACAAGAGCCGGAATCATGTAGACAACAGCGCATATCAGCTGGTAAAGGCCATGAAATACCGGATTGAGCGGAACTTCCAGCCCGGGCATCATTTTCCGGCTCGGGGTATCATAATGGGCTGTCACCATGATGCCTGCGTGCTCAGGAGCGCCCACCACAATCTGGCGATGGTTTCTCCCGTCTCCCTCAATCCGCACCGGATACCCCCAGCCTGCAATCAGCTTTTCCATGGCTTCCTCGGCCGTTCGCCGCTGCTCCCTGGTAAACCTGACCGAATCGCAGATCTTCTCAATTGCTTCCACTCTGCTTCTCCTCTTCCACGCTCAGCACATGTACACACGCATCCTGTACGGTAAACCGGATATTCCTGTGATCGTACGTAAAACCATATACCCGGTCCGCATCATGATGATACCCCGGACGGATATCCTGTGCAAGTATGCCAAGTACGGCCTGCCTCTGGTTTTCCGGGATCAGCTGAAGAAGTGCTTCCGGGAAATCCACCTCCAGTGCTTTTTCCCTGACTTCCCCTGCAAAGCCGTCCCGGGCGTCTGCATGCGCATCCACATAGGCAAGGTAGGGCTTTATGTCCACAATCGGGGTTCCATCAGCCAGATCCGCGCCGTCCACATCCAGCACCAAGCCATATTCCGCAGTCCGGCGTACCTTAAGCAGACGCACACTGCTCAGCCCAATGGGATTCGGACGAAATGGCGAACGCGTGGCAAACACACCCATGCGCTGGTTCCCGCCAAGCCGCGGCGGACGCACAGTCGGCGACCACCCCGTCTGATGATTCCGGTCAAAGATAAACAGAAGCCACAGGTGGGAATACTGTTCGATTCCCCGAAGCGCTTCCTCCACTCTGTAAGGCTCCTCAAATACAATAGTGGACTGGCAGCCTTGCACCAGCCCACTCTGCCTGGGGATCCCAAACTTGTCCTGAAACGGCGTATGAATCCGTGCAATCACCTGCAGATTCACTGTTCCATCGCCCCCAGCTCTTCCTCCATATCCGAGAACAGTGCACGGATCGCATCCTCACTGAGACTGGAAAGGTTTTCCTCTCCGGCTTCAATCAGCTGATCAAAGAGCTGCTTCTTGTTCCTGCTCAGCTCCACAACCTGCTCCTCAATGGTACCGTGCGTCAGAAGACGGATCACTTCCACCTTATGCTTCTGACCGATACGATGTGCCCGGTCCGTCGCCTGGTCTTCCACAGCCGGATTCCACCAGGGATCATAGTGAATCACCATATCTGCTCCGGTAAGGTTCAGCCCTGTTCCGCCTGCTTTCAGCGAAATCAGGAAGACATCGCCTTCGCCCTGGTTAAACTGCTGACATAAATGCATTCGCTCTTCCGGAAGCGTCTGACCATCCAGGTACAGACACCGGATCTCCTCCGCCTCCAGCTGCTTCTGCAGAATCCGCAGCATGCTTGTGAACTGCGAGAAGAGGAGAATCCGCCTTCCCTGCTGCAGAGCTTCAGGCAGCATGTCCATCAGAAGCTCCATTTTACCCGATGAATACGAATAATTGTCAAGCACAAGCGCCGGATGGCAGCAGATTTGCCGAAGTTCCGTAATCACGCTGAGCACGTCCATGCGCCCGCGGCTGAATCCCTTTTCCTTCATGATCTGTTCCATGCGCTGATATCCGCGCAGCTTCGCAGCCCGGTATACCTTTTCCTGTTCCGGCGTCATCTGCGCAATCCGCAGTGTTTCCATCTTGTCCGGAAGTTCCGTGAGCACATCCTTTTTCAGACGGCGCATCAGGAACGGGCGGATTTTCTGCCGCAGTTCCGCCATCCGGTTTCCATCCTGATACTTCCTGAGAAAGCCGGAAAGGGAGCCCAGATATCCCGGAAGCGCAAAATCGAACAGACTCCAGAGTTCGCCTGCATGATTTTCCACAGGGGTCCCGGACAGTGCAAACCGGCTCTGCGCCGTCAGCTGTTTGACCGCAGCGGCGCCGGCACTTCCCGAGTTCTTGATCTGCTGGGCTTCGTCAAGAATCACAAAATGGAACGGAATATCCGTCATCTGATCAATATCCCTGCGGATCAGAGGATAGGAAACAATCAAAACCTGTATGCCCGCGTGATTGCCCTCCCGGATCATGGACAGTGTCTGATTCCTCTGATTTCCGGTTCCCGAAAGCACAACCGTCTTCAGTTCCGGAGCAAACCGGTTCAGCTCACTCAGCCAGTTATACGTCAGGGATGTGGGACATACGACAAGCGAGATATCGTTTTCCGCACTGCAGGCAACCACAGCGGAGATCACCTGGACCGTCTTTCCAAGACCCATGTCATCGGCAAGGATTCCGCCCATGTGCATTTCGTCCAGAGAACAGATCCACTGGAATCCGCGCTCCTGATACGGCCACAGATGTATGGAATCAGGAATCTTCTTTTCCCATACATCTTCCCCGCCCAGCACCCGGACCATCTGGGTGAGCTCTTCATCCATGGGAATTTCCACGCCTGCATGCTTCAGAAGCTCAGCGACATAGAAAGAACGGTACGCATGGATCTGAATGCTGTCACGTTCACCCTGGCGGATTTCCTCCTGTATGACAGCGTCCGTGAGATACTCCGCCACAGGCTGCCATTCATCCATATCGGTAAGATCGAGAAATGTGCCGTCCTTCAGCCGGAAATACTCTCTCTTTCTCGAAAGTGCTTCCATAATGCCCTGGATTTCCGCATCCGCCTTGGTATCGCCTTCAAAGGTCAGCCGCAGATAGCCGCCCTGGATACCCGCCTTGCCCCGCAGAGAAGGCCTTCTGGGCGTCATCTTCTTGAAATCACGGCTCAGATATACTTCACAGATCTGCTGCAGAAGACGCACGCCTTCCGATACAAAACTGTAAATGGCTTCCTGGTTGGATAGGTATACCCGGCCCTGACTGATGGAAAACCCGGCCATGGCGAGTGTATCCAGAATCCTGCGTTCTCCTTCGGCGTCTCTGAGAAGCATCTTCTGCCCGCGCTGAAAAGTCTGGGAAACTTCATAGGGTTTAAATGGATTGATTTCCCGGTCTCCGTATACAAACACCGTTTCGGCTACCACATTTTTGCCGGCACGGTCCAGATACACTTTTCCCACCAGAGGTCTGCGTTCCAGAAGCCGGTCCAGTTCATCCGAGAGTTCCACTACGCCAATCATCTTCAGCACAGGGATGACCTCGTCAACCACCCGCTCTGTATCCTTGGGCGGAAACTCAAACAGCGCTCTTCCATTCTGCTCCTGACGCACCATGGCCAAAAGCGTTTCACGCTGATCTTCATCCACCTGCAGAACGCTGCCGCCGGCAAGTATAAACTTACCGTCGCTCGTCAATGGCAGAATGTCCTTGGGATAGAACCCGGTAATACTGAGCCCGCGAAGGGTCCCGGAGACGCGAAAATGCAGAGGTATTCTACCCTGACGGACTTTTCGAATTTTATATTCACGGTCCTGAACTGAAATCTTGAATGCCAGGTTTACAAGTTCATCCAGCACATAACCGGCAAACGGCTCAAACAGCGGCATCTGCCGCGCATCATTTCCCTTGTATTCAAACCCCGCATCCTTCTGCGCAGAGCATATGGAGCCCAGAATCTCAAGAATCCGTGTCTCCGTTTTCCCGAACCGCATCCAGGCGGGCTGAAACAGAAATCCTTTTCCAAAATCTACCGGCGTTCCGGTACGTATGCTTTCCAGAAAAGCAGGAATGGATCGAACCACATACAGACGGTTCTCTCCGCAGTACAGCTGAATACGAAGAGACGGGCGGTCAATGCCCTGCGTGTAATCAGCCTTCAGTTCCACACTGAGAAGCGTATTTCCTTCCTGGGGCAGTACACGGTCTACTGAACTGATCATGTCGGCACCGGCCTGCATGGCAAGTCGGTGCTGGAGTTCCCCCAATGCCCCGGTCGCGTTTGCCTTCAGCATCGCAGCAACCACATGCGCACAGGGTATAGTTTCTGAACACGCTTCGCATCCACAGCCTTTTTCTCTTCCGGCAGACAGAACAACCACATACTGCTGACCATCATTCACCAGATATTTAAGACCGGAAGCATTCACGGAATCTTCGCGAACCCCTCCGTGCTGAAAAAGAGCTTCTCCAACTGCGTAGGCTTCGTCACCTGCAAGTAGTTTCAGGCGATTCAAACCGGGAAGCATGAAGTTCACTCCTTTATGTCTCAAATTAGACTAAACTCGGATGATCATTTCGACGGCAATGAATAATTCCCTGCATGCAGATAAATACTTTCAGCACATTTTTTCATAAAAAAAGCATCCCGTTTTACAACAGGATGCCTTTCAGCTGCATTCATCAGAACTTCAGCGGATTTACACGAACAGAGGGGCCCATCGTTGAGCTCAGATAGATTGAACGCAGATAAGTTCCCTTTGCGGCAGAGGGCTTAGCCTTGATGATGGCTTCCATGAGAGCGGAAAGGTTCTCAGTGAGCTTGTCCTTGCCAAAGGAGACCTTGCCGATGGGGCAGTGGATAATTGCAGTCTTATCAAGACGATATTCCACTTTACCAGCCTTAATGTCGTGCACTGCCTTGGTGACGTCCATGGTAACAGTGCCGCTCTTGGGGTTAGGCATGAGACCCTTAGGTCCAAGAATACGACCGATGCGGCCCACAAGGCCCATCATATCCGGAGTCGCAACGCAGACATCAAAATCGAACCAGTTTTCCTGCTGGATCTTGGCGATCATGTCTTCGGCTCCAACGAAATCAGCACCTGCTGCTTCGGCTTCCTTGGCCTTCTCGCCCTTGGCGATAACCAGAACGCGGGTCACTTTACCAGTACCATTCGGCAGAACCACGGCGCCACGAACCTGCTGGTCAGCATGGCGGGGATCAACGCCAAGACGTACGGAGATTTCCACAGTCTCGTCAAACTTGGCCTTGCCGGTCTTCACAACCAGATCGCAGGCTTCTTCGGGGTCATACTGATTGAGATGCTCGATCAGTTTGATACTGTCCTGATATTTCTTGCCATGTTTCATGATGTTTCCTCCCGTGTGGTATTAACGGCACAACGTCCTCCCACATTGATTGGGGCAAATACCCCGTTATTCCATGTCAGATATTATTCCTCTACGGTAACGCCCATGCTTCTGGCAGTACCTGCCACCATGCTCATGGCCGCTTCGATGCTGCCGGCATTCAGGTCAGGCATTTTGATCTCAGCGATCTTCTTCACCTGTTCCTTGGTCAGCTTGCCAACCTTGTCACGGTTGGGGCGTGCGCTGGCAGTTTCCATGTTCAGTTCCTTCTTGATCAGCACAGGCACCGGAGGTGTCTTCGTGACGAAGGTAAAGGTGCGGTCAGTGTAAACTGTGATGACAACAGGAATAATCATACCCGCATCGTGCTTGGTGCGCTCGTTGAATTCCTTGCAGAATCCAGGAATGTTCACACCATGCTGACCCAGAGCAGGGCCGATAGGCGGGGCGGGATTGGCTTTTGCTGCAGGAACCTGCAGCTTGATGTATGCAGCTACTTTCTTTGCCATGATTATGGCACCTCCTGTTATATGTGGTGATGCGGAAGTATTACTTCCTCCCACTTTGAGTCAAAACTGCGGAAAACCGCAGGCAACTCCGGTTCTCAGCGTTCAAGCGCCTCAATCTGATCCAGGTCCAGTTCAATGGTCTGCTCACGTCCAAGCATGGTTGCCAGTACGGTAACCTTGCCGGCAGGCAGATCCACATCCTGAACAGAAACCGTGAATCCTTTGAGAACGCCATCCCGCACCTTGACATCCTGACCGATGGCAATGTTTGTCTTGCTTTCCTGGACAGGATTCATCATGCGCTCCACTTCCTCTTCGGAAAGAGCAACGGGTTTACTCTCAGGTCCCACAAAGCCGGTTACGCCACGGGTATTCCGTACAAGATACCAGCTTTCTGTGGTCCAGATCATATGCACCATGACGTAACCGGGATATACCTTCCGGGTCGTCTGTGTCCGCTTTCCATTACGGATTTCGTCCACCTGCGTCACAGGTACTTTGATCTCGAGAATCAGCTTCTGCATCTTCTCGCTGTTATCCACTGCTTTCTTGAGCGTGTCCTTCACCTTGTTCTCGTAACCGGAATAGGTATGGATCACATACCAGCAAAGCCGCGGATCTTTCAGTGCTTCCTCAGCACTGGCCGGAATCTGAGCATCCTGCTCATTTGTGGGAATATTGCTCATGTCATTCTCCTCTTATCGGACAAGACCTCAGGCATTCAGATTGCCCAGCACCTTGACCAAAGCGGATGCACCAAGGTCGAACAGGCCAATGACGATGCCCATAAAGAGCATAAAGACAAGAACTACAATGCTGTAAACCATCAGCTTGCGCTTGGTAGGCCAGGTTACACGCTTCAGTTCATGAACCATGGACTTAAACGGCTTTGCAATCCTGCCCGGGAGCAACTTCATCCAATTGACGAATTTTTCCCACCAAGAGGCCGATGTTTTGCTCACAGCTTTCTTCTGCTCAACAGGAGCTTTCTTCTGATCTGCCATTTTCTTCACATCCTCATGGTGTTAATTTGTCTTATTTCGTCTCGCGGTGAACCGTATGCTTTCTGCAGAACGGGCAATACTTCTTCAGCTCAAGACGGTCCGGCGTATTCTTCTTATTCTTCATGTTGTTGTAATTGCGGCGCTTGCACTCAGTGCAGGCGAGGCATACCTTGGAACGAGCGGCATTCTTAGCCATAACTGTCTCCTCCTGCCATAGGCGTGGTACCCCTCACCTGCCCGACCGGACAGGTGAGGGATGATTGATTATTCGATGACCTTGGCTACAACGCCGGAACCCACGGTACGGCCACCCTCACGGATAGCGA
>CAMNDE010000029.1:0-39062 GCA_946534895.1 uncultured Clostridia bacterium
TTTTATTCCACCAGCTCAGCTGGTGGTTTTTTCACGCCTAGGGCGCACAAAAAAAGTGCAGCCACTTTCAATGACTGCACTTACTGCGCGCAGAGTCAGGGATTCGAACCCTGGGCGGGGTATAAGCCCGCACACGATTTCCAGTCGTGCGCCTTAGACCACTCAGCCAACTCTGCAAGTGTATGCGTTCGAAACGCAACATTGGTATTATACATTTCTCCCGCATACATGTCAAGTGCTTTTTTTATGTGCTGAAATGGAAAGTTATGGTCCGGTGCAGAGAACTTTTCAGGCTATTTGCGCTGTACCGCCATGCTGTCAAAGGTTCCCTGACCTTCATCTCTGCCCATAGTCACTTTGAAAACGATTTCTCATCCGGCCGGGCTGCATCCTATCAACGATATCAGGGCAATCCCGTCTCAATCAATATTTTCTGGCCATATCAGCAATATCAATATATCCGCTCTTATTCCCGATCTTCACATATGCCCAGCCTTCTTCAGCATTCTGGGACATGACAATAATTGCCATTCCATTGGAATATGTTCCCAGCACATCCGAATCAGCCTGTTTCGCCCGCCGCAGTTTTACACTGCCGTTTGCAGACTTAAGATATCGAATCAACCGTCCGTCAGAGTTCGGCAATGCTTCCCCGCCAGTACTTGCCAGATTAGAAGTCAGGATAAATGATTCTTCACCTGAAACCCTGATTTTGGTCCATTCGCCGACATTTTCCAGCGCTGTGGCCATTGTCCCAACAATGTAAGTCTTTGCCACTGAATAGCTGGCGCCAGGCCCCGACCTCGTCTTAATGGCATAATCCCGTTTGCTGGCTATATATGCTCTCACCGGACCAGTGGGTTTCCAGCCCGGAGTTTCAGTGGTCTCAGCCGGTTTTTCCGTCGTCAGATATGTACTCAGCATATAACCATCCTGGCTTCCCCAGGATATCCTGCTCCATTCTCCTTCTTTTCCGATTACAGTAACCTCTGTTCCAAGAGAAAGACTTGTCAAAACTTTTGTATTCTTTCCTGCTCCCTGCCTGACATTCACGGATTTTCCATTGCTGCTCTTTACATAAGCCGTATACTTTGAAAAGCTCTGTTCTTTGTCGTCACTTACAGGTTCAGGGGTAGCTGTCGGCGTAACCGCAGGGGCTGCTGTAATGATCGGCTTCGTTTCTGATAAGTACTGGCTTTTCATATAGCCCTGAATATCACCTGACTGAATTTTTCTCCATCCGTTTTTGGTGGATCCAGCCCTCACTTCAGTGCCTACAAACAAAGCCATGACAACAGCCGATGACGTGGATGCTTTCGCACGGACATTGACAGGTTTTCCGTTAGAACTGACAACATACATTTTGTAGTTCAGCGCCGTATCTTCCGTTGCTGCCGGTTCCGGAGTGATTTCCGGCTTGGTGGCAGACAGATACTGAGTCATGATATAACCATTTACGTTTCCATATTGTATCTGGCTCCATCTGTTTTCGCGTTTCAAAACCTGAACAACGGTTCCAACATCTGCTGAACCAATCACTGTATAACCTGTTCCTGGACCTTTTCGGATTCTGACTGCCTTTCCATTCTGGCTTGATACATAAGCCGTAGCATTTACCTCAGTAGTACCCTGACCTTCCGGTGCCGGCGTTGCGGTAGGTGCAGGAGTGATGTCAGGTTTCTTGGACGATAAGTACTGATTCATGACATACCCGTTTTTCCCGTCGACCCGCACCTGACTCCAGCTGTTTTCACGCCTGACAACCGTGACCTTAGTGCCCACCTCCAGCAGCGCCAGACTTTCTGAACTTCTGGAATCTGTCTTTCGAAGATGAACTGCGCCTCCGTTTGAACTTGTAATATACGCTATAGCAGTCTCTGAAGTCGTGGTGTTGCGAACTGCTTCGGTCTTTTCAGAGGTAAGGTATCTGGTCTGAATATACCCGGTCTTTCCAGAATAGGATACTTTACTCCAAGTGCCTCCATCGTCCAGCACCGAAACAACCGTTCCAACAGGAAGCTGAAATAATACTTCACTCCCCCGTTCGGCCTCCGCACGCATATTCACAGACTTTCCGTTCTCTGATGTAATATACATGTTTTTTCCGGCAGCCAGAGCGGATGGCATCACACTCAAAACAAACAGGACGGCAATCAATATCATTGCCCCAAAACGTTTCATGGAAACCTTCCCTCCGAATCCGCAGCCATGATACTAAAGCAATATTCTGTATGTCTGCTTGCGTTTTTATTGTAACACATGGATTCGTGCCTTGCAACTATTGCATCATGATTTACAAATATAAAGAGCCATTCCATTCAGACGTAAACAGCAGTTATCGTCAGAAATGAAATGACCCGTCTGCATTTACTTTTTCAGGTATTGGAGATTCCTGTTAATAAAATCAACTCTCTGCTTTACACAGTCTGCACTTCTTCCCGGGTCTGCAGGTGTATGGAAAACATAGTCAGTCAGCCGTGCCAGATCTGTTGTACATACATGAAGTCTTGTGTCAGACGATGCATAATAGATATAGACTTTCCCCGCAGGATCGACAATGCAGCCATTGGTAAACACCACATTGCTGACATCACCGACCCGTTCCCTGCCTATTGGTGCAATCAGATAGCCGCCGGGCTCTGCAATCACCTGTCCGGGATCATCCAGCGAAGTCGCAAAAGCATAAATTACATACCGCAGTCCGGCTGCCGTATTGCGCACGCCATGCGCGATATGAATCCATCCTTTATCCGTCCTGATCGGAACTGCTCCTGCACCATTCTTGCTTTCCGTAATGGTATGGTACTTACGGATGCTTGTCATCCGTTCCTCATCAATGACCGCATGCGTAATATCGTCACACAATCCGAAGCCGATACCTCCACCGCTCCCGGTCTCAATAAAATCATCCATGGGGCGGGTATAAAAGGCATACTTGCCATGCACAAAAGACGGATGCAGACATACATTGCGCTGCTGAGGACTGTGCAGCGTCACAAGATTATCCAGGCGTTCCCACGTCTTCAAGTCTTTTGTACGGACAATACCGGCTGCTGCAACAGCGGCAGAGAGATCCTTGTTGTTTCTGTCCTTGCTTTCGGAGCAGAAAACGCCATAAATCCAGCCATCTTCGTGCTGAGTAAGGCGCATATCATATACATTGGTTTCATCCGGAACTGTATCAGGAAGCTGAATGGGATAATCCCAGAACCGGAATCCATCCACGCCGCTATCAGACTGAGCCACTGCAAAAAAGCTCTTCCGGTCATTTCCTTCCACCCTGGCAACAAGCGTATACTTTCCGTCCACCATCAGGGCTCCGGAATTAAAAACTGCATTGACGCCAAGGCGCTGCATCATATACGGATTTGTGGAAGAATCAGCATCATAGATCCAGAACGGAGGGATTGATTTATTGGTCAGCACCGGATTGGTCCACCGCTCAAAGATTCCGTTGTAAAACGTTGGATCAACGCTGTTCTTCCGATTGATCTCGGCCTCATACATCCGATTGATCTCTTCATAAGTCATTGTTTCCCAGCCTCCTTATCATTTCCATCGTCATTCTCCCATTATGATAAGGGCATTTCCACGGCTCAACGATTGGCTTCTGAATCGGCTTACCATCTTCACATACTGACCAGAACCATTCAGAGCCCGGCCGTGAATCAACCATGGTTTTCTGAATATAGGTCCATTGCTGTAAGACCGCCTGCCTGAATTTTTCTTCGCCGGTCTTCTGCCATGCATTGAGAAATCCCACAAGTGCTTCCGCCTGGACCCACCAGATCCGCGTCGTGTCAATGACGCCATTTTCCATTTCATTGGCAAATCCATGATCTGTCATGGCAAGCTCATAGGTTTTCTGAGCCAGATTCATTAATTTAGGCCGTATTCTCTGTGTCAGATGTTCATCATTGAGAATCTCAAGTGTCCTGTCCATAAGCCAAGAGGTCTCAATATCATGCCCAAAAGAATGAAGATCAATCAAAGAATTCCATTCATTATCGAAGAATACTTCCTGCCGCTTCAACTGCTGATTGTAGATATGCGCTTCCCATGCATCAATGACTTCATACAGTTTCACGCGCACTTTTTCATTCTGGCTCACGCGATACAGTTCTGTATAAGCTTCCAGTACATGCAGCAGCGTATTCATGGTTCTGAACGCCATAACGCCGTTTTCACTGAGCTTTTCATTGCTTTCCGGACAGTAATCCCGCGTCATTGACTCGAGATATCCGATCTCATCGCGGAAACGGGTTTCAATCAGATCAAACAGGGCAAAAGCTTTTTCAAGCGCAAACTGATTCCCCGCTGCATCTGCATAGGCAGAAAGAGCATATATCGCGAAAGCCTGATTATATGTATGCTTTGTTGAATCATATACCCTTCCATCAGGATGAACAGACCAGAACATTCCGCCGTATTCCATGTCTGACATCCGCAGCAGCATTTCCAGAGCATGATTGGCTTCATCCAGGAGCGCAGGGTCTCCCAGAAGTTTATAGGCGCTGGAAAAGAAATACAAAATACGGCTGTTAAGGATACAGCCCTTCACTGCTTTGGGCTTTCGATCCAGATCAAAGGTAACTTCTCCAATATAGCCCGGCCCCGCTGGATCCCTCAGGCTCCGCCAGAAAGGAATCAGACAGTTTTCAAGATGAAGCCTGGCTTCATTTCCAATAGCCATCGGTTTCTCCCCTTATCTGCGTCCTACTTCCAGATCAGTTTCTGTGACAACGGAATGCTTCTTAATATAGTCCACAACCAGATCAACCTGCGTAAATGCAAGGCCGACATAGGTATCCGCTGCGCCGTAGTAAATTGCAATCCGTCCGGTTTCCGTATCCTGCAGCGTCGCGCAGGGGAATGTGACATTCGGAACAAATCCGCGCTCTTCATAAGGTTCTTCAGGCGTAAGAAGGTAATTCTCACAACGGTACAGAACCTTTGACGGCTCGTCAATATCAAGAATCGCGCCGCCAATTGAATACACAAATCCATTGCAGGTGCTGCTTACCCCATGATAGAACAGCAGCCAACCTTCCGTCGTTTCAATAGGAGCTGCGCCACCTCCGATTTTCACCGACTCCCACCACCGGCTGCCGGCGCTCATCACATGCCTGTGTTTTCCCCAGTAAGTCATATCCGGACTTTCCGAAAGAAAAATATCACCAAACGGAGTATGACCGCTGTCAGAAGGTCTGGACAGAAGCAGGTATCTGTCATGAACCTTTCGCGGAAACAGAACAGCATTCCGGTTGAAGGGAATAAATGGATTTTCCAGCCGCACAAACGTCTTGAAGTCCTTTGTGCTTGCCATGCCAATTGACGCGCCATAGAAATCCTGGCACCATACAGCGTAATAGGTATCATCAATTTTAATCAGTCTGGGATCGTACGCATAGCGAGGCATGAAGGATTCGCCGTTTTCGTCTACAAACGGAATCTTTTCTTTATCAATTTTCCAGGATATGCCGTCATCACTGCGTCCCAGATAAATATATGGAATTCCGTTGACCTGTTCTCCACGGAGAACAGCGATAAAACCATCTTCCCAGGGGCATACCGCGCTGTTGAAAATTCTTGCCACGCCAGGAGCCGGATTCCTCGGGATTACAGGATTGTTGCTGTAGCGCCAGACAGGAGCATCATGCACGTCATTCGCCGGCCGATCCTGCCAGGGAATGTTCGGAAGCGGTCCACCAGTGAGAATTCTCACTTTTTCCATTTTTCTTTCTCCTCCCAATAAGCTTTTTCGATAGGTTCCTGTTCAGTCTTTCCTTCTGAGATACCCGTTATTTCATTTCCTCTGTCTCAGACCAGCTGCGGTTAAGTTACTAATTAGCTTATTGTTACCATCTTTCTTCACGGATTATAGTTTCCAGTGAATCGAGTGTCAAGAATGGTTCGACATGGTTATAGTATTTCACCGGACCATTGTTCCACATTCCCGTCCTCATTCTTCACATGTTGTTCCACAGAATGTGTCTTTTTCTTGTTCCCTTTCAGCCGCTCCTTGTGGATTCAAACTCCAGCTGTTATACTTTTCATATTCTGGCCTGAAGGGAGTATGAAACATGAAGCTTTGGGGAGGACGTTTTCAGAAAGGGACATCCGGACTCATGGATGATTTTCATTCAAGTATATCGTTTGACCAGCGTTTATTTGAAGAGGATATCCTCGGCTCAATTGCGCATGCAACCATGCTGGGCAAGCAGGGAATCATATCCGAGGCCGATACCCAGTCCATCGTAGAGGGCCTGAAGGAAATACTGGCTGATGCAAAAGAAGGCAGCATACAGTGGCGAGTTGATGCTGAAGACATTCATATGAATGTTGAATCCATCCTGACCGAAAGAATCGGCGAAGCCGGAAAACGACTGCACACCGGAAGAAGCCGAAACGATCAGGTCGCTCTTGACATGCATATGTATGCCAGAAAAAGCTGCAAGGAAACCATAGCGCTTCTCGTTGAACTGATCAGCACCTTGATTCAGCATGCTGAGCAGAACATAGATACCATTATGCCGGGATATACACATCTTCAAAAAGCCCAGCCGATAACACTGGCTCATCATCTTATGGCTTATGTGCAGATGTTTCTGCGTGACCGCAAACGCTTTCAGGCAGCATATGACAGCAGCAATGTGTGTCCGCTTGGCAGCGGCGCTCTTGCCACAACCACCTACCCTCTTGACCGTCAATTTGTAGCTGAACAGCTGGATTTTCCCGCCATCACCCAGAATAGTCTGGATGCTGTCAGCGACCGCGATTACCTGCTTGAATACATCTCTGCAGCGTCCATTGCCATGATGCATTTAAGCCGCTTCTGTGAAGAGCTTATCCTCTGGTCGTCTTCGGAATTTCATTTTGTGGAAATGGATGATGCCTTCTCTACAGGTTCATCCATTATGCCGCAGAAAAAGAATCCCGATGCTGCGGAACTGATCCGTGGGAAAAGCGGGCGGGTATTCGGCGATCTGATGAGCCTCCTAACCACCATGAAGGGCCTGCCCCTGGCATATAACAAAGATATGCAGGAAGACAAAGAGTCGTTTTTTGATGCCAGAGATACCCTGTTGGGATGCCTTTCTGTGTTCATCCCCATGATCAAATCCATCTCATTTGTTAAAGCCAATATGCGTTCAGGTGCTGCCGGCGGCTTTACAAACGCGACAGATCTCGCCGATTATCTGGTTGGCAAAGGACTGGCTTTTCGGGATGCCCATCGTATTGTCGGGCAACTGGTGGCATACTGCATAGAAAACGATAAGGCATTGAATGATCTGTCCCTGGCGGAATTCCAGAATTTTGATCCTGCATTTCGGGAAGATGTTTATTCTTCCCTCTCTCTGGAAAACTGTGTCATGCTTCGCAGTCTTCCCGGCGGTCCGGCACCGGATGCTGTGCGTCTCAGTATTGAGCAGGCCAAGAAGATGCTGCTCTCCGAACCTCTTTAATACCTTCTATCGCTGATTCCAAGTCAGCCGTTGAATGTGTAAAAATGCTCCATGGAAAAGGAGTCATTCCTTTTCCATGGAGCATTCTCTTTATCTGGATTCTGCAACGCTCATTCTCACCAAAGCCCGTTTCAGATGGGCTTCAGCAAGCCGAAGTTCCATATCCGACATTTTGGTATTGGCAAGAGTCTTCTGCGCACGTTCCGCCGCATTCCTGGCTCTCTCCAGATCAATTTTGTCAGCCCATTCAAATGTGGTAGGTACCAGACTGACTTCTCCGTTCATGACAGATATAAGCCCGCCAATACATGCTGCATGCCGCTTTTCACCCTGCGTACTGATCATGGCCCGGCCCATGCCCAACGGAGCAACACAGTCCATATGTCCGGCCATCACACCCAGATCTCCACTTGTTGTTCTGACAACCACTTCTTCAGCTTCGCCTTCAAAAAGCAGTCCATCTGGAGTAACGATTTTCAGCGGGAAGCTCTTCATGCCTCCTCACCACCCTGATGATACTTTGCAACAACATCATCAATGGAACCGGCAAAAAGGAAATAGGATTCAGGAATCTCGTCATGCTTGCCCTCAATGATTTCCTTGAACCCGCGTACCGTTTCCTTCAGCGGGACATATTTTCCCTCATACCCTGTGAACTGCTCTGCAACAGCGAACGGCTGCGAGAGAAAACGCTGAACTTTTCTGGCACGGTTTACAGTCAGCTTATCCTCATCGCTCAACTCATCCATACCCATGATGGCAATAATATCCTGAAGCTCCTTGTATCTCTGCAGAATATGCTGAACGCTTCTCGCTGTTTCATAATGCTCTTTCCCAACCACTTCCGGAGAAAGAATACGGGAAGTAGAAGAAAGAGGGTCCACAGCAGGATAAATGCCAAGTGAAGAAATCGACCGATCCAAAGCCGTGGTCGCATCCAGGTGTGCAAACGTAGTGGCTGGCGCGGGATCCGTATAGTCATCCGCAGGAACATATACAGCCTGCACGGATGTGATTGATCCGTTCTTCGTACTGGTAATCCGTTCCTGCAGAGCGCCCATTTCAGTGGCAAGCGTCGGCTGATAGCCAACAGCACTGGGCATACGTCCCAGCAGTGCAGAGACCTCGGAACCTGCCTGGGTAAAACGGAAAATATTATCAATGAACAGCAGTACATCCTGATGCTTTACATCACGGAAATACTCTGCCATCGTCAGTCCGCTTAAACCGACACGCATTCTCGCTCCCGGAGGCTCATTCATCTGTCCATAGACCATGGCAGTTTTATTGATAACTCCGGATTCGATCATTTCATTATAAAGATCGTTTCCTTCACGGGTACGTTCTCCAACACCAGTAAATACGGAAATACCACCATGCGCTTTCGCCACGTTATTGATCAATTCCATGATCAACACGGTTTTTCCGACACCGGCGCCACCAAACAGGCCGATTTTTCCACCCTTGGCATAAGGACAGATCAAATCGATAACCTTGATTCCCGTTTCCAGAATCTCAGATGAAGTCATCTGGTCTTCATAGGAAGGTGCTGCCCTGTGAATCGGCCAGCGTTCCTGGCCTTCAGGCATGGGCTTGCCATTATCAATGGTATCGCCAAGCAGATTAAAAACTCTGCCCAGACATGCTTCTCCCACTGGAACACTGATGGATTTACCGGTGTCGATTGCTTCAATTCCCCGCTGAAGTCCATCAGTAGAACTCATGGCAACACATCGAACAATATTGTCACCGATATGCTGCGCAACCTCCGCAACAATTTTCCGACCATCCATCGTGATCTCAATGGCATTATTAAGATCCGGCAGATTATCCTCAGAAAACCGAATATCCAGAACAGGCCCCATAATCTGGACAACGGTTCCTGCATTCTTTGGCATATGTTCTCAACTCCTTGCATATCACAGGCTTCTTAGGAACCTGCCACAATCTCTGTAATCTCCTGCGTAATTGCTGCCTGTCTTGCCTGATTGAATTTCAGACTCAGGTCTGCAATCATATCTTCTGCATTCTGAGTGGCTGCGTCCATGGCGGTACGTCTTGCCGCCTGTTCAGATGCCCGGCTTTCACACAGTGCGCCATACAGCACGCCGCCGAGATATTCCGGTATGATGGATTCGAATACAGATGTCGAATCCGGCTCATACAGAATTTCCTTTTTGTTTCCACCCTGATTTTCAGACACAGCAGACAGGGGAAGCAATGTACGTGTATTGGGAATCTGCGAAAGCACGGAGACAAAATTCGTATATGCTATATGAATTTCACGATACTGTCCTTCCCGGAATGCCTTACAGAGAAGTTTTGCAATCGTGAAACAGTCACCGATGGTAACACCCTCAGCATACACATAACTTTCCGAAAACAAAGGAAAATGCCGTACACGGAAAAACTCCATGGCTTTCCTGCCAATGGGAAGCACGGTTACATCTTTTCCCTGCATCTCTTTCAGACAATATTTAAAAATATTGCTGTTATAACCTCCGGCAAGTCCCCTGTCACCTGCAATCACAATGTAGGCTATTTTCTTCTGTTCCGAATCCACTGGACCCATATACGGAAGTCCGGATTCCGTAGATGCTTCTACAATATCCTGAATCACAGAATAAATGATTTCAAAATACGGCCGCGAATCTTCGATGGTCGCCTGAGCATGTCTCAGCTTCGATGCCGCCACCATTTCCATGGCTTTGGTGATCTGCTTTGTGCTCTCCATGCTTCGGATGCGCCCTTTTATCTCTTTTGTGGATACACCTGCCATCCAGATGCCTCCTTACAAAGTAATACCGAACTCACCTAGCAGTTCCTTCAGAGCTGTCTTCAGCCGTTCTTCTTTTTCCGCATCCATCTTTCCGGTCGTGCGGATCTGTTCAAGAACATCACTGTACCGCAGCTCCATGAATTCATTCAGGCGCTGTTCAAACTGAGGAATCTGATCCAGCGAAAGCTTGTTCAGATATCCATGCACCACAGCATAAATGATGCATACCTGATCAGCGACCTCTACCGGCGATTCATTTTTCTGTTTCAGGACTTCAACAATTCTGGCACCCAGGTTCAATCTTGCCTTGGTATCGGCATCAAGATCTGACCCAAACTGAGCAAAAGACTGAAGCTCACGATACTGAGAATAAAGAAGCTTCAGTGAGCCTGCCACTTTTTTCATGGCCTTGATCTGAGCATCGCCGCCAACGCGTGATACGGATACGCCAGGATTCACAGCCGGCATGATTCCCGAATTGAAAAGCTCACTTTCCAGGAAAATCTGACCATCTGTTATGGAAATAACATTCGTCGGAATATATGCACTGATATCTCCGGCCTGTGTTTCAATGATCGGAAGAGCGGTCAGACTGCCTCCGCCGTTCTTGTCCGAAAGGCGCGCAGCCCGTTCAAGAAGTCTGGAATGCAGGTAAAAAACATCACCCGGATAAGCTTCACGTCCCGGAGGTCTGCGGATCAGCAGGGATATGGCTCGATAGGCGACAGCATGTTTGCTCAGATCATCATAGATGATCAGAACATCTTTGCCTTCATTCATAAAATATTCGCCCATTGTGCATCCGGAATAAGGCGCTATGAACTGCATGGGAGACAATTCAGACGCACTGGCACTGACAACAATTGTATAATCCATGGCACCATGATTCTGAAGATTCTGCACCACCTGCGCCACTGTGGACCGCTTCTGGCCTATGGCTACATAGATACAGAGGATATCCTTTCCCTTCTGATTCATGATGGTATCCGTGGCAATCGTCGTTTTGCCGGTCTGCCTGTCGCCGATAATCAGCTCACGCTGTCCGCGGCCAATGGGAATCATAGAGTCAATTGCCTTGATACCGGTCTGCAGAGGGGTATCAACGTGCTGACGCTCGATAATGCCCGGAGCCACTTTCTCAATCGGATCATACCGGACTGGCTTGATCGGGCCCTTGCCATCAATCGGCTCTCCCAGCGCATTAACAACTCTGCCGATCAGACTCTCACCAACAGGAACAGAAACAACTCTGCCGGTTCTCTTAACCTGATCGCCTTCCTTGATTCCCTGGTCTGTACCCAGAATAACGATGGAAACCGTATCCTCTTCAAGATTCTGGGCCATGCCGTAAGAACCATTCGGAAACTCTATCAGTTCCCCGGCCATGCACTGATCCAGACCAGAAGCGCGGGCAATACCATCACCTACAAGAACCACGGTTCCTGTCTCGCTGGTTTCCAGCTGAGTGTGGTAATTCTTGATCTGTTCTCGTATGATTTTTGTAATCTCTTCTGGTTTCAGTTCCATATGTCTCCTGCTTTCTTCAAATATGCGAGCATTTCAACGAATCAGAGCTCGGTTTTATCCAGCAATTTGTGGACCATTTCAAGACGATGACTGACTGTATCATCCACTCTCAGGTTGTCCCAGTCGAGACGCACACCGCCCATGCTTCCAGCATCAACCTTGTTGGTCAGGATAATGGTCTTGCCCGTTCTGCTTTCCATAACCTGCTGCAGACGCGCAGACTGGCTGCTCGTGAGCGGTACCGCTGTTGTTGCACGAACTCTTAAAATTCCATGATCATCATCATATAAATCGCGGAAGGCAATGATACAATCTGGAATCTGTTTGGCATATCCCTTTTCGGACAGAATTTTCAGGAAATTCAGAAGATACGTGTTCAGCTTATTGCTGAATACCTTGTCCAGAACATCCGTTTTCTCTTTTCTGGAAAGTGTCGGTACAGAAAGCAGCCGAAGAAAATCCGGTTCTTTCTCCAGCACGTCCTGTATAATCTCCATCTGATCCAGAATATCTCTGCTCTGTCCTTCATCCCGAGCTAAGCCATATAATGCCTGCGCATATTCTCTTGCAATATGTGTCATTTCAGATCACCCAGCTCGTCAATAAAATGATCCACTAATTTAACCTGGTCCTGTTCGCTGATTTCCCGCGCGACGACTTTTTCTGCAATGGCAACTGCAAGGGAAGAGATTTCATTCTTTGCATCATTCAGCGCTTTTTTCTTTTCCCGTTCAATATCTGCTTCAGCTTTTTCACGGATGGCTGAAGCTTCCTTGTTGGCTTTTTCAACAATCTCTTCTTCGCGCTTCTGTGCTCTATCCACTGCCTCTTTGATCAGACGATCAGATGTTGACTGGGCTTCTGCCAGCTTTTCCTGATAGCTTTTCTCCAGTTCCTCTGCATCATTCTTCGCTTTGGAGGCAGACGCATATAAGCCATCAATTTCATTCTGACGGTTCTGAATCATTTTGTGCACCGGCTCAAAAAGATACTTCCGTGCCACAAAGAAAATGGCAAGAGTATTCAGAAGCACGAACAATGCCGTCCAGAAATTTACGCCAATAAATTCTTCAAACTGTCCCACTGTTCTGCTCCTCCCCTTTCATCTAAACAAGAACAGTTGGTTCTTATTTAAGAACGAACAGGATCAGAAGAGAAATCAGAAGAGAATAAATACCGGTTGTCTCTGCAATTGCGCAGCCCATGATCATCGTGGAACGCAGGGTGCTGGTGGTCTCAGGCTGACGGGCCATACCCTCAAGAGCCTTGCCTACGGCATTACCTTCACCAACACCGGGGCCGATAGCTCCGATTCCCATACAGATGCCTGCACCAATCGCCTTACCTGCAATCAAAATCGCATTTGCCAAATCCATAATTCAAATCCTCCTTGTCAAATTAAGATG
Organism: uncultured Clostridia bacterium; assembly: GCA_946534895.1. GTDB lineage: Bacteria > Bacillota > Clostridia > Christensenellales > Aristaeellaceae > UBA2943. Next base: position 13,179 of record CAMNDE010000029.1, read on the forward strand.
GTACACTGTTATTCTTGGGTTCCGGACATGCATTCCCTATGTATGCCATAGTCAGAAGCGTAAACACATACGCCTGAACAAATCCGGAGAACAAGTCAAAGTAACATGAAATCAGTGCCGGAATACCAAAGGCCAGCACCGGGACCCCGGACAAGATACCGGTGGTCTGCAGCAATCCAAACAAGCCCAACACACTGCAGGCACCTCCCAGGATGCAATGCAGCAGTTTCTTTGTTTTCATTTTCCATACCAGGATCAGTGCTATACCGATCACAAGCAGGAAAAGGCAGACCGTAATTCCACTCCGGGCGATCAGGCCAAGAACGGCCGCACTTGCACCCGTCAGCGCTACATACAGAATGCTTGTAATAACGCCGCCGCCTGCCACATTGCCGAAATGACGAAATGCCATGGACACCGGCTGTGCTATTTCCGAAATAATGTTCATGGGCGTCATGACAGCAATCGGTTCTGTAAAGCCTTTCAGCCAGCCGATCAGACCATTGTCCCGAATGCTGTTGAACCAGATCACTACAGATACCATCAGCGCCCAGACCATAACGCAGCTCAGATCAGCGGTCGAAGAACGCAAAAAGCCCGTCATTCCGATAAAAGAGCCTAAAATACTGGAAAGAAAAATCGTGGCTATAAACGGAGTCCAGTATAGATTGTGCTCACCCATGGTTTCTCCAACCATCTGATAAAACCAGCCGACGCCCTTTTCAACAAGGACCTGCATTTTCCCCGGACGTTTTTCCAGATGGGATCCCAAACGGATGCATGCCACAATTAATACAACTGCCACGATAAAAGAGGAAACCGTTGTCTGCGTAATTGGAATTCCGCCGAAAACCGGTATCGTGAAATAGATAAATGCACCAGTAACATTTAAATCCAACTTTTTCACCTCCTTACCCTGGGAATTCCAAATGAGACTTATTTTTCGTCCGCTTCATCGATCAGACTTTTCTCCTCCGGCACAGGGTCTTTGCGAAAAAAGCCGGAAACCATGACAATCATTCTGACACAGGCCAGCGGAATCACAGCTGCTATAACGTTCACTTTTCCAAAATACGCTGCCCCACACAAAATGAGAAAGATCATGAGCATCCTGACGATGTAAGAAGTATGAATCATACCTTTCCCGCCGCTGACGTCCTGCTGGACAGCTTTCTCCGCTGCCTGGCTGACACTGATTGCCATGAAAAAAAAGTTTCCAACCGCCAGTATCATCCCCACAAGGCCGCCCGCCAGGACAGACAGGTCAAATCTGCGGATCAGTGCAAAGCAAAGGAACATCAGAGCCACACAGATGAGTTCTCCAATTCCTATGATGGCTGTTTCATGCAAAACTGTCTTCCTCGGATCTTCCACAGTTTTCTTGTCCTCCTGCCCTTTACGTATTTCAGATCATTCATGATCATTAAAGAACACTTCAGGCTCATGCTCTTTCTTAGACGGGCTCATTCGCTCCATTGCCTTCATGGAGGACCGCAGACCGTCTGCGGCCCCCGCAAGCCCAAGAACAATGGCAGCAATAATCACCCACAAGCCAAGATTAAAACGATCACGAAGCCAAAGTCCCAGAAGAATGAATCCAGCCAGAGGAAATGCAACACTCAGTCCCAACTGTGTCAGCCAGACAAGCAATCGTAAATCCCGCATGGTTATTTTGTCCCAAACAGTCGGTCTCCTGCATCGCCAAGCCCCGGAACAATATATCCGTGATCATTCAGCTTTTCATCCAGACCAGCCACATAAATATCTACATCGGGGTGGTCTTTCTGAATTCTGGCAACACCTTCGGGAGCAGCAATCAGATTGACCAGACGGATGTGCTGGCATCCTCTCTGCTTGATAAAACTGATTGCCGCACTTGCGCTGCCGCCGGTTGCGAGCATGGGATCAACGACAAGGATTTCCCGCTCTGTGGAATCCGCAGGAAGCTTGCAATAATACTCGACGGGCTCCAGTGTCTTAGGATCACGATACAGCCCGATATGTCCGACTTTAGCTGCCGGCACCATATTGAGCACACCATCGACCATTCCAAGACCTGCACGAAGAATCGGTACAACGGCCAGTTTTCTTCCGGCAAGCTTTCTGCACCTGGCTGTACAGATTGGCGTCTCCACCTCAACCTCTGTGGTCTCAAGATCGCGGGTTACTTCATAGACCATAAGCATGGCGATTTCTTCCAGGAGCTCACGGAATTCTTTCACGCCTGTGTTCTTGTCCCGCATAATGGACAGCTTATGCTGAATAAGTGGATGATCAAAGACTACAACCTTACCCATAGCCGAATCCTCCTAACATAACACTATGGTATAACATCATTGACAGTTATACTGAAGAGATTATATCCAATTCATCCTGCCGGCGCAATGCATTTTTATGAATTCGCACGGTTCAAACGCTTATTCCTCATCTTGACAGATTTTTTCTCATTCCGTATGATGCAGGTACTTCAGCGTGGAGGAAAACAATGCCAAAGAGTCGGTATATTATCGGGCAGCTTCCATGGTATTCCTTTCTGATCACCGCAGGAATCATCCTAGCTCTGTATCTGGCTTCCAGGGAAGAAAAAAGGCTCGGCCTGAAAAAGGATACCCTCATTGATCTTGCTCTGTGGGTTCTTCCGGCAGGCGTCATTGGCGCAAGACTCTATTATGTCGCTTTTTCCTGGGAATCCTATCGAATGAATCTTCTGGCTATCCTAGAGATTTGGAATGGCGGAATCGCTATTTACGGTGCCATTCTCGGCGGGATTCTGGCCATCCTGCTTTTCAGCCATTTCCGGCGCATTCCGTGTCCGGTGCTCCTTGATATGATTGTTCCCGGGCTGGCGCTTGCCCAGGCGATTGGACGCTGGGGTAATTTCTTTAACATGGAAGCCTATGGCCTGCCGGTTACCTCACCGAAACTTTGCTTTTTCCCCTTTGCAGTCCAGATCCCGTCCGTCAATGGAACAGTCTGGCACATGGCAACATTTTTCTATGAATCCTGCTGGAACTTCTGCATATTTCTGTTTCTTTGGCTGGTGCGCAAAAAGATCCCCAGACATGGCACGCTTACGCTGTATTATGCCTTTCTTTACGGTGCCGGCAGGAGCATCATCGAAGGGCTGCGTACAGACAGTCTTTATTTCCCCGGAACGCAGATCAGAATCAGCCAGCTGGTCGCTGTAATCTGTGTATTCGCATCCGCTCTCATCCTTCTGTCTCCCTTTTTGAAGAGAATGACGTTCCGAGAAAACTGGCCCGGTTTTCTTTTGTCTCTGTCATCCGTTGCCATTTTCATTCTTTTGAACCGCGGGTATGGAAACATATTAAATCTGACCTACTCCCTGTCGGCGCTTGCTGTATTCTGTGCTTTCATATGCCGGACCAGAATACCGATTCTTCAGACAGCCATGATGATATCCGTCATTTCGCTTAGATGGCTTATTCTGGCGCAGCCAATACAGGAAACAGTCATGGATGCCCTGCTGATGATTCCAGGCTCTCTTGCCTGGATTCTCCTGGTGTTCCTTACCTGCCGTCCTTTTGACAATAAACAACAGGAGGAGCTCAAATGCCCGTCACACCAGTGAGGAATATGATCTATCAGACTCTGCTTCCTGTTCTTGCCCCTTCATATCGTCTTCTTCCGCTTTCCGTACAAGGCCATACACTTTTTTACCAGAAAGATTTTCAGTCACTTCTTCAGCGTCATCATGCCATGGGGGGAGCCGTCATTCTCTCCACACCCTCCCAGATCAGTCTGATTCTTTCTTCCATAGAACTGTCTGGCCATCAGGCGCATCCGGACACATATTTCCGCCTTGCAAGCCTGACAAAAACCGCCTGTTCCATCTGTGTACTGCGCTGCATTGAGAAGGGACTTTTTTCCCTTCAGACACCAGTCAATGAGCTGCTCCCACAGTCCCATGATCGACTGAAAGACATGAAGGTGTACCATCTTCTGTCTCATACTTCCGGCATGCAGGATACAGATCACTCTCAGCTATGCCTGCGCCAGCACCGGCCTTATACCGATGTTCTGGATCATGAGGAAACATGCATCGCGCCTCCGGGTGCCGCCTTTCATTACTGCAACTTTTCCTTCGGTCTGCTCGGCTCCGTGCTGGAATCCGTGACCGGAGCATCCATTTCTGAAGTATTCCGGTCTTTTCTTTTCTCACCATTGGATATGTCTGCCACGCTGAACCCGGCAGAACTGAATGATGAACAGATCATGCCGATGACCAGGATTCTTCCTTACCGGAAAAACAGTGATATCCGACGTACTGCAGCAGAATCGGTCCCATTGGAGACCTGTGATCCACTTTTTCATTACGGACCTGTACAGGGATCTATGTTTGCCACTGTCAATGCTCTGCACAGAATGCTTTCTGTTCTCACATCAATCAAAAGCCAAGCTTCCTCATCTCTGCTGTCCCCCGCATCCATACAGGCCATGAAAACCACATATGGCCGGTATGGCGCAGTCAGTCCAACGCTTTCCTACTGCCTTGGACTTTTGAGAATTGATGACCCGTCCATTTCATCGCACCCGGTCTTTGGACACCAGGGATTTGCTTACGGCGCTGTGCACGGTGCCTTTATGGAAGATTCAACTGACCGGTGCGTCATCTTTTTAAACGGAGGATGCAGTGAAGCCAGAAAAGGCCGTTTGGCTTCTGTGAATTACGATTTGCTGAAACTGGGCTTTAAGGAGATGTCAACATGGTCCTCAACGAAATAACCTATAACAGAAATGTGGCTGTTTTGAATTTCGATACGGAAGTTATCCGTCTTCCAAAATACTACATGCGGGACTTTCCATTCCGGATGAAGGAAGAAATAGATCCTGATGTCTTCAACCAGTGGGTACTGGAAAAACAGTATAAGCCTGCCCTTGACTATGCCGTTTCCCTTCTCTCTTCCAGGCCGTATGCTGAAAGGGAACTGAAGCAAAAACTTCAGCAGCATGGCTACAGAGAAAACACCGTGGAACTAATACTGTATAAGCTGAATCGGCATGAACTGCTCAATGATTCTGAATTTGCCGATCAGTGGGCACGCTCAAGAATGACCAGAAATATCGGTCACAGGCGCATTGCCATGGAGCTGAAGCAAAAAGGCGTAGACAGTGAAACCATTGAACAGGCACTGGAAAACATCGATGAAAACGATGAAATGAATAATGCCATGGATCTGGTTCGACGCCAATTGTCCAGACAAAAGCCAGGTGAAGACCCAAGAAAAACTGCACAGCGTATTTCGGCCATGCTGGTTCGCCGCGGGTATTCCTTTGACACAGCACGTGCCGCCATTTCCGAAGTGATGGAGGAAATCGAGGACGATATGGAATCATGAGTAAGAAAAAAGAGGCATCCGCCTCTTTTTCTTATTCATGATTCCATTAAACCGATCTGAACTCATCTGCCTGTACTTCAAAAGGAAGCAGGTCAAGAACATCCTTTACAGGATCCACACCGGGATACACCTCTATAAGCCTGAGACCTTTTGCATTCAGGACAAATACGCATCTTTCCGTTATGTACAGAACTTTCTGACCGTTCTCAAGGGCCCGTTTGGCAGAAAAGGATATGCTTCTCACTTCCCGTACAAACTTCGGAATAGCGCCGTTTTCGTTAATCGTGACAATTCCGCCTTTTCGCGTAACATCCAGTCCATCCGTATTGAATGTCATACAGAATACGACCGTCGGCGTTTTCGCAGTAATATTGGCAAAACCGCCGATCCCGGCAAAAGCTCCCGGTCCCCTGTGTGCATTCACATTTCCATATTGATCCACTTCCAGAGCACCCATGAAGCAGATATTCAGTCCCCCGTTATCGTACAGGTCAAACTGGTTGGACATATCATATACGGAAGCGGCTCCAATCATGGCACCGAACACTTTCCCGGATGCCGGGAAACCGCCCACACCACCTGATTCCACTGTAAGCGTAATGTGATCGAGCATACCGTTCTTCCTTGCATATTGGGAAATGGTTTCAGGAATGCCAATACCAATATTGACAATATCATCTTCCCTGAGTTCTTTGGCAGCTCTGCGCCCGATGATGTTTCCGGCGATGCTTGATTTCCGTTCCATCGATGACAGTGCATCAATTTTTTCTGTCCAGGACGGCCATTCGTCAAAAGGAATCTCAAAGCTTCCTGTCAGTGCCGTATATGCCTCATCACGCCATCCGGGTTCTTCGACTACGATTGCATCGACAAGGCATCCCGGAATAATCGCATTTCTGGGACGTGCAGGCATATCCACCACACGGTCAACCTGGACAATGACGATTCCCCTGTTCGCTTTTGTCGCCTGGCATATGGAAAGTGCATCTCCGGACATATACATGTCGTCAAAAGAGATGTTTCCTTTACGGTCTACCGCCGTTCCCTTAATCAAAGCAACTGTGATCTTGGGGAGCTTGTAATACAGGAATTCTTCTCCATCCAGTTCAACATACTTAACAAGCGTTGCATCTGTCGAAATATGATTGATACCCGGCCCTTCTTTTCGCGGATCCACAAAAATATCCAGTCCCACCTTGGACAGTGCGCCTGGAAGCCCCCCCGCCTGCGCACGGATTGCATGTGAAATACAGCCCAGTGGAATGTTATAGGCCTCGAAACGATCTTCCAGAATAACTTTCTTGGTGCTGAGCATGGCTCCGAAATGGCCGCAAATCAGCTTATCCACAGCCCCGTCTCTGATATATCGTTCCGCGCTGCGTTCTCCATCCCAAACCCCAAAACCGGCACTAGATATGATGGTCAGATGTTTTGGGGACAGAGTTCTGTGATAGCGCCGGAAAAGAGCTTCATGAAGCTCTACCGGATTTTCAATCCCAACAAACGAATTCACACAAATACAATCGCCGTCCCGAATAAGTCCAATCGCTTCATCTGCCGTCATAATCTGATACATAGGATAACCGCCTTTTACCGAAATTCCATTTCCAGAAACCTCATTATTTTACATCGATTTCATTTTTCTAACAATAAACCTTCCCACCAGACTTCCTGTTATCCGCTTCCCTGCTCTGTTTTTCCTCTGTTTTCGACCTGGCATATCATCTTTACAATCTGTACCGGTCATACATATCAAAAAAGGGAGATGACATAATGCCATCCCCCTCATAAGGAATACAAGGAATTACTTGCCCTGCTTTTCCTCGATTGCAGCCCAGGCAGCGGCCAGACGGGCAATCGGAACACGGAAAGGCGAGCAGCTGACATAGTTCAGACCAACATTATGGCAGAACTTGATGGAGCTCGGATCACCGCCATGTTCGCCGCAGATGCCAAGCTTGATGTCAGGACGGGTCTTGCGGCCTTTTTCAGCAGCCATCTTAACGAGCTGGCCAACGCCATCCTGGTCAAGTCTTGCAAAAGGATCGCTCTCAAAAATCTTGTTCTCATAGTAGGAACCAAGGAATTTTGCAGCGTCATCACGGCTGAAGCCGAAGGTCATCTGAGTCAGGTCGTTCGTACCGAAGGAGAAGAACTCGGCATCTTCTGCAATTTCATCTGCAGTCACAGCTGCGCGAGGAATCTCAATCATGGTACCAACATGATACTCAAGGGTGACACCCTGCTCTTCGAACACCTTCTTGGCAGTCTCATCAACGATGTTCTTGACAAAGGCCAGTTCCTTCTTGGAACCGACCAGCGGGATCATGATTTCAGGAACGATATCATATCCGCATTCTTTCTTTACGTTGATGGCAGCCTGCAGAACTGCACGGGTCTGCATTTCGGCAATTTCCGGATAGGTGACAGCCAGACGGCATCCACGGTGACCCATCATAGGATTGGCTTCATGCAGAGCATTGATCTTCTGCTTGACTTCTTCCACAGACATATTCAGGTTGGAAGCAAGCTCTTCAATCTCTTCAGTCATATCCAGGTGGGGAACGAATTCATGCAGCGGCGGATCCAGATAACGGACAGTCATAGGACGGCCTTCCAGAACCTTGTACATGGCTTCGAAGTCACCCTGCTGCATAGGCAGAATCTTGGCCAGAGCCTTTTCGCGCTGTTCTTTGGTGTCAGACAGAATCATTTCACGCACAGCAGCGATACGGGAAGCCTCGAAGAACATATGCTCGGTGCGGCACAGGCCGATGCCCTCAGCACCAAATTCCACAGCCTTCTTGGCATCTCTGGGAGTATCAGCATTGGTGCGGACCTTCAGCCGGCGAGCGGCGTCAGCCCAGCCCATCAGACGGGCAAAGTCACCGGAAATGCTTGCGTCAACAGTCTTTATGAGACCGTCATACACGTTACCAGTGGAACCATCCACGGAAATCATATCGCCTTCATGATAAACCTTTCCAGCGATAGTAACGGTATTGTTTTCTTCATCGAACTTCAGATCTCCGCAGCCGACAACCGCAGCGCGACCCATACCACGGGCCACAACAGCTGCATGGCTGGTCATTCCGCCGAAAGCAGTCAGAATGGCCTGGGAGAAATCCATGCCTTCGATATCTTCAGGAGTGGTTTCCTTGCGAACGAGAATAACCTTCTCCTTGTTCTTGCCGTGCTCAGCAGCCTTATCCGCGGTGAAGTAGATAGCACCGGCACCGGCACCGGGAGAAGCCGGCAGACCCTTGGCGATAACGGGAGCCTTCTTGATGGCGTCCGCGTCGAAATTCGGGTGCAGCAGGCTGTCAAGCTGCTTGGGCTCGACCTTCAGAACAGCTTCCTCTTCAGTCAGAACGCCTTCATCCACCAGATCAACGGCAATCTTCAGAGCAGAAGCAGCAGTGCGCTTGCCATTACGGGTCTGCAGCATGTAGAGCTTGCCTTCTTCGATGGTATACTCCATATCCTGCATGTCGCGGTAATGAGCTTCGAGCTTGTTGGCAATATCCACAAACTGCTTGTACACTTCAGGCATAGCCTGTTCAAGGGTGGAAATGGGCTGAGGCGTACGGATACCGGCAACAACGTCTTCGCCCTGAGCGTTCAGCAGATACTCACCATAGAGTTTCTTTTCGCCAGTGGAAGGATTGCGGGTAAACGCAACACCGGTACCGGAGGTTTCGCCCATGTTGCCGAACACCATGCTCTGCACGTTAACAGCAGTGCCCCAATCGCCGGGAATATCGTTCATGCGGCGATAGTAGATAGCACGGGGATTGTCCCAGGACCGGAAAACAGCCTTGACAGCTTCCATCAGCTGGACGCGGGGATCCTGCGGGAAATCCACGCCCTGATGCTTCTTGTAGATTTCCTTGAACCGTTCAACGATCTGCTTCAGATCTTCAGCATCAAGATCGCGATCGAACTTTACGCCCTTCTTCTCTTTGAATTCGTCCAGAACAGCTTCAAATTCGCTCTTCGGGATTTCCATAACCACGTCGGAGAACATGGCGATGAAACGGCGATAAGCATCATACGCGAACTTTTCGTTATTGGTCTTCTTAGCAAGACCCTTGACAGATTTGTCAGTCAGACCAAGGTTCAGAATAGTATCCATCATACCGGGCATGGAAGCGCGGGCGCCGGAACGGACAGAAACCAGGAAAGGATTCTCATCGTCGCCGAATTTCTTTCCAGCAATCTGCTCTGTGGTGGCAAGCGCTTCGTAAATCTGCTTTACGATTTCGTCGTTGATCTTCTTGCCATCATTGTAATACTGAGTGCAGGCTTCTGTAGTCACGGTAAAACCCTGGGGCACAGGCATGCCGAGATTGGTCATCTCAGCCAGATTCGCGCCTTTACCACCAAGAAGTTCACGCATGTTGGCATTGCCTTCCTTGAAGAGGTATACATACTTCTTCGCCATGGGTATCTCCTCCTTTGTGTTGTTCAGGACATTTTCCTGAATGAGGGAGCCGATGCCCATCTGGTACGGTCCCCTTTCAGCTTAAATATTATACAGTTTTGTCCATTGTTTGGCAAGAATTCTGACGTTTTTTGGAGTCTCAGATACCGATACTGTTTTTCTGTTCAGCCTTCCTGATCTCGGTCAGCCGTAAAGTCCGGTCACTCTCTTTTTTCCGGAGTTCTTCCTGCTCAGCCCAGACAGATTTCAGTTTTTCCCATGCAGCTGCATACTCGGCCTTCACCGCTTCCATTTCGGAATGGCACTGTTTCTTTTCCTCATACAGACTTTCAAGTATGCTCTTCTGTTCTTTCGCCTGATTCGAATCGAATTCCTCCGGATGCAGCAGAATGTGCTGAATCTCCTGCTTCTTTTTACGAATCTGCTCCTTCAGTGTAAGTATTTTTTCACTCAATGCGTCCCGCTTCATTTTTGTGGATGAGACGAGTGAAGACTGTATCTGTACTGTAATATTTACCATTTCAAGCTGAGTATGAATTCTCTGCAATACTGGATCCGCTATATAAATTCCTCCTTTTCATAAAGACAGGAGGCACGGAACGTGCCTCCTGATCAGATCAATTATCCTTTTTTGCTGCTTCAGCTGCTGCCTTTGCCTTTTTGGCGGCTTCAATTTTCGCCAGCTGCTCGGGAGTAAACTGAGGCTTCACCGGTTCGCGCTTTTCTACAGCTGCCTGAGGATCACGCGGCCGATAACGGACACGCATGGTAATGCACTTCTTCGGGCACTTCTCAGCACAGGCACCGCAGCCAGTACATGCTTCTGTCACACGATGCTTCTCCTTGGGAGCACCGACAATGGCGTTGAATGTACAGGTCCTGGCGCACATCGTGCAGCCGATACATTCTTCCCGCTTGATCACCGCTTCAAGCCGCTCGTCGAAGTTCGCCTTCATGGCCTCAGTCGGGCAAGCTTCCGCACACATCATGCACTGACGGCATTTGGAGTAATCAATCTTGGGAAGACCATTCACCATGGTGATGGCCTCAAATTTACATGCCCGCATGCATTTGCCGCATCCGATGCAGCCCGTCTGGCAGTTGGAAGAAACAGCCTTGCCCACTCCAGGATTGTGACAGGCGACGTCCACTTTCTGTTTTGCCGGCCTCAGTTCCATGACGCCCTTCGGACATACGGAAACGCACTTTCCACAGCTCTGGCATTTTTCCTCATCGACTACGGCAATATGTCTGCTCTCATCAATATGAATGGCTCCAAACGGACATTCGCGGGCACAGGTTCCAAGTCCCATACAGGCAAATTTGCAGGACTTGTAGCCGTCTGACACCACAGAAGCCGCTATGCAGTCCTTAATGCCCTGATATTCAAACCGGGCCTTGCAATTGTCCGTTCCACCCTGACAGACCACACGGGCAACCATCTTTTCTTGTTCGCCTGCTTCGACACCCATGATCGCAGCAATTTTCTTCGCCACATCTGAGCCGCCGACCGGACACTGATTTACCGGCGCACGTCCCGCAGCAATGGCATCTGCACATCCATCACAGCCAGGATATCCACATCCGCCGCAGTTCGCGCCTGGCAATGCTTCACGCACCGCATCCCTTTTCTCATCCTTCGGCACAGCGAACACGCGAGCTGTATAAGTGAGCAGTGCACCAAACAGTGCACCCATGGTGCCTAACACCAGCACCGCCCATAATATATTCATTCACATATCCTCCCGTCGAATCAGATCAGACCGCCGAAGCCCATGAAACTGATAGCCATCAGGCCGGCTGTAATAAGTGCTCCCGGGAATCCCTGCATCCATTTAGGCATATTGGACAATTCAAGTCTTTCACGGATACCTGCGAGAAGAAGAAGAGAAAGGGTGAAACCCAGAGCAGAACAGAATCCGCAGAATGTGCTTTCAAGAAGATTCCAGCCATCAGTAATGTTATTCAAAGCAACAGCGAGAACAACGCAGTTGGTGGTAATGAGCGGCAGATAAACACCCAGCGCCTGGTAGAGGGAAAACGACAGCTTTTTCAGTGCGTTTTCCACCACCTGCACCAGAACTGCAATAACCAGTATGAAGGCTATTGTCTGAAGGTATTCAAGCTGCAGCGGAACAAGCAGGTAATACTGGATAAGCCAGGTAATGAAAGAGGACAGCGTAATAACGAAGGTCACAGCCATGCCCATTCCAAGCGCCGTGTCAAACTTTTTTGACACGCCCAGGAAAGGACAGATTCCGTAGAACTGGCACATGACATAGTTATTCACCAGAAGATATCCGATCAGCATGGAAAGATAAACGTTCATGCATGTGCCTCCTTCCTGCTGCTGCGATTCTTAATCGCCTGACGGATAAAGTTTACCAGGATGAGCATAATGCCCAGAGTGATAAATCCGCCCGGCACCTGATTCATGATTGCCATGGGCTGATAGCTTTCAGGCATCAGTCTCGCTCCGAAAATGGAACCGGAACCGAAGAGCTCACGGATCATGGACAGAAGCGTAATGGAGCAGGTGAACCCCAGACCCATGCCAAGACCGTCAGCCACAGAAAGCATCGGGGGATTCTTGGCTGCAAAGGATTCAGCTCTTGCAAAAATGATGCAGTTAACAACAATCAGGGGAATATAGGTGCCCAGAGCCGCTCTCAGATCAGGCAGGAATGCCTGCATCATCAGGTCAATCATCGTCACAAACGATGCGATCACAACGATATAGGCAGGAATACGTACCTTATCCGGAATAATATTACGCAACATGGAAATGAAAAGGTTAGAACATGTAAGAACAACCGTGGTGGCCAGACCCATGCCGATACCATTCATTGCCATGGTGGTAATTCCAAGCGTCGGACACATACCCAGCATCAGCACAAACGTGGGATTCTCAATAATCAGGCCATTGAGAAAAACGCCAAGAAATGTCTTTTTCTTATCCACGCTTTTTCACCTCCCCAAATTTACCCGGTACAGTGAACCGATCGATCAGAGGTGTAAGGACATTCATAAACAGAATGGCAAACGATGTTCCCTCCGGATAATTTGCAAACGCACGGATCACAAAAACCATCAGGCCGCAGAGAATGCCCATGATAATCCTTCCGGAATTGCTCACAGGACTTGTGACATAGTCGGTGGCCATAAAAAATGCACCAAGCATAAGACCGCCGGACAGCACCTGTCCCATGGCTGCCGTAAATCCGTCCTTCAGGAGGAAGCAGATAAAGACACTGCAAAGAATACAAACAGGGATTTTCCAGTCAATGACATCACGGATAATCAGGTAGATACCACCCAGCAGCAGCGCAATTTTGCAGGTCTCGCCCAGCACCCCGGCACAGTTGCCAAGAAGCAGATCCATCAGATTTACAGGAGTGCCATTGCTCAGCATTCCAAGCGGAGTGGCGCCGGAAACAGCATCCGTCATATAACGAGTCGCAGGATACGAAGTCATGATCGATGCCCAGGACACAAACAGAACAGCACGTGCTGTGAGCGCAGGATTCATGAAATTGGAGCCCAGCCCGCCAAAAATCTGCTTAACCAAAATGATGGCAATCACGGATCCAACCACGGGAATCCAGATCGGAGCATCAGCCGGCAGGTTATAGGCCAGAAGAAGACCGGTGACAACAGCGCTGAAGTCGCTGACTGTAACCTTTTGTCCGGTCAGCTTCTGATACAGGAACTCTGCCAGTACGCAGGACACTACGCTGACAACAATCAGTTTAGCAGCACCCGCGCCAAACAAAATGATTCCGGCAATGCCTGCCGGCAGAAGTGCCAGGCAGACATCTATCATGATACGTTTTGATGTTGCCCCAGATCTCAGGTGGGGTGAGGATGTAACGCTCAGTTTTTTCTGCATGACCTTATCCCTCCTTTGATGCTAGAGCAGCTGCTTCCGCATCCGCCCGGGCTTTTGCCAGTTTCCTTCTGACAGTAATGACTTTCTTGCCGGCTCTGAAAGACTGAGTGAGCCGACGCTTTGCGGGACACACATAAGTACATGCACCGCATTCTATGCAGTTCATGACACCGGCTTTTTCGGCGATCTCATACTGTTCATGACGGATCGCAACGTCCATGGAATAAGGCGGAAGCTTCATGGGACAAGCTCTCAGGCAGCGGCCGCAGCGGATGCATGGACTCTCTTCCGGCTCGAGCGACTCATCGCCCAGCGCCAGTATACCGCTTGTTCCTTTTGTAACAGGCACTTCAAGATCGTTAATGGCCATTCCCATCATGGGGCCGCCGCTGAGAATCTTGCGTACGCCTGCCAGCGTACCGCCACAGTACTCGAGAAGCAGAGAAACCGGTGTTCCGATTCTGACACGATAATTACCCGGATTGCTGACCATACCGCCTACCGTTGTAATACGGTCGATAAGCGGCCGTCCTTCACGCACTGCCTGATCAATCGCAAAAACAGTACCCACATTGCACACTACACAGCCCACATCAATGGGAAGACCGCCGTTTGGAACCTCTCGACGTGTAATGGCATATACAAGCTGTTTTTCTCCTCCCTGCGGATAACGTACAGGCAGCGCCTTCACGCTGATGCCGTCGGTCCCTCTGCAGGCCTGCTCAAGAGCAGCAATGGCATCCTTCTTATTATTTTCCACGCCGATAATCGCCTCAGGAATATTCAGCGCAGCCATCATAATATGTATGCCGTCAATGATCCGTCCAGGTTCTTCCAGCATAAGCCGATGATCAGCCGTAAGGAACGGTTCGCACTCAGCGCCATTGATAATCAGCTTCTCAATGGTCTTCCCTGCACCAGGTGTCAGCTTTACTGAAGTGGGGAAAGTCGCACCGCCCATGCCGACAATGCCGGCCTGACGAATAATATCCTGCAGTTCCTTGGCACTGACCGTTTCAGGATGCGATGCGGGAGTCACGCTCACCCACTCGTCTTTGAAGTCATTCTCAATAACAATTGCCTGAGACACAACACCGCTTGCGAGTGTACAGGGCCGGATTTCATCCACAGTTCCAGAAATGGATGCGTGAATCGGAGCGGAGACAAATCCGCCAGCCTCGGCAATCTCCTGTCCAATCAAGACATGGTCACCTTTTTTTACCAAGGCCTTCGCCGGTGCACCAATATGCTGGGACAGAGGAATAATAACACGGGCAGGAGCCGGCATATCAATAATGGCATTTCCACCATTGACAGACTTACCGTTCAGACCTTCCTGTGGATGAATTCCACCCGGAAACAGACGATTACCAAACACGGATCGAGGTCCCCCTTCCGAACCGGTTGCCCGGTTTCGCTTCATTAAATGTGACGCTATCCCAAAAGCATACCAAAAGGCATACAATCATAGATAAGTATAGCATAGATTTCCCGGTTTATACAGTACGCTTTTTCGTTTTTCCAAAATAGTTGTTCTGTCCCCACTCGCTATTTCCTTGTTCTGCAGCCATTTTTAAACTGTGCTGCACTTCTCAGCATATGCTCGGCATGACTCAGTGCACTTTCGTCAGCCCCGTCTGCACCGGCCAGCATCCGCGCAACTTCAGATATTCTCTCTTTTTCGGACAGGAAAAGAACATTTGTATTGGTTCTTCCATCATGTTCTGTTTTTTCAACCAGATAATCCCTGTCAGCCATAGCCACAATCTGAGCAAGATGCGTGACGCAGATCACCTGCCTGTGCACCGCTATCTGGGCCATTTTCTCCGCAACAGTCTGTGCAATTTTCCCGGAAATGCCAGTATCAATTTCATCGAAAACCATGCTTTCCACACCGCCTCGCTCCGCTTCAAGCGTTTTCAGTGCAAGCATGATTCTGCTCAGTTCTCCTCCGCTGGCTATTTTGGACATTGGCTTCAGCGGTTCTCCAGGGTTGGCACTCATTTGAAACTCTACCAGGTCTTCACCATCCACGGTGGGAAGCTGCTGCCTTTCAGGCTTTGAAAACACCACCTGAAAAACTGTCTTTGCCATCCCAAGATCCTTGAGCTGGCCCATCATTTTCTGTTCGAACACTTCTGCTAGACTCTTTCTCGACTCCGTAAGCAATCTTGCCTGATGCCGGTATTCACCGAGAAGGCGCCTGTGCTCATCTGCAGCCTTTGAAATACTGGTGTCCAGCTCCATAAGATCGTCAAACTCTTTTTGGTACGCTTCCTGGGTAGCGAGAACTTCTTCCTCGCTTCCTCCATATTTTCTTTCCATTCTCCGAATCAGATCAATCCGCTGATCCACTGCTTCAGCCCTGCCCGGATCAAACTCCCCTTTTTCAAGAATGCCTGACAGCTCAAATCCCACGTCTTCCAAATCATAATAGGCACTTGAAGTCTGTCTGTACAGTTCCTGATACTTTTCAGACAGCTCGGATATGGTTTCCAGACTTTTCATTGCCGCCTTCAGGCTGGCCAGCATGCTTCCCTCTTCTCCAAGGGAAATCCTTGAATACGCCGTCTGAAGAGCTGAGATGATTTTAGCCGAATTGCGCAGTTTCTCCTGCTCCTTCAGCAGTTCTGCTTCCTCACCCGGCTTCAGCTTCGCTTTCTGAAGCTCCGACAATGCCTGTTTCAGTATTCCCATGCGCTGTTCTTTGCGTTCGTTCTCTTTACTGAGATGCACATAGGTGCGATGACATGCAAGAAATTCCCTGCATGCTGCACGAACACTCTCCATCAGCTTTTTATGCTCTTCACCGCCGGATGCATCAAGATATCCCAGATGATATCGGGAATCCATCAGAAACCGGTGTTCGTGCTGTCCGTGCACATCCATCAGCAGCCCGGCAAGATCCCGATAAAAGGACAGCTGCGTCACCACACCGCATACTCTGCAGAGATTTCTTCCCGTCCTGGAAATATCCCTGTAGAGAATCACGGTCTGAGAATCCCATTCTATTTCCTCTTCGTTCAGCATTCCTGCAACTTCAGGATTTCCATGAACATCAAAAACGGCCTCCACCCATGCCTTTTCCGTTCCCGTCCGGATCAGATCACGGTCAGCGCGGCCGCCAAGAACCAGATTCACAGCATCAACAACTATGGATTTGCCAGCGCCTGTTTCGCCACTCAAAACATGCAGGCCATATCCAAATTCCAACACCAGATCTTCGATGAGTGCTATATTATGAATATGAAGCGAAGTAATCATATCCTGGCCTCTATTTATTCAGTCGTTCAATCTTTTCTTCCACCCGTGCTGCACTCTGATTGTCATGCGCAACAATCATGATGGTATTGTCGCCTGCCAGAGTGCCGACGACTTCAGGCCACGCCATACCGTCCAGAGATTCAGCCACCGCACCAGCAGCCCCTGATCTTGTCTTCACCACGACAATATTCAGAGCAGTCTGAACACTGACGATGGATTCAGAGATGAAATAAATCATCCGACCGGGCACTTCCTGTGCTTCGCTGCCTGACAATGCATACTTATATGCACCATCCGGTGTGGCGACTTTCAGAAGCCGCATTTCTCGAATATCTCTTGATACGGTTGCCTGAGTGGAATGAAAGCCGCGCTCACGCAGTGCCCGAACCATGTCTTCCTGCGTTTCAATGCTCTGTTTTCCTATAATATCGCGAATCACATCCTGACGTTCCTGCTTTGTAACTAAAGAATTCGCCATTCCGATTCACCTCTCACATTTATCCGGAAAAAGTATAGCAGTTGAAACGCTTCTCCGCAAGAATGCATGTCAGCTCAGATTTGCATGGGCGTTGGCCACAACGCGATGAATCTCGGCATTCCAATCCCGGTCATCCGGGATGCCGTTGCGTATTTCGGCCAGAAATTCAATATTTCCCTTCGGTCCCGTGATCGGCGAATAGCTGAGCTTTTCCACGTGCCATCCGATCGTCGGACAAAATGCCGTGATGTCTCTGATCACCTGTTCATGGACAGCAGCATCCCTTACCACGCCATTTTTGCCGACATTGCCCTTTCCCGCTTCAAACTGTGGTTTAATCAGCGTACAGAATACGCCTTCCTCTCCCATAATTCTTGCCGCCACAGGAAGAATCAGACGAATGGAGATGAATGAGACATCCATGACCGTAACCACTGGTTGCTGTGGAAACATGTCCCCCGTCAGATTTCTGGCATTCGTCCGTTCCATCAGCGTCACCCGGGGATCCTGACGCAGGTTCCAGTCAAACTGGCCGTATCCCACGTCAATGGCATACACATGCTTCGCCCCGTTTTTCAGGAGAACATCCGTAAACCCGCCTGTGGCACAGCCTATGTCCATGCACACTTTTTCATTTACATCCGTGCCGAATTCCTTCAGCGCTTTTTCCAGCTTGAGTCCTCCGCGCCCTACAAAAGGAATGGCCGGACCCTTGATGTGAAGTTCATCTTCCGGAAGAATCAGTTCTGAAGATTTGGCAATCTTTCTCTCCCCGACAAACACCTGTCCTGCCATTATGCACGCCTGAGCCTTTACCCTGCTATCACACAGGCCTCGCTCCACAAGAGCAACATCTGCACGCAATTTATCTGACATTGAGTATCTTGCCCCTTCTGCGCAATTCCGCCTTGATCCGCTTTTCCATCTGTTCCGGAAGCAGTCCCAAATACTTCAGCAGCTGTCCTCTGGCCCCGTGCTGTACAAACATCTCAGGAATGCCAAAAGAGAGAATCGGCGGATTCAGTTCTTCCTCAACACAGAAAGAACATATTTCACTCGCAAATCCTCCAATCAGGCTGTGCTCTTCCATCACAACCCACGGAGTCAGACAGTTTTCCCAAAGCATATTATCGTCCATCGGCTTTACGCTTGAACAGTTCACTACACCGGCTTCAATGCCGTCTTCGCGCAGAATGTCCGCGGTCCGGACTGCCTCGATCACCATGGAACCGACTGCAAATATCAGGCAGTCTTTCCCCTGCATAAGCATTTCCCATTTTCCCGGATGAAAATCCTCACACGGAAACCGGTCGCGCAGTGAAATGCCATCCCGTCCATATCGGATTGTGACAGGACCGCTTGCCTGCTGTGTCCATCTGATCATCAGGCGCAGTTCATCAAGATCCCTTGGCGCCAGAATAGTTACACCTGGAATCGGAAGCGTCTGTGAAAAGTCATAGATTCCATGATGCGTAGCCCCATCGTGTCCTGACAGTCCCGCACGGTCAAGCAGAAAAACCACAGACAGGTGCTGCATGGCCACATCGTGAATCATCTGATCATAGCAACGCTGAAAAAATGTGGCATACACCGCGAAATACGGATGCATTCCACCGGCCGCCAGTCCGGCTGCCATTGTCGCGGCATGTTCTTCGGCTATGCCTACATCCAGCACCCTTTCCGGCATGACTTCAGCCATATGATCAAGTCCCGTTCCCATAGTCATGGCAGCAGAAATGGCAACAACGCTTTTGTCTCTTTCTGCCAGATCCGTCAGCTCTTCTGCCATGACTGCCCCAAAGCTCGGCAGGTCTGACCTCGACCTTGGATCACCTGTCTCGACATAGAAAGGCGGAATACCATGAAACTTCTCCGGCTGTTCCTCAGCCTTTTCATATCCATACCCTTTTTTGGTAAGCACATGAATAACAGCCGGGCCATCATATTCCTTGGCTTTTGAAAGAATATGCTCCAGACTCCTGATGTCATGCCCGTTGATCGGGCCAAAATACTGAAATCCGAGTGAAGTAAAAAACCCTTCATCCACAAACAGATTTTTTACCATGTTCTTTGTCCTGTGAATCATGTGGTACAGCCCGGGACCCACTCCAGGTACCTTTTCCAGCTTTGTCTTTACCTTCTTTTTGGTGGATGACCATCCCTTGCTGATACGCAGATCCGTCAGATGTCTTGACAGGGCTCCCACATTTCTGGCTATGGACATTTCATTGTCATTGAGAATGACAATCATGCGTGTTTTGGTATTCCCGGCATCATTCAGCGCTTCATAGCACAGACCGCCTGTAAGAGCACCATCCCCGACCAGGGCAATTACCTGATGATCTTCATTGCGGAAGTCCCGCGCCCTTGCCAGACCGAGTGCCGCGCTGATTGCCGTGGATGCATGACCGGTTTCAAACACATCGTAATCGCTTTCGCTGCGCTTTGGAAAACCGGAGATTCCCCCGAACGATCTCAGTGTATGAAAAACACGGTTTCGCCCCGTCAGCAGCTTATGAACATAGCTTTGATGCCCCACATCAAAGACAATCTTGTCCTCAGGAAGGTCAAACACTCTGTGCAGCGCGAGTGTCAATTCAACGACCCCTAGATTCGAAGCCAGATGACCGCCCTTCTGGGAAACGGTCTGTATCAGGACCTGCCGGATTTCTCCGGCCAGCTGATTCAGTTCCTCATAGGATAATTCCTTTAGATCACGGGGTGATTGAAGCTGTTCCAGGTGCATATTTTACCTCACACGTGCCAAATCTTTTCGATCCAGGCCTCTGCCAAAGGCAGATGCACGAATTCGCCCTTCCACGCACAGTGCATCATTTTCAGACGAATAATCAACAATACAATAGCCAGAACAAGGTATGCAGTCAGGCAGAATACATCCACGACCATTCCAAGAAAAGGGATTGGCCCCATCAGTCTGCCAACTGCATACAGAATACCGCCCGAGAAAAGATTCATCACAGTGAGGAATACAGACCGTATGCAGAAATGGCGGATTCTGACATGATCCTTTTCAGCCCAGAGCAGGAACGCAGCAAAGACACTCATCATACCAGCCAGAGTGCAGACCAGCCGCAGCACATCCTCTGCCATTTCACGCTTCTTCGGTTCTGCAGCTGTTTCCCCGCTCACCGGGCGCGTGTCTGATAAGCCGGTGTCTTCCGCTTCTGTGATGTGTCTGCCCGTCAGCTCAGGATCAAGTCCTGCTCCGACGGATACGGTTTCTTCGGCCAGTCCCGCATGTTCAGCCGTCTCGACCCATGCCGGCCGGGTTCTGCCGGGCGGCGGCGCGTACGGGCTTCTGTCTTTTCTTCTGTGACGCGGTTCCATGCAACCTCATCCTTACCATTTGCTTCCCTTGGCACCTTTGCTGCCCTTGCTCCCCAGGGACACAGAAGAGAGAATGTCAGAATGATAAGCGTAATTCCGTTCATTCCGATCCTCCCACGCCTGGCGCGCATACTGTACCATCTTGTCAATAAGCTCACTATACCTGATTCCGGACTGCTCCCACAGATAAAACGCCAGTGAGCCGGGAATGGTATTGATCTCCGTGATATAGAGCTTTTCTGTTGCCCTGTCAAACATGTAGTCAATACGGACAACACCCTTGCAGTCCATCAGTCTGAAAATCTTCTTTGAAAGCTCCTGGATTTCCGCAGTCAGCGCTTCTCCAATCGGAGCCGGAAGCACGCGGGAAAGTCCCGCCATGCCTTTACTCGACCCGGATGACAGATACTTGCCGAAGAAGTCAAGCATGTCATCTCCTTTGCCGATCAGAGGCATCTCAATCGCACTGGCCTGCACATCCTCATCATAGCCAAGAACAGAACAGTTCAATTCAACAGGATGATCAAGTCCCTTTTCGACAAGTACTCTCCGATCATATTCGAATGCCAGATCCAGGGCTTCCTGGAGCTCGCTTCGATTATCAGCCCTGCTCACCCCGATGGATGAGCCGAGATTCGCCGGCTTTACAAATACCGGATATTCCAGACCGGCTTCCACCGCATCGAGCACTTCTTTGCGTTCCGAGCGCCATCTGGTCCGGGTGAAGTATTCGCCCGGGAGTACAGGAAGATCGGCACCACGGAAGAACTGCTTCATCATAATCTTGTCCATGCCGATGGCAGAGCCCGCCACACCGGTCGAAGTATAGGGCAGATTTGCCATCTCCAGCAGCCCCTGAAGCGTGCCGTCCTCGCCATTCAGACCATGCATGACAATAAGACACACTTCCATTCTTGCCACAACCACCTGTTCAGGATGGTGCAGCAGTCCCTTGCCCGGCCGCATGGCAAGCAGTGCACCGGAAGCACTTGTCACATCCAGCATGACGCGCTCAATTCCCGGCTGATCCGGCTGGAAACGCTGGAAGGTCTTTATATCCTTGAGCTTTTCTCCCGTATACCAGACACCCTGCTGGGATATATAGACCGGTATGACATTATACAGTTCCTGATTCACATGTCCCATCAGCTGGACCGCGCTGATAATCGACACTTCCCGCTCACAGCTGCGGCTGCCAAAAATAACACCAAGCTGAATCTTGTTCACTCTATGTGTCCCTCCGATTATTCCGAATAGTTATCCGGCAGATCATTTTCAAACAGCACGGTATCGCCGCGTCTGGCCAGACTGCGCATCACACCTGTGGCCTCATCCAGGGATTTGACTACAAACATTTTTTCCTTCTCAAAGCCGCCGTCCATCAGTCCCTGCTGAATGGCTTTCGTTCTCTTTGGACCGACAAGAATTGCCATGTCCACACAGGCAGCCATCTCAACGCCGAAATCATAATTATATTTTTCCTCGTCGGCCCCCAGCTCCACCATGCCCGGGGTCACAATGATCCGGCGTTCCGGAAAACGTTTCAATACCTGCAGGGCAGCGTGTGCTCCTCTGGGATTTGAATTGAAAGCATCATCAATCATGGTGATGCCGCCTGCTGTCGGAAGCAGCTGCAGCCGATGCTCAACAGGCTCAAGCTGGCTTATCCCCCTGCTTATCTGTGTTCCCGTCATGCCCAGATGAAAACATACGGAAGCGGCAAGCAGTATATTGCCTATATTGTGTTCGCCCAGCAGCCTCGTTGTACACGGAATCCGCTGAGTACGGGTACAGAGCAGGAACGTAGAACCGTTTTGGGATACTTCCATATTCTCCGCCCAGACGTCCCCTGTTCCCGGTTTCACTGATGCCAGCATTTTCGGCTTTTCCGTCTTCTCATAAAGATCGGTTACCGTGCCGCCGTCATCAAGGAAAAAGCAGCATCCTGAACCGGGTATGGCGTCCATCAGTTCATACTTCGTACCGGCAATACGCTCCATGCTGCCAAATGTTTCTAGATGCTGCGGTCCGATGCTGACCAGCAGTCCGATTTCCGGATGCACCAGCCGGCACAGTTCCCGTATATCTCCCACATGTCTTGCTCCCATTTCGGCAACAAACACCTGGTGAGACGGTGTGAGACTGTTGCGAATAACCTTTGTCAGACCCATCGGTGTATTGAAACTGGCCGGAGACACCAGGGTCTGATATTTCTCAGAGAGCAGCGTGCCAAGAATAAACTTGACACTGGTCTTTCCATAACTGCCCGTTATTCCGATTTTGATCAGGTCCGGTCGACTGCGCAGAATTCGCTGTGCATCCCGGAAATAGAGGTTTTGAATGAATTTTTCCATAGGTGCGGCCAGCATGCCGGCCAGAAGTACAAGTACCGGCAGCATCAGCGGAAAAGCCATCCACACGCAGCTCAGAAAAACACGGGCAGGAACTCCGCGCACTCCGGTCATCAAACAGACGCAGCAAATCCTGATTCCCAATGACACAAGAAAAACCACTGCACACAAGCGCTTTACGCGTGCAGTAAAAACCAGTGGTTTCTTCGCTTTGATTGTTTTCAGATCGCGGCTGATCAGCGCGCCGCTCCCCAGAATCAGAGCTGCCCAAAGAAATGCCTGCCATACACCATTCCCCAGCAGAATGTACAGCATCCAAGCGGCAGCGTGGGCCAGAAACAGATAAAACCCGGGGACCCACACCTGTACGCCGTTTCTTCGAATGGAACGGAGATATCCCGGAAACTGATAGCTTTCCAACTGAAAAAAATGTATCAGTGCCCGGCTTCCCATTAACGCCGCACAGGAAGAAGCCAGCAGTGCCACAATCATGGTCAGATTCAAGCTCATTCCTCCAAAAGAAAATGTCGGACCACGGTCAGGAAACGTTTTTGCTGTTCCAGATAAACAAAATGCGAACCGCCCTCAAATACCACAAGTCCGGCATCCGGAATTTCCTGTTCCATCTTCTGCCCCATCCAAAGCGGTGTTTCCGTATCCTGATCTCCCCAGATCAGCAGAGTGGGTGCTTCCACTGCCGAAAGCCGGTCAGACAGGTCCAGGGAGATAACCTTCACAAATGTTTTCCGCATTTCCTCATCAAGCGCATTGTAATCCCTGGAACCGTACTTCTTTCTCAGTGCATCTTCCATACGCTCGGGAAGGCTGCCCAGCAAATGTGTTTTTTTCAGGAGTGCAATCCCGGATTTCATTTTTTTGTAATTCTGTGTCCGTTTCCGGGACTCCTCAGATTGTACAGGACGTATTCCGGCAGCGCCTGTCAGAACCTGCCGCCTGATCATGCTGTGATCACTGGATGCAAGAAAAATAGCCACTCTCGCACCAAAGGAATGCGCTATCACATCACATGGAGAAAAATCCAGCTGAGTCAGCAGATCCCGAAGCATCTCTGCATACTCAGGGACGCCCCATGGCTCAGGCGGCCGATCTGAAGCCCCAAATCCCGGAAAATCAATCGTCAGGGTTTTCATGGAATCTGAAAGCCCATCTGCGATCGGTTTCATAAGGTCCGCAGAACATCCCCATCCATGCAGGAGAACGACTTTCTGATTTCCTTCCCCTTCAAGCTCAGCATGCACATTGCATCCTTTTGCCTGAATCATCATATCTGACCGTACTCCTTCCCCAGTTTCCAGACATATCTGCATTTCCGGGCGCTCAGCGACCATCGCTTCTGGTAAACCACAGGAACATCCACAATCCTCTCCAATACGGCCCCAATTCCAAGACAGGTTTTCTGGCTTGCGATATTGTCTACATCCGTTGTAATGACAACGCTGCTCTTCCCGGACCGGTTCAGTTCAGTCCGCAGCAGTTCGCATGCCCGCCGTGCATATCTGTGGCCACGCCATGGCGGATCAATATGATATCCTATATGTCCAAAATAATAGATACCAGGTCCTTCGCCCATACGCAGTGAAATGCGTCCTATTTCCCGAAGTCTGCCATGAAGAGTGATCTTCCATTCCTTCACTTCTCCAAAGCCGTATTCCTTATCTACTTCACCTAGATAGACAGGCACCAAATCAATTATGCTGTCTGTCAGCAGTCCTTGAATTCTTCTACGAAACAACATGGCTATATCCTACGGGTTTCCGCCCTTTCCAGAAGAATGGCAAATGACTCGTTATCAAACAGTCCGGTACCCCGGCTCATCACGCTGGCAGCGGCTGCAGCTGTTCCGTAGCGCAGCATGGTATCCAGTGCCTGATCCTTCAGATAACCGGCGATCAGGCCGGACACCATGGCATCCCCTGCTCCGACCGTAGATTCAACTTTCACCTGCAGGGCCGGAGAGAACAGGGCATCCTTTCCATTGGTAATAACGGCGCCATCGCCACCCATCGACACAACGGCACATGAAGCCCCGCGCTCACATAAATACTTGGCGGCATCGACAATATCCCTGCTTCCTGACAGCCTCCTGCCCACAGCCTTCTCCAGCTCATCCAGATTGGGCTTTACAAGAAACGGATGAGCAGAAAGGCCCAGCATAAGTTCCCGGCCGCCGACATCCAGAACCCAGGGAACGGAAACATCCTTCATGAATGCAGCATACGTGCCCTCAGGACATTGCGGGGGAAGTGAGCCGGTAATAACAGCCATGCGGGATTTCTTGCAGGACTCGCGAAATCGTTCCTGCAAAAAACGCAGGTCATCTTTGGATATGGAAGGTCCGGGCTCATTCAGCTCTGTAACATGATGATTTCCCTTAAGACTTACCACTTTTGTGTTCAGTCTTATGGAACCTGGAATCCTTTCAAAGTCAACCCACGCATTCCTTGTACCAAGCAGCTTGCTGAACTGTTCATAATTATCCGTGCCTGCACATCCGAGGCATACGCTTTCCAGTCCCAGATTTCTCAGGCATGTTGCGACATTGAGACCTTTGCCGCCCACCTGTGTCATGGAACTGAGAATACGGTTTGTCCGTCCCGGTTCCAGCTCACTTACTTCAACGGTTCTGTCAAAAGAAGGATTCAGGCAAAGCACTGTAATCAAGCCAGCCACCCCCAAAGATACTGCCAAATTATATCATTTCAATATATGAACTTCAAGATTCATCCAAT
>CAMNDE010000030.1:0-38099 GCA_946534895.1 uncultured Clostridia bacterium
CACCAGGCCTCCGATCATGAGAAGCGGCATGCCGACTGCACCGACCACAGCATTGAGCACGTATACCGGATTGCGCATGAGGTCTCGGAATTCCCGCATGAACACGGCCATGCCTGCATGCTGGGAGCGGTAGTTCACGCGGTCGAGCTTGACGCTCCGGCGGGATACCGATGTTTCGCTGCCCATGAGAGCGATGCGCAGATAGGTTCTGCCGCATACGGCAAACAGAAAGACGACAGCGGCTGCGCCGGCGAGAAGAAGCAGTCCCATCATGGGCCAGGAGCCGAGGAGGGCACGCCCGGCCCAGCCTGCGGGCGGGAAGATCGACGTCATCATGGTGATGATATTCTTTTCACCGCTCAGAAGGCCGGTCATGACTCCGGCTAGGCCTTCCTCATCTCCGGTATAGCGGCTCATGGTGGATGAAAGCGTAAAGGACAGCACCATCTGGAACAGAATCATGAGGACGGTTCCGACCATGATCACAGTGTCCCGATGTCTGTTGAATATGGACAGATGCGCCAGCAGGTGCACAAGAAGCGCTGCGAGGGCAAGCGGGAGTATCGGGCTCAGCAGCGTTACCAGGATGGCGCGCACAAGCAGCATGAAGTCAAAGCCGAGCCGCACCATATACATGATGCACAGCGGCAGTACCAGAGCGGCTGTAAGCGCCATTTCTTCGGCATAAACTTCTGTCAGGCGGGAGGCATACAGCACGCGGCTGGAGATGGGCAGGGCGCCGTACATGGGCGTATCCTTGCTGAAATACATTTTGCCGGTCAGCTGGTACAGGGAGAACATCAGTGTCAGAATCATGGAAATCATGACCACCATGACAAACAGGACACTGGGGAGAGAGTCAATGTGCAGCAGGGCAAGCAGAGAGGCAAACCCTTCTGCGTTCTGAATGGACATCAGGGCACCGATCAGATACCATTCGATAACGGCCATGTATACCGCCATGACCAGGAAAAGAATCACTATACCGATGATGCGGGAAACATCGCGGAAGCTTTTCTTGCTGCCTGTATCGCTGCCTGAGCGGGTAAGCCCCTTGAGCGCCATTTTTATCTGGAGAGCGAGAAGCGTCAGATAGGTCTTCATTGGTCGTTCTCACTTCCTTCAGTGATTTCGAGGAAGACTTCTTCAAGCGAAGCAGCATGTTCCTGACTGCGCAGCTCTTCCAGGGTTCCCTGGGCGGCAAGACGGCCTTTGGCAATCACGGCTATGCGGGTGCACAGTTTTTCCGCCACTTCCAGCACGTGTGTGGAGAAGAATACGGTCTTTCCCAGCTCGCACTGATGCTTCATTTCTTCCTTCAGAAGGTAGGAAGCACGGGGATCAAGGCCCATCATGGGCTCGTCAAGGATGAGGACCTGAGGATCATGGATCAGTGCACCGATGGTGGCAATCTTCTGACGCATGCCCTTGGAATAGGAACGGATCTGATTTCCCGCGGCATCGGTGAGTTCAAACAGTTCCAGATACTTTTCCATGCGGGTGCGCCGGTCAGCGGCGCTTACATCAAATATGTCAGCCATGAAATTCAGGTATTCGATGCCGGTGAGACGATCAAACAGATCAGCGCCGTCGGGCACAAATCCGATCATGCGCTTGGCTTCCATCGGCTGTTTCTGCATGCTGATTCCATTGACGAAGGCTTCACCTTCGGTGGGATCAAGAATTCCGGTGAGAATCTTGATGCTTGTGGTTTTCCCGGCTCCGTTCGGACCGATATAACCGAACAGTTCCCCGTCGTTCACGGTGAGATTCAGGTGATCAACAGCGAGCGTGCCGCTCTTGCTGTAAGACTTGGAAACATTGCGAAACTCAATCATGGAAATTCCTCCTTGCATGCCCAATATAACAGCACCTGAAATACGAAACAATTCATTGCGGCCCAGTTATACATAAACAGGGTTCAATTGTCACCAATTCCGCTTATTGCTGAAGGAGCAGAATCAGAATCACGGCAGCCAGGCCCAGGACCAGCAGAAGAAGTCCGTAGGACACGCTGTGACCGATCTCTTCCACTTCACGGTGGGCTTCTTCATGTGAAGCATCAAGAACATACTCATAGTCCTCGCGAAGCGGGCGGTGGATGAGAAGCGTGCGGTTCAGGATGCGGACGATCCGGTTCAGGCCTGTGCCCAGGGCATAGGTTACCCGGGTTCCGACAGGAACAGGTTTTCTTGTTTTGCGGAAATGGAAGATGGTGCGCCTGGAAAAGTACACCACGATTTCCGGAAGCTCCACAAGGAAGCGCGTAATGTACATGCATGCACGGGGAATCCAGTCTTTGATGAGCCGGCTTTCCGGCAGGGAAGCGACGAAGGATACCACGGCCGAAACAAACCTTGGAATATACTGTCGGATCAGGGCGGAGTCCGCATAGCCCATGATCAGCCTGTCCGGTACGCTGAGGAGTGTGGGGAGCCAGTGGAGAACCGGGCGGTATACCGAGTTTTCCAGGTCCAGCCAGGCAGGCCAGCGGTTTACATACTCGGTACCGGAAGCAGTTTTGCGCATGAGAAAGCGCCGGACAATCAGGAAATAGACGGCAAGCCCGATCACAAGGCTTTCCATGGCACCCTTCAGGTTTTCCAGGGAGAAATAAAAGATGGGATGGGTCAGGGGATGGAAGCCGAAGAAAGGCATGGACCGGACGGCAAACGGTGTCATGAGGCTGCCCATGAGTCCGAACAGGGGAAGCATGATGCAGGATGCAGCCAGCGCGATGCGCGAAAGGGGAGAGGCATAGCCGGTCATCTGGTCAAACTCAGTCTGTCTGGAGGGATTCTTCTCATGGAAGATGCAGACGTACAGCTTGATCATGTAGGCAATGGTGAGGCCGCCGGAAATCAGAAACAGAATCTCAATGGCTTTGTAAGCCATCCAGCTTCCGCCGGTCTCACGGCTGTGGGCGATGTATTCCAGCAGGCCTTCATGCAGCAGGGATTTGGAGTTGTAGCCGCTTCCGAAAGGCGGGATACAGGCAAGCGCAAGGCCGCCGCAGAGAAAGACGGCATGCAGGAAAGGCTTGCGGCGTCCGAACCCGCGGATGCGGTTCAGGTCCAGTTCCTCCAGGTTCATGAAAACGCATCCGGCACTCAGGAACAGGCAGAGCTTGATCAGGGAATGGTTTACCATGTGCAGGATGCTTCCGTAGGCGGCCAGGGTTCCGTGATGCCCCAGAAGGACTGCGGTGGCCAGGCCTACGGTGATAAAGCCGATCTGACTGACAGAAGAGCAGGCCAGCGTGCGTTTGAGATTGACAGAGAAAAGCGCCAGCAGGGCACCGAGAAACATGGTGATGCTGCCGAGAATCAGAAGCATGCGCCCGAAAGCGTGATCGCCGGGCATGAGCCTTGAACAGATCACGATCAGCCCGAAAATACCGGTTTTGGTCAGCATGCCGGAAAGCAGGGCGGAAGCGGGGGCCGGAGCGACCGGATGCGCTTTCGGCAGCCAGATGTGCAGGGGAAACAGACCGGCCTTGGCCGCGAAGCCGAAAAGCGTCAGCCAGGTTGCGGCCGTGATGGTGCCGGAGCTGCCCAGCCCCTGCCGGCGTGCGGCAAGAAGTCCGTCAAAGGAAAGCGTGCCCAGCTCACGGTACAGGAGAAACAGGCCCATCAGAGTGGTCAGTCCGCCGATTACGGCCACGGCGAGATAAGTCTGCCCGGCACGCATGGCCGCAGGCTCTTCCTCCTGCACGACCCATACATAGCTGGCCAGGGACATGATTTCAAAGAAAACCAGCGTGGTGTACAGGTCATCCGAGAAGAACACGCCGAGCGTGGCACCGAGGGTCAGCAGATTGAAGAAAAGATAGCGGCCCTGATGGTGATCATGATGGAAGTACTGGGGAGAGAGCATGCCGGATATCAGCCACATGAACGATGCAAGAAGGGCATACAGAGAACGGAAGCCGTCGTTCCGGAAGTGGAGTCCGAGTCCCATGATGCCGGGAAAGTCCAGAGAAAAGCTGTCCGTGAAATACAGCCGGACGCAGCCCAGAAGGACCGCGAGAACCACGCCGAGAAAGGTTCCCCACCGCAGACGCGGGCCTGAGGAACGAAGACAGAAGACGAAAGGGGCCATACAGACCGGCAGCAGAATCAGTACGGGAATCAGCACGTGATCCTTCCTTTCTTACACAGGGGTTGCGATGCCGCGGATCCATCCCAGCAGCGGAGAAGCGGCAACGCCCAGGACCAGCATCAGAATAACCATGACAAAAAGAGGAAACTTCATGCGCCAGCCAGGGTCGAGTCTGCGCCCCTCCAATGCCCTGAGACCGGAATTCAGAGGACGGAAGTACATGACAAAGGCGGGGGTAAGCGCGTAGACAGCCGACATCAGGGAAGCAATGATCAGCGCGGTCATGGCAATGATGCCCAGCCAGCCTCCGGTTTCCCTGGCCGCTGACAGGAGAATCCATTTGCTTGTAAAACCGCACAGCGGAGGTATGCCGCTCAGGGCTACGGCTCCGATGGCAAAGGCGGCGGTGGTGGCCGGCATCTGCCGGTGGAAGCCGCGCAGATCCTGTACATAGGCGCAGCGTGTGCGGACCAGGATGGCGCCGGCACACCAGAAAAGACAGATCTTGATCACGGAATGCATGATCAGATGGGCAAGACCGCCGGTCATGCCCGAAGGCGTCATCAGGCAGAGCCCGGTGAGCATATAGGACAGATTGGAGACCGTGGAATAGGCGAGACGGCGCTTGAGATGCGGTTCACGCACTGCCTTGACAGCGGCAAGCAGAAGGGTAAAGCAGGCAAGCAGCAGAGCCAGGGTCTGCGGAAGCGAACCGCGCAGCAGCTCCGTGCCGTACGAGTAGTAAATCAGGCGCAGAACGGCAAACGTGCCGGCGTTGACGACAGCCACAGCGTGCAGAAGCGCTGTGACGGGAGTGGGTGCCACAGAAACCTTGGGCAGCCAGGAATACATGGGAAAGATAGCCGCCTTGGTGCCGAAGCCGACAAAGGCCAGAAGAAATACCCAGCGGAGCACATCCTCACTGCCCTGAATGCGTTCCGGATTCAGGGTCCCGCCCAGGGTGAAGGGAGCGCCGGTGCCGTAGTTCAGCAGAAAGATCAGGCCGACAAAAGCCATGGCCGCGCCGGTGATGGAGAATGTGACATAGGTTTCCGCAGCCTTGATGGAGGCATCGTCTTTCTTGTGGGAGACCAGGGGCAGCGTCACCAGTGTGAGACACTCATAGAACATATAGAGCGTGGCCAGATTGGCGGCCGCAGCAATGGCGATGGTGATGCCCATGGACATGGTGTAAAAGGCGAAGAAAGCGTCCGGTCTTGACTCATACTCCATGTATTCAAAGGCGTACAGCGTGGCCAGAGGCCAGAGAAACGCAACAAGCCCGGCAAAGAGGCAGCCCGGGCCGTCCAGCCGGAAGGCAATATCCAGGCGGTCCATCAGGGTATACAGAGTATGGACTTTACCGTCCGCGTTCAGGATCAGAAGCGCGGTCAGAACGGAATTGATCAGGACCACTGCTTCCACATAAATGCTCCGTGCCCGGTCAGACCGGAAGCGAAACAGTGGAATGGCGGCGCCGGCCAGCAGGGGAAGCAGGATCACAGAACAGATAAGAAGCGGCTGCATACTGCGTCTCCTTTACATCAGGCTTCCGGCAATGGACTGGAACAGGGAAATCATGCTTCCCGGGAAGATGCCGAGCACAATGGAAAGTGTTGTCAGGAGAATCATGGGCACAAGCATGACCCAGGTGGGTTCTGCTTTTTCCAGAACGTCGGCAGGCTCGGAGCTGGTTTTTCCGGGGAAGAAGCCATGGATCGATACGCTCAGAAGATATCCGGCAGTGAGCAGGGCGGAGATCAGAAGGACCACCGGGCCCAGCACCCGGAGGAAACCGGGCACAACCACGGAGCTGAGGGAGCCCTGGGCGAGATACCACTTGGATACGAATCCCAGGCAGGGCGGAATACCGACCAGTCCCACGGAGACAAGGGTGAAGCACCACATGGTAACCGGCATCTGTTTTCCGATGCCGTACAGTTCGGAGGTGTGTGTCTTTCCGGTCTTATGAATGATGGCGCCGGCCGTCATGAAGAGGGTATCCTTGATCAGCGAATGGGCGCACACATGCAGGAGCGCGCCGGCAAAGCCGAGCGGGGACATGGTGGAAAGACCGAAGAGTACATAGCTGACCTGGGAGACGGAGGAGTAGGCCAGACGCTTTTTCAGCAGGTTTTCCTTGTAGGCAAGAAGGGAGCCGGAGAAGATGGTGAAAAGCGTAAGGCACATGAATGCCGTCTGCACCCAGGTTCCGGCGAGATGCCGGCACCCCACCAGGAAGTAAATGACACGGATGATGCCGAGCACGCCGGCTTTGGTAATGATGCCGGACAATACGGCGGACGCGGGAGCCGGGGCCACCGGGTGCGCCGTGGGCAGCCAGCCGTGCAGCGGGAACATGCCCGCCTTGGTGCCGAAACCCAGAATCATCAGCATGGAAGCCGCAAGGACGGTGGTTTCATGTCCGGCCATGGCATCCGTATTCAGCTGTCCGCCTGCGGCGAAGGAGAAGGACTGGACATAGCGGGAAAGAATAAAGATGCCGAGCAGCACCAGTGATGCGCCGAGAACGGAATAGATCAGGTACTTGATGCCCGCGGCCACCGCTTCCTTGTCCATGGTATGCATGACCAGGGGAACCGTGAGCAGGGTCATCAGTTCATAGAACATATAGTATGTGATGATGGAACCGGCGAAGCACAGGCCGATGAGGATACCGAGCGTGGCGAGATAGAAACCGTAGAACCGTTTCAGATGGCCCTCGTGTTCCATGTATTCAAAGGAATAGAAGCCGGCAAGACACCAGACGACGGAAATCAGGGCAGCAAAACACTTGCCGGTGGCATCAGAATGCAGGAACACCGGAAGGTTTTCCGACAGACGGAACAGCGGCTGCTCCAGGTCCGGGGAGAGCAGTACCGGAAGCACCAGAAGCGCATTGCCTACCAGTGTAATGGAAATGATGGCTTTCCGCGCTCCTTTTCTGTCCAGTGCAGGAATCAGGGCCAGGCAGAGTCCCATCAGAACGGGAAAGAGAACGGGAACAAGAAGAAAAAAGTCAGCAACCATGGTTCGTTCCTCCTTGGTGACGGTGAAATCAGCCGAACTGTGTCAGTCCCAGCATCAGGGCGTTGATGAGCGGCTGGGAGAAAATGCCCAGGGCAATATTGGATGCAATGAGAAGAATCAGGGAAAAAACATAGGCCCGTCCACGATGAAGCGGCGTATACTGCACGTCCTCTCGCTTCTGATAGATCAGGACAACCGTACCCAGAAAATAGAGCGTGTTGAGCCAGGTGGAGATGACGAGGAAGGCCAGCGTGAGATAGCGTCTCGGATCTGTGAGCTCCACCGCGGCCAGAGCGAAATTGACTTTGCTTGCAAACCCGCCCAGAAAGGGAAAGCCCACCATGGAGAGAGCGCCCACAGTAAAAGCGGCGGCTGTGAGCGGCGCGCGGAAACCGGATCCGCGTATATTCCGTATGGATGCCCCGGGACTGGTGCTGACAAGGCCGTCAGCTGACAGAAACAGCATGGACTTGCAGATGGCATGGGCAAACACGTGGAACAGGGCAGCAGTCATGCCGTAGGCGGTGCCGAGCCCCATGCCCATGTAGATATATCCGAGCTGGGCCACGGATGAAAAGGCCACCATATACCGCAGATCCGTCTGGCGGATTGCGTGCAGGGAACCCACAAGCATGCCGGCGAGCCCCAGGGTGAACAGCACGGCATTGATGCCGGTGGACGCGAACACGTCAAAGCCGATCACCCGGTAAATGATCTTCATGAGAAGGAAGATATATGCCTTGGACACCAGGGAAGCCATGATGGAAGCGCCAGCCGGTGTCGCATTGCTGTAGGCCGAGGGAACCCATGTGTGGAAAGGAAACAGTGCGCTTTTGATGCCAAGGCCCACCGTGATGAGGGCAACCACCACGGTAAGTGGTGTCTGATAGGCATCCGTCTCCTTTAGCAGACGCACGGATTCGCGGATCGGACTCATGAGCAGGTGCCCCGTGATGTCATACAGAAGGATCACGCCGAGCAGGAACAGTGAGGATCCGATCATGTTCATGATCATATAGCGCGCAGCGGAGAGAAGGGGACGCCCACCTTTCCGGGAGGCAATCAGCGGTACCGCGCTCAGTGTCATGATTTCCAGAAACACATAGGCGGTGAAGATGTCGTTGGTATAGACCTGGGCATTGAGCGCGGTGGTCATGAGAAGCAGCATGGCGCATATGAGACCGTGGCGCTTTTCCTGGACATGGTCGTTCATTCGTCTGAGCCCGCCGAGGTAGGAGAGCAGCATGACGGCCATAAAGAAGAAGGCTGTAATGGCTTCCAGAAGGCCTGCGCGGATTTCATTGCCCCATGGAGCCGGGTAATGTCCCATGGAATAGGTAAAGGATTCTCCGGAAACGGTCATCAGATACAGGAAGAGTGAGGACATGACCAGTTCCGCTGTCAGCACAAGCCCGGTAAAGACATGGGCCGCCTTTCTGGGAAGCACGCTTGCCAGGGCTGCTCCGAGCAGCGGAAGGAGAATGGAAAACAGGGGAATGGAGTGCCACAGGATCATTCCACATCCTCCTCGCTGGAAATCCTGGACATTTCATCCAGGTCAAGAGTATGGTACCGGGCATAGAGACGCACGGTGAGCGCCATCATGACAGCGGCGGAAGCCACGCTTACAACGATGCCCGTCAGAACCAGACCGGCAGGAATCGGATTGATGTAGGCTTCCATGCTGGTTATGCCGTTTTCAACGATGGGTGCCTTGCGTCCGCTGATATAGCCTTTTGAGGCCAGATACAGGAAAATGGCAGAGTCTGTCATGGAAAACCCGATGATTTTCTTGATCAGGTTCGGAGCCACGATCAGAAGCGTGAGGCCGATGCCGAAGAGGATCATGGCCGCGATTTCTTCATAATGGATCATCACGTTACAGATCCCCCTTCCGGAACAGTGTGTAAAATGCATACATGGTGCAGGCAACCACGAGTCCCACTGCAATGTTGAGATAGGGAATCAGGCCTGCTGAGAAAAGCATGCCGGGGGTGCCCGGCGTGATAATGGAAGGCAGGTGATTGGCGCCTGTGAAGAAGGAGTAGGCCTTGGAGAGACAGTAGAAGGACAGGGCACATACACTGACGCAGCGGAATGTGCGGATGGTGAAGAAACGCTCAGCCCTGGCAAAGCCGAAGGCATTGAGATAGAGAATCATTCCGGCACCGATCACGGCGCCGCCGGAAAAGCCGCCGCCGGGTGACAGGTGTCCGTTCATAATGACATAGATGCCGAAAACCATGATCATGGGTACCAGCAGGCGGGCTATGGTCTGAAGGATCAGATCACTCCGGGGTTCATACATGCGGTCATCGGCTTCCAGCTCCAGACGCCGTCTGGGGTCGGGATCGCCTGTGGAAGGCATGCGGAGCAGGAAAAGCACCGTGCAGACAGCGGTGAAAAGCACGTTGCTTTCGCCGAGCGTGTCGAATGCGCGGTAATCCAGAATCATGCCTGCCACGATGTTTACGGCGCCTGTCTCCTCAAGTCCGTCCTCGATATACCGGCGGCTGACTTCGTTGTGCGCAGGATTGCCTTCGCTTCCGAACGCGGGGAGGCGGGTGGTGGTCAGCAGAAGAACGGCAATGATGGTGAGACACAGCAGTACGGCGAGCACGTTATAGGTGCGGCGCGCAGTGACGGAAAGATTGTGATCTCCCCAGGTGCGTGCGTTCTGGTATACGTCTGCGGACGAAATGAGATGTTCGGCACGCTGGGCCTGCGCTTCTTCCATGTCGCGGGCCTGTCTGGCTTCAAGGCTGGTGGACACATCCTGATCCAGGTCTTCCTCGGAAGCGATCAGGCTGTCATCCAGAGGAGAAACGCCGTGCTCGCTCCAGTCAAGAAGCCGCGTCAGCAGGGAACGTTCAGGTCCCTTTCCGGTGTTTGTCACGGCGGTCTGCCTCCTTTCCGGCCGTTCTGTCAACGGCATGGATCTTCTTCAGCGTCGCAAAAAGCAGGAGGCTGTCAATGCCGGCACCGACGGCGGCTTCCGTAATGCTCAGGTCCGGGGATTCCAGCAGAATCCAGATAATGCTCATGGCGAGACTCTGCCCCATGAACACTACGGCACAGGTGAGCAGGTCGCGGGTAAAGGCAACGGCAAGGGCACAGCCGATGACAAACACCAGGAGAAGAATGCTCAGAATCTGCATGTCACGACTCCCTCTCTTTCTCAATCTGCACAGGGTCCTGCACCGTCATTTCCTGGTCAAGATGATCATTGACCGTCATTTCCAGACGCCCGATCAGATGTGAGGAAACGGGTGAGGTAAGCCAGAGGAAAAGAACCACGATCACCATTTTCAGGGAAACGACCTGGAACCCCCTGGCCACTACAAGCCCGGCAATCATGAAAAGGATGCCCAGGGTGTCAATCAGGGCGGCGGCATGCACGCGGTTCAGGGCATACCGGAAACGGAAGACACCGAAGACAGCGGATACGATCATGAACATGCCTGCCAGGGTCAGGACAGCGGAAATGCCGAAACGGATCCATTCATTCATTGCTTTTCCTCCTTTTCCGGATGGGTTTCATGATAATGCTTTTCTCTCCAGGATCCCATATAGACCCGGGTCAGGAGAATCACGGCCAGGAAGGAGAGCATGGTATAGATCATGGCGATATCCACCAGGGAATCTTCCTGCATGAGAAAGGCGAGCACGCAGATGATGATCACAACAAGCGTGCCCATCATATTGACAGTGACGATGCGGTCTGAGGTCCGGGGCCCCAGGATGGCCCGCAGCAGACAGAGAAGAAGACAGATGCCCAGGATGACCAGCACGACATTATACATGCCGGAAAAAGCACGGGCTGCGGCACTGGCCCCTTCCACAGCAATGCGGTCGTTCATTTGTGTCCTCCTTCCAGCCGGGCAAGCCGGTGTTCCATGGCAGAATCTTCCAGACCCTCGGCAAAGGTGCGGTCAAGACAGTGGACCACATACAGATCGCCCTGATGATGCACCGTGATGGTGCCGGGGGTCAGGGTGATGGAATTGGCCAGCATGACCTTCGCTTCATCCGTGCGCAGCCGTGCATGAAAAAGACGGAGCTGGGGCTCCGGCCTTTTTTTCCATGACCAGATCAGACGGACGGTGGCCATGGACGAGAGGAAAATCTGACAGACAAGGAACAGGATATAGGCGGTCAGACGTGGAAGACGGCAGAGAATGCTGAGTTCGCGCTTCGGGGAATAATCCAGGAAAGCACAGATAAAAGCGTAAACCAGCGCGGATATGACTGCGCCGGTGATGCCGATTTCAAGGGTCAGACGCCCGCAAAGCAGCACCCAGAAACCCCATAATAGGAAGAACATGGAATCCCTCCAGCGGTTATTGATGAAATAGCCGTTTTTCAGCAGGTGAAAAACGGTTTTATTGTATGTCACTGTCATGCTTTCGTCAAACCACTGCACAGCAAATGAGAAAATTCTTTGCGGGAATTTGTCAGGATTTCCGGCGGGGATTTCGACAATCGCAGTCAGTTCTGATATAATCTTTCGGCAGGAATTGCCGCAGGCCGGACAGGCACTGGGGCGGATATCATGATCAATGGAGGCAGGCATATATGGAACGCTTTGCGTGGATGGGCCGCATCAAGCCCGGGAAAACAGAGGAATACAAGCGCCGTCATGATGAAATCTGGCCTGAGATGAAGGAACTTCTCAAGGCTGCGGGCATAAAGAACTATACCATCTGGTCGGATGGATCTGTTCTTTTCGGATATTATGAATGTGAGAAAGGCATCGAGTTTGCGGAAAAGACCCAGGCGGGCAGCCCGGTGGTTGACCGCTGGAATGCGTACATGGAAGACGTGCTGGAACTGGAGATGGATCCGGTAACCGGTGCCCAGCCCAAGCTCAGGCAGATGTTTTTTCTGGAATAAGTCCTGCGGGAAGAAGATTGCGGAGGGCAGTGCACGGGAATGTTTTCCTTTAATGAAAAGTATACGATGTTTGGGACCACTCCGGTGGAAAACCAGTTTCTTCTGGAATACATGCCCGCATCTTCGGGTGAGCAGCTGAAGGTATATCTGTACGGCCTTCTTGCATGCCACAATCCTCAGGACGGCATGGGGATGGAGCAGATGAAGCATGACCTCGACATGTCCGAGGAAGAAATCCTGAAAGCCTATCGGCACTGGGAACGGCTCGGGCTTGTGGAGAGAATCGGGGACCATCCCCCGCAGTTCCGTTATGTCCATGTAAACCAGATGGTCTTCATGGGAGAAGCGCGTGACCGTGATTTCGCCTATGAACAGTTTACGGAGTCGGTATATGCCCTGTTCGGCAATGATTACCGGCTGCACGGGCAGACACTGGTCAGGTATTATGAGTGGGTAGAGGAACTGGGACTGCCGCAGGAGGTTGTGCTGATGCTGATCAAGCACATGATCAGCACGCGGGGCAAGAACTTCAGCTTCACTGCGGCAGACCGTCTGGCCGGGGAACTGAGCCGGATGAACGTGAAAACCATTGATGACGCCGAGGCGGCCCTGAGCCTGAATACCGGGATCCTTCAGGGCGCCAGACAGGTGCTCAGGCGCTTCAGCATTCACCGGGAGCCGACAGAAGATGAGATGGAGCTTTACAGGAAATGGCTTGTGGAGTGGGGCTATACCAGTGATTCGATCCTGGAGGCCTGCAAGGAGACCACGGCAGCTTCTTCTCCCAGCTTCAAGTATCTTGACGGCATCCTGCGCTCGCAGAAACGGCTGAGCGGGGATGTGTCCTCGGCACAGAAAGTGCGCCGGGACAAGCAGGAGCGGCAGGACAAGGAAGCGCTTCTCAGGGAGGTCAGCCGGATTCTTGGAGCACATTCCATCAATATCAATGATGGTACCATAGCGGTGCTGGAAACCATGCAGGCCATGTACCCGGACGATGTCATCCTGCTTGCGGCGCGTGAGTGCGCGCCGAAGCGGGATGCCAAGCTGGAAGACGTCATGTCCCTGCTGGAAAGCTGGAATAAACGCGGGCTCGGGAACCGGACGGAGATTGAGGAATATATCCGGAGATTCCGTACGGAGACGGCTCTGCTGGGCAGGCTGTCCGAAGTCTGGGGCACCAAAAAGCGCAACGGGGAATCCCAGAGAATCATGGTGCGCAGATGGCTGGAGACCTATCAGATGAGTGAGGAAATGATTCTTCACTGTGCTGTGTATGCCCGGGAAGCGGGAAGCCCGCTGGGCTATCTTGACAAGATCCTGGCGGATTTCCATGAGCGCGGGATCCAGGATATTCAATCTGCCGATGCGGCAAGAGCCGCTTATGCGCAGGGAACATCCCAGGCACCGCAGGGCCGCGCCGGCGGCGTCAAGCAGGTGCAGGAGCAGCAGTATGAGCAGAGAGAGAACCTGGAAAACCGGTCTGATACGATTCCTGAGTGGTTCCGGGAACACAGAGAGGAGCTGACGGGCAGTGCGAAAGGAAATACTGCGGGAACTGCAGAATGAGTATGCCCGGCAGCGGGAAGAGGATGACCGGATTTTCTTTGAGCATCAGGAAAAGGCCATTGCGGAATGCCCTGAAATCGGCCGGCTGATCGATGAACGCCAGAATCTGATCTTCTCTGCCCTCCGGGGTATGGTCCGCGGTGAGAAGGCCGAGCTTGTGCCGGAAAGCATGGAACGGATTCAGAAAGCAATCAGTTCAAGGCTGAAGGAAAACGGGTTTCCTGAGAATTACCTGGAACCGGTTTACCGCTGTCCGATCTGCAAGGATACGGGGTATGTGGGTGAACCGATCCGGGAAATGTGTACGTGCATGCAGCGCGAACTGAACCGGAGACTGTACAGCCAGGTGGAACTGGGCAACACGGAGGAGCAGTCCTTTGAGACATTCGATCTGATGCGCTTTCCGGACACCCAGATTCCGGATCTCGGATGCAGCCAGCGGCAGATGATGGATGTGCTCCGGAGACTGACAAGGGAATGGTCCGAGAATTGGCCGGATGTTCCGCATCCCGGCGGGGTCCTGTTTTCGGGCGCTTCGGGGCTCGGGAAAACCTTTCTGATGCATGCCATGGCCAGAGTGCTTCTGCAGCGGGGATTCAATGTGCTGATTCTCAGCGCGTACCGGGCCCAGGAAATCATGCGTCAGGCATATATGAAAGGTGAGGATGAATCCCTCTCCATGCTTATGGATGCGGATATTCTCTGCCTGGATGATCTGGGCAGCGAGCCGCTCATGCAGAATATCACCATCACGCAGCTGTTCAACCTGCTCAATGAGCGTCTGATCCGCGGGAAGGGGTTTATCATTTCCACCAATCTGTCTCCGCGGGATCTGCGGGACAAGTATACGGAAAGAATCACGTCCCGTCTTCTGGATAAAACCCGCGTGGAAGTCTTTGAAATGCGGGGACAGGATATCCGGAGAATGTAGTGAGGAGCGAACATGGGTATTCAGATTTATATCAGCAAAAAGAATTTTGATGTTCAGAAAGCCCAGCGTTTCTTCAAGGAACGCAGAATCAAGGTGCAGGAAGTGGACCTGAAAAAGCATGTGCCGGGTGACCGGGAACTGCAGGTCATGGCCGGTGCCAGCGGGATTCGCTCCCTGCTGGACCTGGATGACAAAAAGGTTCAGGAGCACAGTGCCGCGCACAATTCGGATCCGGGCTATATTCAGGAAGCGGTGAAAGAACAGCCGTGGCTGCTGAAATCCCCGATTGTACGGTGCGGAAACCGGGTCACGGTGGGGTACTGCCCGGATGTCTGGGAAACATGGATCCGTGAGGGAAAAGCTTAAGCAAAGTAAAAAGGTTCCGGATGCGGCGTGAGCCGCAGTCCGGAACCTTTTTAGGTTCTGCGGGATCTGTGTCTGCTGTCTTCATTCCAGCCGGAAGGCAGCTTTCTGGAAGAGGGCAGGAAAACCCTGGAAATCAGCAGCCTGAGCCTTTGAGGCAGCGGCATTTCCCTGTGGAGCGTGATCCAGGCATTCCTCAGCAGCTGGGTTTCCTCATCCATGGGCTCCCGGTGGGCATAGAGGATCAGAGCGGCAGTTTCCATGATGGGCAGCAGAGAGATGGATATGCTGCCGTCCCGGTCCACGCGCCTTGCGTATTCGGTCAGGGCTTCCGCGTTTCTGCGTCCAAGTCCGCGAACCGTTAAATGCTCCAGAAGACAGCGCAGGTGAATGAAATAGGCCTGTGTTCTGTCATGGGCTCGGCGGGCCTGAAGGTCCGGCCGGGTCATGTATATCCGGAAAAGTAAAGCGCACGCAAGAAGGATCAGGAGCAGAATCCAGAGCCATGACAGGGAATGATTCCCTGAGGGAGAGCCGGAATCCGGTTCCGGTTCGGGCTCGGGGGACGGGGGAGCGGGGGAATCCTCGGGCACATCATTTTCCGGTGTCTGCTCCGGCTCAATGGAGGGCTCCGGAGAAGGCTCTTCGGTGGGCTCCGGGGATGGTTCCGGAGAAGGTGAGGGTGAAGGTGTGGAGGGCGTGTCCCGGTTGTCCGCACTTTCTTCGGGCGGCGGCGCAGACGGCGGGTTTTCATTTCGGAACTGGCCGCCGCAGCCCCCGGATGATGCCGGGGTGGCATCAAAGGTCAGCCACCCGAAGCCCTCGAAGTAGACTTCCGTCCACGCGTGTCCGTTTCGGCCGGTTACATAGACGTTTCCGGACTGATCCGGCGTGCACAGGTAGCCTTCCACATACCGGGCAGGCAGGCCCAGCATCCTGCAGAGAATGGTCTGAGCTGTGGCAAAGTATGTGCAGTAGCCCTCCCGGGATCTGAGCAGGAAAAAGGTGACGAAGTCAACGTTTTCCGGAAGCGTCTCCACTTCAAGGGTATAGCGGCAGTTGGTCCGGAGCCAGTTCATGACATTCACGGCCTGCTCGTATGGGGTGGAAGCGCTGCCGGCAGCTTCCCTTGCCAGGTTCCAGAGGGATGCCTGAAGGTGGGAAGGAAGCCCCGTATAGGCACGGCGTATGCTTTCATAGGTATCAGGGTCGGAAGGCGCGGACAGAACGCGGTCTATAAGTCCGGCATCTCCGGCTGCCATGAGCGGTGCGGTGACGGACCACATATCGCCGTTTTCCAGGTTTCTCGTGGCAAAGATTTCACTGCCTATATTGAAGTAGGGAATCAGATCGCCGCCGGTGCTGAGATCCCGCACGCGCTGCGGGGTGAACATGCTTGACGTGCTGTCCGATACCATGCGCACGGAAAGGGTCGAAGCAGCGGGCTGAAAGGAGAATGCTTCGCTTTCAGCGGGCAGAGCGGCATCAAATACGCTGTCCCGGATGGCTGCCCAGCGGGGACTTACCCAGAGATACCGCCTGCCGCCTGTGGTATCCACCCAGGTGCGGCCGTTGTACTCATTACGGATGGAACCGCGCAGATAGGCGGTTTTGTCTGTGTGCACGATCATGACCGGATGGTCGGACGGCATGGCTGTGCCGCCCAGCTGTCCGGGACCGTAGGGATAATAGCCTTCGCTTGCAAGCGTGAATACATCCCGGGGTTCGGTGAAAAACAGGTAGTCCATGATTTTCTGACGCAGATCGAGGGCGGCTTCCTGAAGCGCCGGAATCACCATGCCCTCGGACGGTATGACAGCGCACGCGAGGAGCGAGATGATCAGGGTGACCGGAAGCGTCCGGTGCAGCGGAGAAGGGGAGGCGGACGAGCCTGCTGACAGGCACAGAGCGGATACAATGGCGGGAAGAATCAGCCAGAGAAGTCCGCCGCTGCCGAACTGCCAGATCATGATGAGCAGGAACAGCAGCGCAAGATAGGCCGGGACCGTACCGCTGGCAGGCGCTGTGACCGCCCATGCCAGAATGGAAAAGAACAGTGTCAGAAGCAGAACGGCTTCCCGGTGATAGGCCGGAAGCGCTGCATGGACGCCGGTAAGCTCAAGCATCAGGGCCCGGCAGGTTTCCGTGAGCAGACCGAGTCCATCCCCGATAAACAGATAAATGGCAGCAAAAACCGGAACGGCTACGGCGAGAGCAAGACGCGAGGTCTTGTGCAGGTCCGCGGCCGAGAGAACAAGAAGAACCGCTGAGATGCCTGCAAGCATGACAGGCCAGTCGCGGGAAAGCCCGAGAATGCCAAGGAGAGGCAGGATGAGACCGGCAGCCATGAGAAAGGCCAGAATGCTGTGCATCAGCCTGCCAGAAAAAAATGTCTTCATACGGCTCCTCCTTTCGAGAAACTCAGGATTCCGGGGCGGGGGTCACGTAGCATACTTCGCACATGGCACGCTGCAGCCGCAGAATAAACGGCAGGTAATCCGGATTGTCCGGCGTGTCTGTGACAAGATAGAGACGGAGGGAAGGTCCCATTCTCCTCAGGGCAATCATGGCTTCAGCAAGACTGCCGTTGAGCACCGGGGATATGATGACGGTGGCTCCGATATTCCGCATGCGCCGGCTTTCAAGGCGCAGGACATGTTCAAAATCCCCGGTTTCGGAAAAGCGGCATCGTGCCAGGTGCTCCAGAATAAGGGACGTCTCCATGCGGGACGAGAGTTCCAGAGCCTGTTCATCATACAGGGGCATGCGCACTGCGTGATCCAGAGCTCC
Organism: uncultured Clostridia bacterium; assembly: GCA_946534895.1. Taxonomy (GTDB): domain Bacteria; phylum Bacillota; class Clostridia; order Christensenellales; family Aristaeellaceae; genus UBA2943. The sequence goes on from CAMNDE010000030.1 coordinate 17,678, forward strand.
CTCATGCAGAAGCACGGAAGCGGCGCTTTCCAGCATGGCATCCTGCAGTGCGGCAGGATTGTCGTGCCCGGAAGGGACCAGACAGAAATCCATCAGCATGACGGCTTCCGGCAGCACGGGCTCTTCAAACCGGCGGACCATGAGCTCCTGCTTGCGCACGGAAAGCTTCCAGTGCACTTTTTTCATGGGGTCGCCGCTCTGATAGGCACGCACGTCCTCAGGATTGGTCAGATCCTCGGTGGCCCGTGCCATGGTGCCCAGTCCCGCATCGCCGGGCGCAAACTCGAGGTCTGTCACATCAAAGGGCAGGGGAAGAACAATGAGTTCCGGACAGCTGCCGCGCGGGATCACGGTGCGCTCCACAAGTCCGAAGACGTCACGCACAGTGCAGGAAGTGATGCCGGGATGGAATACACCCACATGCCTTGCGTGCACCCTGCAGTCAAATGCCTGAACAGAACTGCCCGGATGCGGGGAGGGAAGCATATGCACGGTTTCCTTTTCGCCCAGCTGAAGGTGCAGTTCGATCGGTGCCACCGGCAGCCATGAACTGGTTTTCAGCGTCAGATGCAGTACAGCTGTTTCTCCCCTGCGCAGCTTCTCCACTTCGGATCTGGCTGAAACGGACAGGCTGCGCCGGACCAGGTGGACCGAGAGCAGCGCATACCCTGTGACGAGGAGCATGATCACGGCCGGGAGCAGAAAGGCCGGACTCCCCGTGGAAAAAGCACAGACCAGCAGGACAGATGCACAGAACAGAAGCAGCAATGCGTGTGATTTCATAGATGCAGCGGTACCGTTACACTGTTCATGATCTGTTTCATGACCTGCTCCGGCGTAACGCCTTTCATCCGGGCTTCCGGATTGAGCACCAGCCGGTGGCAGGTGACCGGAAGCAGCATATGCTGTACATCTTCAGGCACAATATAATCCCGCCCGTCCAGCATGGCGCAGGCCTGGGCGGCATGCACCAGAGCGATGGAAGCACGGGTGGATATGCCGAGCTGCAGACTGGCGTGCTGGCGGGTCATGGCGGCAATCTGGGCCACGTATGACCGGACTTCAGGTGAACAGTACACCTGGGTGACCATATCCTGCATGGACAGCACATCCTGGGCGGAACAGACGCTGGAAAGCGTTTCCAGAGGCGTGGTGCCTGTGGAATAACGCTCCAGGACGTCCATTTCTTCCTCGATGGTCGGATATCCCATGGAAATACGCAGGAAGAAGCGGTCCACCTGGGCTTCGGGAAGCGGATAGGTACCGACAAAGGCACCGGGATTCTGCGTGGCCAGCACCATAAAGGGCTGGGGCAGGGGATGTGTGACCCCGTCGACCGTGACCTGGTGTTCCTCCATGACTTCCAGAAGCGCGCTCTGCGTCTTCGGGCTGGTGCGGTTGATCTCATCAGCCAGGACAATCTGGCTCATGACGGCGCCCTCACGGTATTCCATGTCACCGGTATGAAAGTTGATGAGCGTAAAGCCGGTGACATCACTGGGCATCAGGTCAGGGGTGAACTGGATACGCCGGAAGGAACAATCCAGTGAACGGGCCAGGGCACTGGCCATCGTGGTTTTACCGACGCCGGGAACGTCCTCAATCAGGACATGTCCCCGGCAGAGCAGGGCAATGAGCGCCAGTTCGATGGCGTCTTCCTTTCCGACAATGACACGGCTTACATTGTCTTCGAGCTGTGCAATGAGACGGCGGGGCTGTACCATCCGAATACCTCCTCAGGTTCAGTGACTTGACGGAAAAAGTCCGCAGGTCGTACAATTCTTCAAACAAAGCTAGAAATGAGGCAATAAGATGCAGCGTATTCTGAGCATGCTTTCGCGCAACGGGATCATGACAGGAGAAGAAATAGCGGGCGAGCTTGGCCTGACCCGGGCAGCCGTATGGAAAAAAATCGAGGCACTGCGCAGTGAAGGCTGGGAGATCCGCAGTCTGGGGAAAAAAGGATACTGCCTGGAAGCAGGGGACCGCATTGATCCCGTGCTCTGGCAGGATCTGCTTACCACAAGGAGTCTGGGCAGGGGGGAAGTCCTGTTTGCCCGGCAGATGGATTCCACCAACCGGGCGGCCAAGCAGCTTGCGGCAGGCGGCGCCCCGGACGGGAGTCTGTGCCTCTGTGAGGAACAGACGGCAGGCAGGGGGAGAATGGACCGGACCTGGGTTTCCCATCCCGGATGCGGACTCTGGCAGTCTCTTGTTCTGAGACCATCGCTTCCGCCTGCGAATGCAGCCTGGATCACGCTGGCCGCTGCCCTTGCCATGGCGGGGGCGGTGGAGGAAACCTGCGGCGTGTCTCCCGTGATCAAGTGGCCCAATGACCTTGTGCTGGGCGGGAAAAAGATCTGCGGGATTCTCACGGAAATGGCCGCGGATCCTGACCGCGTGGAGTATGTGGTGCCGGGCGTGGGCCTGAATGTGCGCCGGGACGCAGTGCCAAAGGAGCTGGAAGGTCAGGCAGGATGCGTGGAGGAGTTTGCAGAACCGGCACCGCGCCGTGTGATCCTGGCTGCGTATCTCGCGCAGATGGAAGCGCTCCTCGGCATTCTGACCACAGAAGGTCTTTCCGGGATCATGCCGCAGTATACAGCCAGAAGCTGTACACTGGGAAGGCCGGTTCGTGTCATCGGGCATGAGACATTTGAGGGCGTGGCGGAAACCATGGACGCGGAAGGCGCCCTGATTGTGCGCCGAAGTGACGGCACGGCTGTCCGGGTACTTGCGGGAGATGTGTCCGTAAGGGGCGTGATGGGTTATGTCTGAGATCCGGGGCGTGGGTCTGGATATGTGCGGGATTGAGCGCATGGAAAAGCTCATGGATAACGAGGCGTTTCTGAAACGCGTTTTCACGCCTGGTGAGCTTGAGTATGTGCAGAACCGTGGAAAAATGGCTTCCGCTTCCCTGGCGGCAATATGGGCCGCCAAGGAAGCGGTATTCAAAGCCATGGGAACCGGAATATTCACTTCCATGCAGGACGTGGAAATCGGACACCTGGAATCAGGACAGCCGGTGTGCACACTTCATGGAAAAGCCCTGGAGCGGGCACAGGGAAGCATGTGGATTTCCCTGACCCATGAAAACAATATGGCTGCGGCAGTGTGCGTCTGGACGGTCCCGGAGTGAGGTCAGGCTGCGCCGTTCGGCGTCATTTCAGGTGCAGGTGTCACAGGTTCCACTGAAGAGGACGGATCCGCTGTGACTTCTGCAGGAACGGGAGACGGGGAAGGCATGACAGCATGGGAAAGCTCGTCGGCATAGACGGCTTCGAGCGTTGCCGTGTCGGCAGTGCCGCTCACCGAGATGCCGTGATCCTTCTGGAAAGCGCGCACTGCGGCGACTGTCCCTTCGAGGTAGGTACCGGTGCAGGTCCCTGTATAATAGCCGAGATCCCGGAGCTTGCACTGAAGCCAGTATACGCTTTCCGAGCTGTCTCCCTTCTGGAGCTTTTTCAGTGGCATGGGCGGCGTGCCGCCGCTGACATATACCGGTGCCTGGGTGGGCTTCGGCGTGCTGACGGGGAGCATGTTCCGCTTGTTCAGGGCAGGCGCTTTCACACTGGCCCTGAGCTCGGGATCCGATGGAAGGGAGTCTGTGATGGTGACCACGGTTCCCTTGCCGATGTTCTCATAGATCCATTTGGCGTCGTCCACCAGCAGGCGTACGCAGCCGTGGCTGGCGCGCTGGCCCAGCAGCCGGTAGCTTTTCAGGGACAGGGACATGGTATTGACGGAAAGATAGATGACAGAATGGAAAGCGATGGATCCGTTGATCTTGGTCCAGTACTGGGCATAGTCTCCCCATTTCGGGAAGTAGCACCAGCGCGCCTTCCGCCCGGAAAGGACAAAGTCACCGATATCACTGGGGTTCTTTTTGGTGCCGGTGGAGCATATCATCTGCCGGACCACAACCGTATATTCGCCGGCGGCATCCCGGGTGTAGACCGTGACCACCTGATTGGCCACATCCACGACGATATGGAAGGGAACCGGCGTCCCGGTGGCTTCCGGCCGGTCGGCATCTTCAGCTTTTGCCACATCCGGATCATTGAACATGGTGTTCCATGTTTTTTCTCCTACGACACCGTCCACCGTGAGGCCGTTCTTTTTCTGGAAGGCACGGACAGCATTGCGCGTGTGTCCCTGAAAAGAGGAGGAAACAGGGCCGGTATAGTAACCGAGCTCTGTCAGGCGCTCCTGTACCAGCTTGACCTGCTTGCCGGAGGCTCCGAAAGCCAGCTTCTTGATAAAGGGAATCCCGGGTTCATCTTCCTGGGCATTGCCGTCCACAATATCGGTATTGTCTTGCACGGGGGCCGGTGTGACCTGGGAAGCACCTGTGCGGGAAACAGCCTCGGTGGAGAAAAGCAGGCTCAGAGTTGCCGTATCCGCGTTTCCGGTTGCCTGAAGTCCCATTTTGGACTGGAAGGCTGCGACGGCAGTGCGGGTGCCCTCAAGATAGGTGCCGCTCACCTTGCCGGTAAAGTATCCCAGCAGCGTCAGCCTTGTCTGCAGCCGCTCCACGTCTTCCCCGCTGATGCCGAGGGACAGGGGGCGGTACTGGGTGGCAAGGAGCAGGGTGAGCGTCTCGATGTCAGCGTGCCCGTCTTCTGTCAGGCCGAAATCCTTCTGAAAGGCACGTACGGCTTCAGCGGTGCCCCTGCCGTAGCGTCCGGTGATGTCACCGGTATAGTATCCCAGCTCTGTAAGATGTGTCTGAAGCTCAGCCACATCGCTGCCGGTGTCGTCCAGCGTCAGGGATCGAGCCGGAATCTGCGCTTCATCCTGAATCAGTTCCTCGCCGCTTCCTGTAAGGAGCATGCCGGTGAGAAGCATAATGCAGAGCAGCGCACACAGGCAACGGGAAAAATTCATACAAACACCTCGAAATCTTGCAAATTGCAAAAGGATTGTAATGCTTTTGAAATAGTTTTTCAAGGCTGACCGGGAAAGGTTACAATCCGGGCTCTCTGGACAAAAATCCACCACATTCCACAAACATGATAAATACAAGCTGTTTTTCCAAAATGCAATTGACAGCTTCCGCATCCCATGTTAAGCTTCCACCATCAAGAAGGAAAGGGGAAACCACCATGAAGCACGGCTATCGTTTCATGCAGATGTCCATGATGTGCATGCGCCGCATGTGCATGTTTTCCGTGTGCGATTCGGTGGACACTCCTGCAGCATAAGACCTGCCTTCCTGAACAGGGTATGGAAAGCATAAGGGAGTTCCATCGGGGACTTCCTTATTTTTGTACCTGAAGAAAGGAGATGCAATGATGAGAATTCGCGCTGCAGACTGTAACCTGGAAAGCCGCCGAATGTGACAGCAGCAGCTTTTCTCCCGGATGCCGAATGAGATAACCGTAAACCTATTATATATAATGAAGGAGAGTACGATTATGAAAAAGGTATTTGCTCTGATTCTCGCCCTGTCCCTGGTTCTCGCTTCCTCTCTTGCCCTGGCTGACAAGATCACCATTGCCGTTCCCAATGATGCCACCAACGAAGGCCGCGCCCTTCTGCTCCTGCAGCAGTATGGTGTCCTGACCCTCAACGAGGAAGCCGGCATTCTGGCTACCGGCAAGGATATTGTTTCCAGCAAGGTGGAAATTGAACTGTATGAAGTGGAAGCTGCCAATGTGCCCAACGTGAAAGATGATGTGGATTATGCCATTATCAACAGCAACTATGCTTTGGATGCCGGTTTCAATCCCACCCAGGACGCCCTGCTGATTGAAAAAGAATCCCCCTACGCCAATGTGCTGACCGTGAAGGACGGCAATCAGGATACCGATGAAGCCAAGGCCCTGGCCGCGGCCCTGACAAGCGCCAAGGTCAAGGAATACATTGAAGCCACCTATGAAGGTGCTGTGATCTCTGCTGTGGAAGAGCCCGGCGACGGATTTGATCCCACTGTGGACTATGCTGCTCTGGCAGGCAAGACCATCACCGTGGCTGCCAGCCCCACCCCTCATGCCCAGATCCTCGCTGTGGCGGCTGAAATCCTTGCGGAAAAGGATATCAAGCTGGAAGTCATTGAATTCAGCGACTATGTGGTGCCCAATACTTCCGTGGAAGACGGAGAAATCTTCGCCAACTATTTCGCCCATGTTCCGTATCAGGAAAACTTCAATGCCGAAAACGGCACGCACCTGGTGAACGTGGCGGCCATTCATGTGGAGCCCATGGGCCTGTACGGCGGCAAGCAGGCAGACGTCTCCGCTCTTGGCATCGAGTAAGAAACATGTTATGATTTCGCACGGGGACAGAAGTCCCCGTGCGATTTTTTGACGGGAGTGAAATCATGATAGAGCTGAAAAACCTGTCCAAGAGCTTTGTCACATCTGATGGACCGGTGGATGCACTGCAGCATATCAATCTTACCATCCATGACGGGGATGTGTACGGCATTATCGGCATGTCCGGCGCCGGAAAAAGTACGCTGGTCCGCTGCATCAACATGCTGGAAAAACCCACGGAAGGTTCCGTGATTATGGATGGACGCGACCTGGGAACGCTGAACCGCCGTGAGGTGCAGGAGATGCGCAGGACGGTCACCATGATTTTTCAGGGGTTTAACCTGCTGATGCAGAAGACGTGCCTGGAAAATGTCATGCTGCCTCTCAGACTGGGCAAGATGCCGCGGGAGGAAGCGAAAAAACGCGCCATGGAAATGCTCAGAATGGTGGAGCTGCCGGACAAGGCCAACGCATATCCGGCTCAGCTTTCCGGCGGGCAGCAGCAGAGAGTTGCCATAGCCCGCGCCTTATCCACCAATCCCAAGGTGCTGCTGTGCGATGAAGCCACCAGTGCTCTGGATCCGAAAACCACGCATCAGATTCTTGAGCTGATTCGGGATATCCATGAAAAAACCGGTATTACGGTGATCGTAATCACGCATCAGATGAGCGTGGTTCAGGAAATCTGCAGCCGTGTGGCCATACTCGAGCACGGTACCGTGGTGGAAGAGGGCGAAGTCAGCGAAGTGTTCTCCAATCCCAAGGCGGAAGCGACACGTTCCCTGGTGTACCCTGAAATGATGGAAGGCACGCTGCAGGTGACGCCGGGCGGACAGCGCGTGCGCCTGATCTTCAACGGGGCACCCGCTGCGCGTACACCTCTGATTGCGCGCATGGCCATTGACTGCGGGATTCCCGCGTCCATTCTTTCAGCTTCCACGCGCACCATCGGGGAGAAAGCATATGGATATATGACACTGGAGATCCCGGGCGGGCCGGATGAGCTCGCAAAAGCCACCAATTACCTGAAGAATACGGATCAGGTGACCGTTCAGGTGGATGCGGACTACAGCCGGAAGGAGGAAGAGACATGAATCAGTTTCAGCGTGCATTCACGCCGGAATCCCTGGCGGAAGCCTGGGAAATCTTTCTCCGGGACTTTCCTGAAGCTCTCTGGGATACCCTGTATGTAACAATTCTCGCCACGTTCTTTGCCATTGTCATCGGACTGCCGCTGGGCATGGTTCTGGTGGCCGGGGATGAACACGGGATCAAGCCCCTGCCCAAGGGACTGATGCGGGTTCTGAATGTTCTGATCAACTTTCTGCGCTCGGTTCCCTTCCTGATCCTGATTGTCATGGTGATTCCGCTGACCCGCCTGATTGTCGGCACCAGTGTGGGAACCACGGCTTCCATTGTTCCTCTCGTCATTGCCGCGTTTCCGTTTGTGGCGCGGCTTGTGGAAACAAGTCTCAGGGAAGTGAGCCCCAACATCATAGAAACCGCGCAGAGCATGGGCGCGACGCCGCTGCAGATTCTGTTCAGAGTCATGCTCCCGGAAAGCGTTCCGTCACTGATTGACAATTTCACGCTCGCCATCACCACGATTCTGGGCTATACCGCCATGAGCGGCGCCATCGGCGGCGGAGGCATCGGAAAAATCGCCATTATGATCGGCTACAACCGCTATAAATACGCGGTTCTGTATCTTGCCGTGATAGTTCTGGTGATTCTTGTGCAGATCTTCCAGAATGTGGGTTCCTGGCTGGCAAGAAAATGCGACAAGCGGCTGAAGCACTGAAAAAGACAGAGCTGGATGCAAAGTTCCGGCTCTGTCTTTTTGTGTTTGTCAGGTTTTCACAGTGAACTGAGTGCATCATCGGTTTGCAATCCGGGAAATGCTGCGGTTTTTCAGACGTTCCTGATCCCTGTCAATCTGATGCTTGAGCTTGCGCATTTCTTCCGTGGCCCTGGACTCATCATACATCAGGGAAATCAGTCTGGCCTGGTTTTCCATGACCGTGCTGCGGATCATGAAGGAGGGTTCGAGACTGCTTGCCAGCTGGGCACGCCGCATCTCAGCCTCCCGCAGTTTCTTTTCAGCTTCTTCTCTTATCGCATCAAGCCGTGCATTGATCTTCTCCGTGCGGTAGACCACATCCGGATACGCGTTGGCAAAACGACGGTAGAAAATGTTCCTGTCGCTGAGCATCAGATGGACTTCGCGGCGTATTTCTTCCGTATTGTCTGCATCGCTGTGCTCGACACTGTTCTTGATCAGTTTCAGAATGAAATGCGTGACAACATAATCCGCGGAAAGAATGCAGACAAGAACAGCGCTGAGCAGTTCCCGGGTGAACAGAGGGATATTCTCCAACGCAGAGGACAGCAGGGGATTGATCAGATGGATGATGATGACACCGCCCAGTCCGAAGAGGATCAGATTCCCGATCCAGACACGGCCGTGGAGATTCATGGGTTTCCGGCTGTAATCCCACCAGCGGGCGTGGAAACGCTTTTCCAGAAAATAGCTGCAGAAGTATTCAAGCAGGCCGCACAGAAGCAGGGATGCCGCAAAGGTAGTGCCGTAGGCTGATTCCAGGGGCGAAAGGAGCCGGTTCATGACGGTGATGGCGGCAGCGCCGAAGCCGTAAATGGGGCAGACAGGTCCGGTCAGAAAACCGCGGTTGATGAAGCGGTGATACTGAATGAACTTGAGGGTGACTTCCATGCACCAGCCCAGGAATGCGTAAACGAAGAACAGTAGAACCAGATTGACAAGATCTTGCATAGGATTACTGAATCAGTGCGGCTGCTGAAGGAAACCGGGAAAACTGCACGCCGCAGAATTGTGCAGGTTCCGGAGAAGGGGAGAGAAGGGATGTCCGGGAAATGCCCGACTGCATCAGAGCAAAAGAAAACGGATGCCTGACCCGGCATCCGTTATGCACTTTTACATGCTCAGGGCTTCTGAGTGGTCAGATACTTGGAATTGATGTATCCTTCCACATTGCCGCAGCGGATTCTTGCCCAGCCGTTGACCGTGGTCAGCACGGTGACAGTGGAGTCAACATCCAGAGCGGTGATGGCATGGTATCCGGTTCCGGCACCGTAGCGGACACGGACCGGCTTTCCGTTTCCGGAGGTCACATACGCTGTGTAGGAAGTGGCGGGCGTATAGGAACCGGGGGCGTTGGCGGAAAGATACAGGTTCATGATGTACCCGGTTTTTCCGTTGACCTTGACCTTGCTCCAGGAGCCTTCCCTTGAAAGCACAGAGAGGCGGGTGCCCGTGACCAGCTCTGCCAGAACAGAGGATGTGCGGCTGGGGGAGAGACGAAGATTCACAGGTGCGGAATTGACGGACTGAACGTAGGCTGTTCCGATCGGATCACCAGGATCACCGGGATCTCCAGGATTGTTTCCGGTCTTCTTCGGATCCTCGGGTTTGACCTGAGCCAGATACTCATTATTGACGAATCCGGTTTTGCCGCCGACCTGAACTTTGGACCAGCCACTGCCGGAAGAAATGAGCTTGGCCGAGCTCCCCGAAGGAATCTGGGCGAGCACAGGGCTCTGGGGACCGGTTCCGCTGCGCAGATTCACAGGACGCCGGTTGGCGGAAATAACATAGACCGTGGTATCAGCCAGGGTAAGGCCGGCTTTCTTGGCCGAAGGAGTATAGGGATCATTTTCCGTCAGGAAGGATGTCATGATATACCCTTCCTTATTGCCGGTACGGATATGGGTCCAGCTGCCCTCCGTGCCGAGAACCGTCACTTTTGTTCCGGTAACGAGCTGTGTGACAGCCGGGGTGTTTTTGGAAGCACCGTTGCGCACATTAACAGGAGCGCTGTTAGGGGAAAGAACAAATCTGTAGGTAGCTGCTGATGCCATCGCGCAGGACAGCATGAGACAGATGCACAAGAGTGCGGAAATGAGTTTACGCATGCTACGCATACCTCCGGTGTAGTCTGACATGCCCCCGGGGACTGCCCCAGGTTCACACCACAATTCTAGCACAAACAATGACAAAAAGATAGCGGAAAGCAAGAAAATATTTCAAAATTATTACAAAAATTTTCCAGAAATTCATTTTTATACCCAGATTTGTTTCAAAGCATAAGAATATCTGATTTCGTGATGCCCGGGGATGAAGGAAAAAGCGGGAAGGTGTATAATGACCGCGTGTCTGAACAGGGGGTGATGACTGTCATGCAGAGTAGCGGTTCACTGTCCAATACATTTTCTCTCGTGGTAAGACCGGACAAGGCTTCCATGCAGACTGCGGAGAAGCTTCGCAGGCAGCTTGAGGAACAGGGCATTGGGGAGGACGCTGTCCAGCCGGATTATGTGATTGTGGTGGGGGGAGATGGAACATTCCTCTATGCCATTCACCAATATATGGAAACACTTTCCAGGCATGCGTTTATCGGCGTGCATACGGGCACGCTCGGATTTTTCATGGATTATATGGATACGGAACTCGAGGATTTCGTCTCGGATCTTTCCGAAGGGCGACTGGAAATGGAACCGCATGCCCTCATGGAAGCCCGGGCCGGAGGAAAAACGCTTTACGCTGTCAATGAAGTCCGCATTGAAAATCCTGTGCGGACCCAGAACATCACCGTGTATCTGAACGGAGAGAAATTTGAAGATTTCCGGGGCTCCGGCCTGTGTCTGTGCACTCAGCTCGGGAGTTCCGCGTACAACCGGTCCCTGGGCGGTGCGGTATTGCAGAAAGGGCTGGGTGCGTTCGAAATGGCGGAAATTGCCGGCATTCATCATAGCCGGTTCCGTTCGCTCGGCGTGCCGTTTGTCATGTCGGATACAACAGCTGTCCGGTTTTCCTCCGAGGATTTTTCCGGAGCCGTTCTGGGCGTGGATTCTGATGTGCTGGATATGAAGGACATGCAGACTGTGGAAGTCGCACGCTCTGAGTCCAAGATTCTTCATATCGCCAGAGGCAAGAAAATAACGGACTTCAGGCGTCTGGAGCGTCTGTTCTGACCGGTTCCGCCGTATTCTTTCCGGAGGACCGGCGTCTGCGGAAAAAGGCCTGCAGCTGTTCGCGGCAGGCTTTTTCCATGGTTCCGCTGTCCCACTCGGTCACGGACTGGAAGAGGGGATCATGCGCGAAATCATATACGCTGCCAAAACAGCCTTTCTGAGGGTCACGGGTTCCGAATACGCAGAAGGGGAGGCGGGACATGACGAGTGCCGAAGCGCACATGGGACAGGGCTCAAGCGTGACATACAGGGTACACCCCTGCAGGTTCCAGCGGTCAAGCGTGGTTGAGATTTCACGGAGGATAAGCATTTCCGCGTGCCCGAGCGGATCGTGATCCCGTTCCCGGCGGTTGCAGGCCGAGGCGATCACCTGACCGTCGCGGACAAGAACAGCCCCCACGGGTACGTCTCCCTGTCTGCCGGCCTCTTCAGCCAGTTCCAGTGCAAGCCGCATGAAACGGGCATGGTCCGTATCTGCCATACGTGTTTCCTCCCTCTGCCTTGAATCCTTTATATGATTGAAAAATTTTAGGCCGCCGGATGAAGTCTGTCAACCGCGGCGCGGGGTGTGAGAATTCCATTTTCCACAGACTTGTGGTATGATCGCCATTGCCGCATGAATCCGGGGAAGGGAGGACATGGAATGGACCGTTTTGTACTGAAGGCACCTTATGAAGCCCGCGGTGATCAGCCTCAGGCAATTGCAAATCTGGCGGATGGTGTTGAGAAGGGACTGACGAGTCAGGTCCTCCTTGGCGTGACAGGTTCCGGAAAAACCTTCACCATGGCCTCTGTCATTGAAAAAGTTCAGAAGCCCACACTGGTGATTGCACACAACAAGACCTTGGCTGCCCAGCTGTGCTCGGAACTGAAAGCCTTTTTCCCGGACAGCCGTGTGGAGTATTTCGTTTCCTATTATGATTATTATCAGCCGGAAGCGTATATCGCAAGTTCCGATACCTATATTGAAAAAGATGCCAGCATCAATGACGAGATCGACCGGCTGAGGCACAGCGCCACCGCAGCTCTTCGGGAGCGGCGGGACGTGGTGATTGTGGCATCGGTGAGCTGCATCTATTCCATGGGCGATCCCAGCGAATATGAGGGACAGATGATTTCCCTCCGGCCGGGCATGAGCATGGACCGCGATCACCTGATCCGTATGCTGATCGACATACAGTATGAACGCAATGACGTGGAGTTTGAACGGGGAACCTTCCGCGTGAAGGGTGACGTGCTGGAAATCATTCCGGCCGGCGAGTATCATCATGCGCTGCGTATTGAGTTCTTCGGTGATGAAATCGACAAGATCAGCGAGGTGGATTCTGTCAGCGGACATGTGCTGTCGACCCTGAGTCATGCAAGCATCTATCCGGCCACGCACTATACAACTGACAAGACGCATCTGGAGGAACAGCTGGCCGTAATCGAAAAAGACCTGGATGAGCGCATCCGGTATTTCAATGATTCCGGCAAGCCTCTGGAAGCGGAGCGTATTGCGCAGAGAACCCATTATGATCTGGAAATGATCCGGGAGATCGGCTACTGTTCCGGCATTGAAAACTACAGCCGGTATTTCGATGGACGGAAGCCCGGGGATGCACCGTACTCACTGCTTGACTATTTCCCCAAGGATTTTCTGTGCTTCATCGATGAGAGCCATGTGACCATTCCCCAGGTCCGGGCAATGTACAATGGTGACCGGGCGAGAAAGGACATGCTCGTAAACTATGGATTCCGACTGCCGTCTGCCTATGATAACCGTCCGCTTCTGTTTGAGGAGTTTGAGCAGCGCCTGAACCAGGTGATCTATGTCAGCGCCACGCCCGGTCCCTATGAGCTCGGACGCACCCAGCGGATTGTGGAGCAGATCATACGGCCTACAGGTCTTCTGGATCCCAGGGTCATTCTGAGAAAAGCAACAGGCCAGGTGGACGACCTGGTTGCGGAAATCCGGCAGGTCACTGCAAAACAGGGACGCATTCTTGTGACCACGCTGACAAAGCGGATGGCGGAGAGCCTGACGGAGTACCTTCAGCAGCTTGAAATCCGGGTGCGGTATCTTCACAGCGATATCCAGACCATCGAACGGATGCAGCTGATCCGCGACCTGCGGATGGGTGAATATGATGTCCTGGTGGGCATCAACCTGCTGAGAGAAGGTCTGGACCTTCCTGAAGTCCAGCTGGTGGCGGTGCTTGATGCGGACAAGGAAGGATTTCTGCGTTCAGAGACATCACTGATCCAGACCATTGGACGTGCGGCGAGAAATGTGGACGGCCGTGTCATTCTCTATGGTGATGTGCTGACTGGCAGCATGGAAAAGGCAATCAACGAAACGAACCGCCGGCGCGCGCTTCAGCAGGCCTACAACGATGCCAACGGGATCACGCCGGAAACGGTAAGGTCGAGAATCCAGGATGTGCTGGAAATCACCAGACAGGTGGAAGCGGACCTGAAGCCGGATATCAGTGAAGAGGAAAAGGCAGCGCTCATGAAGGAAATCGAAGACCAGATGCTTGCCGCTGCCAAGGAACTGGATTTTGAGCAGGCTGCCAAACTCAGGGATCAGCTGCTGGAACTGCGCGGCGAAAAGCCCATGAAGCAGCCGCAGCAGCAGAGGCGGTCCAGAGCACCCAGGACAAGAAAGTCTGAGCACTAAGGGAGATCATCATGAAATCAGGAAGAAAGCGCTGGTTATTGACAGCAGGTCTGTATGTTCTGCCGTTCCTGGCAGGCCTTGTGTATGTGTATGTGCGTTATGCGGATACCATCGGAAGACTGGCAGATGTGGCGATTAAGGTGGCGGTGACAAGATGAAGAAACCTGCTTTTGCCTGCAGACTGACTGCCGGCTTTCTCGGATTTGTGCTTGTCTGCCTGATCCTGGTGAGCGCAGGATGGTCCCTTGGTCAGGAACTGGCTTTTGGAAACAGCATTTACAGCCGGACATACGCGGCGTTTGAAGATGCGCAGCTGCAGGAACTCCATGCTCTTGCGGGGGAACTGGCGGGCCGGTACGGGTTTAGTGCGGACAGTGTCTGCGGTCTTCTTACGCGGGACAGCCTGAGGGAATCGTCCGGACGGGTCGTGGAATGGCTGCATGCGCTGTTTGCCGAGGAGCCGGATACGGATGTTCCCGTGGTCTATTTTGCGGGTATCGAGGATACAGTCCGGGATGACGCGGGCTTTCTCAGCACGGTGCCGGAAAACCTGCAGCGTTCCACAGCCCGCAATGATGTGGAAAATGTGCTGATCCGCCGCGGACAGAGCATGATTTTCCCGATACGCGGCCAGCTGCTTCTGGCCGCCAGGATGGAAGCGGAGAAGAAGCTGGATCTTGAGCGCATTGTGCAGTGGCTGCAGAAGTTCTATCTGATTTATGTGTGCATGGGCGTGATCCTGCTTGCCATCGTTTTGCTTATGATGAAAAACGAGTATTACGCACTGGGATATGTGGGCGCTGCGCTTGCGGCTTCTGCCGTGGTTCTGCTGCTGATCTGGGTCTTTGCATATCTTTTGAATATACCCGGGGCCGTGATGATCGCGAATGCATATGCGAGCAGGTGGGCAGGGAGGTTTCTTGTGGAAGTGCTTCTCTATCTCCTGCGGTGGATTGTTCCATGCCTTGTGGCAGGCGGTGCTTTTATGGCTTTGGCCGGACATGGAAGGAAAGACAGAGCATGAGACAGGTGAATCGCATCGAGGTTCGCGGCGGCAGTACGGGACACCAGCTGACTTTTGCGCTGGTGCCGGATCTGCACAACGGACCGTTCGAAGATGTCCTGCCTGAACTGAAGCAGGTGGATGCCATACTGATTGCGGGAGATCTGGTAAACCGTCACAGGCACGGGTATGAGCGGGCCAAACGATTCCTTGAGGAAGCGCCTTTGCTGGCGCCGACGTTTTATTCCATTGGAAACCACGAACGGAAATTTTCCGAGATGGAGGCCGTCTGGCCTCTGGTGGGAAAGAATGGCGTGGAGATGCTGGACAATCGGTATGTTCACTTTCATGGCGTGGTTCTTGGAGGACTGTCCTCCCATGAACTGCACAAGCCCGTGGATGCATCGTTTCTTGAAAGCATGGCGGCAGAGAAAGGCTTTCATCTGCTCATGTGCCATCATCCCGAGTATTATTCGGAATATGTAAAGGGGCACGGAATTGAACTGACTGTATCCGGGCATGCGCATGGAGGCCAGGTGCAGCTGTTCGGCAGGGGATTGTATGCGCCGGGCCAGGGTCTTTTCCCGAAGCTGACCAATGGATTTTACGAGGATGGCCGGCTTTTTGTGTCAAGGGGCATGACCAATTCGGCCGGTGTTCCCAGATTCCACAATCCGACAGAACTGGTGATACTGAATCTGATATACTGAAAAAAGACTGCAGATGCCGAACCGGATCAGTTCGCTCTGCAGTCTTTTTATTCCGGATAATCCAGGTGCGTGACCATGAGATCTTCGGCACATTCTGTCCCCGGGAAAATGCTGCTGGCATATGGCAGAAACAGGGAAGGATCTTCCATGGAAGTGGAAAAGTGCGTGAGCAGCAGCCGCCGGGTACTGCCGGCAAGGGCAGCATGGGCAGCCTCGGAAAAGAGCATGTGACGGTTTTTCAGGGCAAGGTCTGTCTTTTCATCCTCTCCATACATGCCTTCCAGAATCATCAGATCGGACTGCGCGCCGTACTCGGAGATTTCGGGTACCGGCCGTGTATCGGTGGCAAACAGGAAATGAATGCCTGTCCGGGGCACGCCCATGACCTGGTCCGGAGAAAACGTGGTTCCATTGATCTCCACGGTTTCGCCGTGCTGCAGAAGTTTCCACGCCTGAACAGGAATGTGAAGGGCGGAGGCTTTTTCCGGAAGAAAGCG
Source organism: uncultured Clostridia bacterium (assembly GCA_946534895.1). Lineage (GTDB taxonomy): Bacteria > Bacillota > Clostridia > Christensenellales > Aristaeellaceae > UBA2943. The sequence goes on from CAMNDE010000030.1 coordinate 33,817, forward strand.
GGGGAGCCGGTTCAGACGGAAGTCATACCCCATGCAGGGAATACCGTGATTCAGAGGAAAAGCCGTGATCTGAAGTCCGTCTGCCGAGAATTCACAGGGGTTTTTCCGGAGTTCATGCAGGGATAGTTCATAGGGCAGCTGAGGGGCGATGACACGCAGACCGGCAATGACATGACTGAGGCCGACAGGACCATAGATGTCCAGCGGTTCCTCTCGTCCGGCCTTGGCCTGTGCGAGCAGAAATCCGGGAAGCCCGGAACAGTGGTCAGCGTGATAATGGGTGAGAAGAACAGTATCGATGCAGCGGAATCCCCAGCCGAGCTTCATGATCTGGATCTGGGTGCCCTCACCGCAGTCCACAAGAATTCCCCTGCCGGCATGACGGATATAGAGGCTGGAAAGCGCGCGGTCAGGCATGGGAATGGAACCGCCGGTACCCAGAATGCAAAGATCGATCATGAAGTGTCCCTCCTCAGAGACAGATTATAGACAGAAGCGGATAAAAGGGCAAGAAAAGACGCATATGCTCGCAAAAAAACTGCTCTGCGTAAAAGCAGAGCAGCAGGTGCCGGGAAATCAGCGCACTTTGCGCATGGCCTGAAGAATCCTCGATCCGATAAGGACGGCGATGACAACGCAGAGAATGCATTCCACAGACATGTAAGTGCCGTTATAGCCGAGGGAATACAGCCAGGCTTCCAGCCCGGTGCGCCCGTCAGACCAGAAGGCTACGCCTGCGAGTACAGCTGCGAGATAGCGGCCGGCGCTGCCGACGAATGTGCCGAGCGGGAAACCGACTCTGTCATTGCGCATTCCTCTTGTGAGACCTGCAAGGCCGAGCATGCCGAACGCAATGGGATAATCCAGCAGAAACTGGGGGACGTTCAGGAACCAGCCGCCGAATGCATAGTCCAGAAGTCCGAATACGGCTCCGAGCAGCAGTCCGGGGGCAGTGCCGTATACGTAGGCGAAGAGCATCAGAGGAAGCATGCTGGCAGGCGTGATGGATCCGCCGGAGGGCATGGTAAACAGACGGATGCGGCTGAGCACGGTGCTCAGGGCAATGCACATGGCGCCGACGCACAGCATCTGTGTAGTCCACTTCTGCTTCTTATGGCGCGTGGAAGAGAGAATGAATACTGCGCCAAGAAAAAGCACAAGCACAATGATCCAGCCCCAGACTGGCAGTTCGGCAAGCTTTTTGAAGGCGGTTTGAAACCAGCTGGGCTCAGCCTGGACTTCCTGAACGGTCTGCTCGGCAGTTTCGGCCAGAGCACGGGAAAGAATGAGAGACATGGATACCAACCTCCTTATGATTCTGCATCCTGAAAAAGAAAAATCCCGCGCTGTGATCGCGGGAAAGCTGACGTATCAGTCGGATGGCTGGCTACGGTCCGCTTCCCTACGGTAGGATGATCTACACAGGTTCCAAGGGTCGGAATAAATCCTCTCAGCGGTCAGTGACCGCACCCCTAGCGGTGGATGCAATTGATGTAATTATACGCACGCAGATTCCCTTGTCAAGGCATCAGTCAGATGAAGGGAGCTGCAGGAAGGAAAAAACATGAGAGCTCAGCGGAATTTTGCCAACTGACAGGGAAAGAGTGTATAATCGTCCGGTAATAAGTGAGGGGTGAAAACGTGAACCAGTTTTATGCCTATATGGCGAGGCTCAAGCTGATCAGAAGATGGGGACTGATGCGCAACACACAGTCGGAAAATGACGCGGAGCATTCTCTGCAGGTGGCCATGATGGCCCATGGGATCGCGCTGCTCGGCAAATCGCGTTATGGCCGGGATGTTGATGAGGAACACGTAATTGCGCTGGCCGTGTATCATGATGCTGTGGAAGTCATGACGGGCGACATGCCCACGCCGGTCAAATACTTTGACCCGGAGATTAAAGCAGCCTATGCTTCTGTGGAAAACAAGGCAAGAGAAAGCCTGGTAGCCATGCTGCCGCCTGAACTGCAGGAGCCGGTGAACCGGTGCATGGGCGAGAAAGATACCTATGAGGCCAGAATTGTGAAGGCGGCGGATAAGATCAGCGCCTATGTAAAGTGTCTTGAAGAGGAACGGGCCGGGAATCATGAATTTGACTATGCGGCGAAGGCAATCCGCAGTTCACTGGATGCCATTGATATTCCGGAGGTGCAGGATTTCCTGCATGAGATGATCCCCGCATTTCTTCTGACGCTGGATGAGCTGAATTCGGGGGTGCTGACATGAAGCTGGGCATGAGCAGCGCAGCATATTACGGGGATATGGAGACGGAGGATGCAGCGGCGTGTCTGGCTGAGCTGCCATTGGATACGTGTGAAATCTTTCTGGAAACCTATTCTGAATATACTGTGGAGTTTGCGCGCATCGTAAGAGAAAAGCTGGGAAAGCTTCCATGCGCTTCTGTTCATCCGAAAGGCACACAGTTTGAAGCGGATTTATTTGGAAAATCCCCGCGGCAGCGCAGAGAAGCCATGGACGTTTTCAGGAATGTGTGCCGTGCTGCCCAGGTACTGGGCGCTTCCTATTATATTTTTCACGGCCCGGGGGTTGTCCGGGGGAGACTCCATCCGAATCAGATTCATGCAGGAAAAGAAACCGTGCGGGAATTGTGGGAGACTGCCAGAGAAAACAATGTGGAACTGCTCTGGGAAAATGTTTCCTGGCGGACACTGCAGAATACGGAGGACGTGGATATCGTTCTGGAGGAATACCCGTATGTGCGCTTTGTACTGGATACCAAACAGGCACATCAGTCAGGCGCGGACCTGATGGATATGGCGCGGCACATGGGCAGCCATCTGGCCCATGTCCATGTACTCGGATGGAATCAGGATGGAAAGCTTGCCCTGCCGGGCATGGACTGCGTTCCCTGGCAGGACTTCGGCAGTGCCCTTGAAGAAATTGGCTTTGACGGCACTGTGATTCTGGAACCCTATGGAGGCATGTGCCGAAATGTAAACAATGTTCTGGAGAGCCTGGAAACACTGAGAAGAACGGTTGTGAAATGAGAACGAAAATGATAATATCTAGTGGAAGCAGAGCTCGGCATGGAACCTGTTTTGCAGATAAGCAAGAGCTGAAAAGGCTATTTTGATAACAGGGGTGGAAACGAATGAAACGACAGCTGTTCAGATTCCTTTCTCTTTTTATGATGATCTGCCTGTTGACCGGAAACGTCACTGGTGTGCTTGCGGAAGAGGAAGAAGAAGAACTGGTACTGGAAGAGTGGGAACTTGTTGAAGAGGAAGACGAGGAATCCGTATTTGTGATTGACGCGGATCCGGCAGAAGCAGCTGAGGATCTTGAAAACTGGGAAGTGGATGAAAGCATCAATCCTGAGGACCTCGAACTGAACACGGAGCTTTCTGACGATGTGGTCAATATTCTCCTGGTGGGAATTGATACCCGGTCCCGTGACCTTGATCCTTCCAAAGGACTGCAGCACAACGATGTGACCATGGTATGTTCCATCAACACGGCAGAGGGAACTGTAAAACTCTCCAGTATTCTGCGGGATCTGTATGTGACGATTCCGGGATACAAGAACAAGAGCCGCATTAACAATGCATATTCAAGAGGCGGCGGCGAACTGGCCATGAGGACAGTGAACCATAACTTCAAGCTGAATATTCAGCATTATGTGACTATCAATTTCTACGGACTTGCTTCCATTATTGATGCGATCGGCGGAATTGATATTGATTTGTCAAAAACAGAGGCGGGCGCCATCAATACCTATCTTCGGAAGCATCCGCCGGCGTATGACAACACCGACGGAAAATCCAGAACGCCTCTTGAACGGAAAGAAGGAATTCAGCACCTTGATGGTGTACAGGCTGTCATGTATGCACGACTGCGTGAAATTGACAATGATTTCAAACGTACGGCAAGACAGCGTCATCTGCTTGAGCTTCTTCTCAAGAAAGTCCTGGAAGACATTTCCATGAATAATCTGACAAACCTGATCAATACTTCCAAGGATTATGTCACGACCAATATGAATCCCGGAACTCTGCTGAACCTGGCGCTGTCCGTGCTGAAGGGAGATATTATTCAGAATATGAAATCCGGCGGGGAAGTGATTTCCCAGCACAGGATTCCGATGGATAAGACATACAGCTATGCCACGATCGACGGAGCCAGCGTAATCAATCTGTCTACGAAGAACTGGGATATCAACGTAAATGCACTGCACAGCTTCATCTATGGGAACTGATGATTTTGAAAAGCCGGACGAAAGTCCGGTTTTTTCTGTGGATAAAACAGGAATGTTCGGAACA
>CAMNDE010000031.1:0-37996 GCA_946534895.1 uncultured Clostridia bacterium
CAATCAGGTCCTTGAGCTGTTTGCGGGTCAGGCGGCCATAGCTCACCAGCGCGCCTAATTGAATGCCCATCATCATGCCCTGCATCATGCGCTCGCTGCCCTCGCCCATGGAATCGGTCTGGTCCACATGGCTCAAAGCGGAGGAGCGCATCATATTGCCGATGATCTCCTTGCCCTTGGGATGCTTGAGCAGCTGGCCGATGGTGGTGTTTACCGTGACCGTGAAGGGTAATTCGATGGTGCCCTCCACCTGGACGGGCTGCGTTATCCGGATATCCCGGCAGCTCTCGCCGATCTCGATCACATATTCCCCGCTTTCCACAAAGAAATCATGACACTTGGGCTCCCAGTAGGCGAAGGCCCGTTTATCCAGCGTGAACGTGACAGTCTTGATTTCGCCGGGCTGCAAAGCGATTTTTTCAAAAGCCCGCAGCTCCCGGACGGGACGGCGCACGGCGCTTTCCACGTCCCGTACATACAATTGCACGGCGGCCTTTCCTGCGACAGAGCCATTATTCTTCACGTCCACGGATACCGTCAGGGTGTCCTGATCGGTCAGGCTGTCTTTATCCAGCTTCAAATTGGCATATTCAAACTGCGTATAGCTCAGCCCGTGGCCGAAGCAGAAGTTCACGGGCATTTCCTTTTTGTCGTAATACCGGTAGCCCACGAAAATGCCCTCGGCGTAGGTCACGACGCCCTCCTCGCCGGGGAAATTGAGGTAAGAAGGATTGTCCTGCAAACGAATGGGCCAGGTTTCGGCCAGATGGCCGCTGGGATTTACCTTGCCATACAGCAGATCCACCGTGGCTGCGCCCACCTGCTCGCCGCCCAGGTATGCGCACAGCACGGCAGGAACGTCATGCAGCCAGGGTAGCTCCACCGGAGAGCCGCCATGCAGCACCACCACGGTATGCGGGTTGGCTTGCGAAACGGCCTTGATCAGTTCGTTCTGATTGTCCGGCAGGCGCATATGATCCCGGTCCGCACCTTCGGTTTCAAAGGCATCCGGCAGACCTGCGAAAATCACGGCCACATCAGCCTTTTTCGCCGTTTCGACGGCTTCCTTCAGCATCGCTTCATCGGTAACATCGCTGTGGGCGTCGTAGCCCCGGGCGTAGATGACGGCGTTGCCCGCGGTTTCCATGGCGCTGACGGCATGGGGCACGTTGATGTGGCTGGAGCCGGCACCCTGATAGCGGGGCTTGTCGGCAAATTCTCCGATGAACGCCACCTTTTGATTTTCTTTCAGCGGCAGGAGACTGCCCTCGTTCTTCATCAGCACGGCGCATTCGCCTGCCAGCTTCCGGGCCAGTTTGCGGCAAGCGTCCCGGTCGATGGTCGCGCTGGGCCTGCGCTGCTCCACGCTGTCCTTCACGAATTGCAGCAGCCGCAGCACAGTTTTATCCAAATCAGATTCATCCAGTGTTCCGGTCTTGACTGCTTCCACGATCTCCTCGCCGGTGGCGTTGGGACCGCCGGGCATTTCCAGGTCAAGGCCCGCGGCCACGCCCTTGGCCTGATCCTTGATGGCGCCCCAATCGGTGACTACAAAGGCGTCGGATTTCCATTCATTCCGCAGGACGTCGGTGAGCAGCATTTTGTTTTCAGAGCAGAAGGTGCCATTGATGGCGTTGTAGGCGCACATCAGGCTGCGGGTCTTGCCTTTTTTGACCACCGCTTCAAAGGCGGGCAGATAGATTTCCCGAAGCGTCCGCTCGTCCAGGTTGGAGGAACCGCTCATGCGCAGCGTTTCCTGATCGTTGCAGGCAAAGTGCTTGGCGCAGGCGGCAATGCCCTTGCTTTGCAGCGCCTGCACATAGGCAGCTCCCATTTCGCCCGCCAGGTACGGGTCTTCGGAAAAGTATTCAAAGTTCCGGCCGCACAGGGGGCTGCGCTTGATGTTGAGGCCGGGCCCCAGCAGCATGGCCACATTTTCCGCCTGACATTCCTGGCCCAGGGCTTCGCCCAATTGCTTCATCACATCCCGGTCAAAGGAGGCGGCCAGGGCGGCGGCGGTGGGGTAGCAGACCGTTTCGATGCTCTTGTTGATGCCCAGGTGGTCGCCCTCGCCCTCCTGCTTGCGCAGGCCGTGTGGACCATCGCACATCATCACGGCGGGAACGCCCAGGCGTTCAATGGCCTTGGTGTGCCAGAAATCGTGACCGGAGCAGAAGGCGGCCTTTTCTTCCAATGTCATTTGCTGCATAATTTCCTGTACGTTCATGATGTTTGCTCCTTCCTTACCATGCCTTTGTATCTTTCAGTTCCTTCCGGTAATCTTTATAGCAGAAGATCAGCGCGGCCACGGCGGACAAAACAGTGGTGACTGTGGCAGAGAAAACAATGCCGTACATTTTGAATAGCCAGTTCATCAGGAATACCATGGGAATATAGATGATGCCCTTTTCCAGCAGGGATACGATAATGGCCTGCCTGGATTTTCCTGCTGCCTGGAGATAGGTCGTGCAGATCTGGTAAAATCCGAAAAAGGGGCCGATCACAATAGAGGCGAACAGGCACACGCGCCCAATTTCAAGAACGTCTGGGCTATCGAGGAAGGCGTTCAGCAATTGATCCCGGAAGATCAGACACAGAACAGACAAGACTGTTCCCGCCACCACGGCAAGGCCGGTGGTTTTCATCAAGATCTCCGTCAGCCGCTTATGGTTTCTGGCGCTGTAATTGAAGGAGATAGCCGGCTGCATGCCCATGCACACGCCCATCACCGTCATGGAGATCATCTGCCCGATACGTCCGGCCACGCTTTGCGCAGCCACAGCGATGGAACCGTACTGCATCATCAGGTTATTCACGATGGTGCTGGATACACTGCCCAGTACCGTTGCGCAGCTCATGGGTAGGCCCAGGCTGATCACCGTCAAGACAATCGCCTTTTCAAATGAAATATCCCTGGGAGATACGGAGTAAATCTTGCCCTTGGTACGCAGAAAGTAAACGTAATAGCACAGACTGACCACGTTGGCCGCCACTGTGGCGATGGCTGCGCCGGACACGCCCATGTTCAAAACGGAAATCAGCAGCGGGTCCAGAGCAATGTTCAGCACCGTACCCAGCATGTTGCCGATCATGGAATCGGTGGTGGAGCCGTCAGCCCGGATCAGGGCGGGCACCACGTTGGTCAGCATGATCACCGGCGCGCCGATGGCGATGACGCGCAGGTATTCGGCAGTAAAGCCCCGGGTTTCATCGTTTGCCCCCAGCAGATTGCAGATGGGCCCCATGAGCGGCAGCACCACGGCGGCAAAAACGACGCCGATCACAATGGCGCCCCACACAGCAAAGGCGCTTATTTTTTTGATTTTGTCATATTCTCCCTTGCCAAGCGAAAGGGAGATGGCGGTACAGCCACCATTTCCCAGCAACACACCCAAGCCGGATAAAATGGAAAACATGGGCGAGGCCAGCGTGACCGCCGCCACTTTGTTGGCGTCGCCGGTCTGGCCAATAAAGAACACATCCGCCATGTGATAGAGTACCATCACCAGCATGATCAGAATGGCGGGGATGCACAGTTTTCTTGCCAGCGTCCAAAAACTGCCGGAACGGAGCATTTCTTCATTGGCAGTCGCGCTGGAGGATGTCTGGTTGTGCTGCATCAGCGTTCCTCCCGTTTCTGAGTGAAATACGGATTCCCATTGAACAATCTCTATTTTAAATGATCAGTCTTTTCCTGTCTTTTTGATTTCCGATGCTTTTTTTCACAAATCCGACATGCACCGGCATCCGGGTGCACAATGTCGGTTTTCTGTCATTTCGGGTCGGAAATCGGGAAGAAATCGCCGGATACGCTTGATACAATACAAACAGCAACCCGAAAAAGGAGGGAAGAGAAATGCAGCTTTTTAATCCGGACAGCAGGTTTTCACAGTTTATCTATACACTGCTTGACTATATCAAGCTCGGGCTGGTATTCCTGCTTTTCTCCATTCCAGGCTTTACCGCCGGCGCTGCCGCAGCCGCTGTGATGACGGTGGGCATGCGGATTGAGCGAAGAGAAGCGCCGACCATCTTCCGACCCTTCTGGCAGGCCTTCAAGGATAATTTCCGCCAGGGTACTGTGCTGACGCTGCTGTTTATGCTGGTCGTTGGATTTCTGGCTGCGGACTGGTATATCCTGATGCAGATGGAAGGAACACTGCTGATCCGCCTGTTGTGCGCAGTGATCTTCGTGCTGGCATTGCTGACGGCGGCGCTGATGCTCTGGACATTTCCCACGCTGGCGCGGTTCCAGCTGACCAACCGGCAGATTATCCATAACGCCGTCATTCATATGCTGGCCCGCTTTCCTCAAACGCTGCTGACGCTGGCTGCGGCTGTGGGCGGCTTCGTCCTGGCGGCGCTGTTCCCGCAGGTAATGCCTCTTATCACATTCTTTGTGCCCGCCTTTGTGGTCTGGTATATGTCCAGAACCTGTGTGAAACGTTTCCGCAAATTTGACGGAAGCAAGGAAAACGAAACTGAATGCCCGCAGTTTGAGCCGAACCGACAGGCAGATCCAGCAGAGCCTCTCCAGCTTAACTGACAGCGCAGGAGGAAAAATAATGCGGTACTTTTGCAATCCTGTCAATGTGGACTATCGGTATCAGTTCAATTTGGATCAACGCCAGGGCGGAAATATGAAAATCTGTCGTGAAGCGGCAGACCCCTCCATGATCTGCTTTCAGGGTCGCTATTACATCTTTGCGTCCATGACCCTGGGCGTGTGGGTGTCGGATGACCTGGCGCATTGGCAAAACCATCGGCTTCCCCGGGAGCTGCCACTGTATGATTATGCCCCTGACGTGCGTGTGATGGGCGAGTGGGTATATTTCTGTGCTTCCCGCCGGGATGAAAGCTGCGATCGCTGGCGCACACGGGATATTCTGAACGGGCCTTATGAAAAAATACCGGGTAACTTTCCCTTTTGGGATCCCAATCTGTTTATCGATGACAACGGCAGGGTCTATTTCTACTGGGGCTGCTCCAACGCCACCCCGATCTGGGGCGTGGAATTGGACGTGGAAACGATGCTTCCCAAGGGTGAAAGAAAGGTTCTGATCGAAGGGCATCCTTTTGAAATCGGGTTTGAACGCCTGGGAGAAGATCATGGCCTTCAACCTCTTCGGCAGGAGGCGGCGGATGCGAAGATGCGGGCATTCCTGGCTGCCAGAGGCATGCGAGAGGATCAGATTCCGGATGACCGAAAGGCGATGATCCGAGGCATGTTCTCCAATGCGCCTTTCATCGAGGGCTCGTGGATGACAAAGCATGAAGACAGGTATTATCTGCAATACGCATGCCCGGGCACGGAATATAACATCTATGCCGATGGGGTCTATGTCAGCGACGGTCCCCTGGGTCCGTTCACCCTGGCGAAAAACAATCCCTACTCCTACCATCCCGGTGGTTTTCTGCCCGGCGCGGGCCACGGCTCCACCATGCAGGACCGGCAAGGGCAATGGTGGCATACGTCAACGATGCGCATCAGTGTAAACCATAATTTTGAGCGCCGTGTCGGCCTGTGGCCTGCGGGCTTCGACACAGATGGGGAGCTCTTCTGCAACCAGCGTTACGGCGACTGGCCTATGGCCACGGATGGCGATCCCTGGCGGGACCCGGCCTGGATGCTTCTCAGCGTGGGGAAAGCGGCTTTTGCCTCCTCCTGCGCGGAAGGGCATGAACCGGTAAGAGCGACTGAGGAAGACGCGCGTACCTGGTGGCGGGCAGCAACAAACAGCCGTACAGAATGGCTGCAGGTTGATCTTGGAGCGGTATATGATGTTCATGCCATTCAGGTCAATTTCGCAGATGACGGAATCAGCGTTCCATGCCCTGTTCCAATGATAGAAGGCCAGGCTCGCCATATTGAAGAAAGGGATCTGCAAACCCAATGGCGGCTGGAGGGCAGCGTGGACGGGGCAAGCTGGTTTGTCATCGAGGACAAGTCTTACGCGCGGACTGACCTTTCCCACGATCTGGTTCTTCGGGAGGACGGCTTCAAGGCCAGGCTGATCCGTCTGACAAATATCGCCGTGCCCTATGCCCAAAGCCCCTGCTTATCCGGCCTGCGTATATTTGGCAGAGGTCATGGAGCAAAGCCGGATACTCCATCGTTTACCGCCGCGCGAACCGGCGCATTGGATATGGCTGTGGCCATCCGCAAACAGGAGAACACGCTTGGCTATAACATTCTCTTTGGTTCTGCCCCCGATAAGCTGTATCACAGCTATATGGTCTTCTCCGCCGGTGAAAAACGCATCGGCGCACTGGTAAAAGGCTGTCATTGTTTTGTTCGGGTCGATGCTTTCAATGAAAGCGGAATAACGGAAGGAAGGTGCATTTCCCTTGAAAAAAACGATCTATGATCCCAAGCAGGATTCGCGTTTCCAGCATCCGGTTATCGATCAGGATGAATGGAGAGAACGCTATCTGCCCGGTGGCGAAACCATTCCCTTCCGGTTCATGCACGGCTATTTTGAGGGAACGGATGTGAAGTTCGCCTTCTGCTTCCCAACGGCGGAGCGTTATGAAAACCGTTTTCAGCAGTATCTGTCTCCCTTCCCCGGTCCCGATGAAGAGGTAGCCTCTCTGGGGCATACCGGCACCGAGGACAGGATCGGCTTTGCCCTCAAATGCGGAGCATATTATGTGGAAACCAACATGGGCTCCCACTCCCAGTTCGGCGGCAACCGGGATGACAAGCTGACCTGGCAATCCTCCGCTGCGGCGGCGGAATATTCCCGGGAAAAGGCCATGGAAATCTATGAAACGGCCCAGCGGCCCTATGGCTATGTGTACGGCGGCAGCGGCGGCGGCTACAAATCCATGGCCTGCATCGAGAATACCTCCGCCTGGGACGGGGCTGCGCCCTTTGTCATCGGCTCTCCCGTGAGCCTGCCCAACACCATCACCATGCACGTGCAGGGACAGCGGGTGCTGCGAGATGCTTTTCCCAAAATTCTGGACGCCCTGGACGCGGGCGGCAGCGGCGACCCCTATAAAGAACTGAATCGGGACGAGGCGGATATGCTGCGGGAGCTGACAAGAATGGGCTTCCCTCCGCTGGCCTGGTATCTGGAGGCCAAGGGCGTCATCGATCCCGGCTCCCTGCCGGTGCTGATGCCCGGTGTCAAAAGAATGGATCCCGCCTACTTTACCGATTTCTGGACCAAGCCCGGGTATGCGGGGGCTGACCCGGAAAGCTCTTCCTCCAAGGATCGCATTTACTTCAAAACCAAAGTTCATTCGGTGCATCTGGCTGATAAGGCGGAAGCCCGCAGTGCTGAAAACGGCCTGAATGGCGTGGATGACGCCTGGAAAAAGCAGCTGGCCGATGGCAATGGCGCCTATCTCGAACTGGAGGCTCTGCCCCAGGGGGATCATCTGTACCTGGAAGGTCTTTCGATGATTTTTGAAAGTGGCGAGGCTGCGGGTGCGAACCTGCTCATGGGCAAAATGATGCGTTATTCCGACCGCGACGGTGGCATCGTCACCATCGGTTCCGCCTACGGCACCAGCGACGTGGGAGAAACACTGGGGAAAGTGCGGCCTGGGGATGAAATCCTGTTGGATAATTCCGATTATATCGCAGTCCAGAGCTATTATCGCCACCAGGTGCCGGAGGATCTGTCCTTCCATGCCTGGGATCAGTTCCGCAATGCAGACGGCACACCCAAAACGCCCCAGCGAAAGCCTTTCCCGGTGCCCTTTACCGGTGTGGGCGTGCGGCAGGATGGCGAAATTCAAGGTAAGGTCATCAACATCCAAGCGCTAATGGACGAAAGCACGTGCCCATGGTGCGCCGATTGGTGGCGGAACAAGATCGTTGAGGCCAAGGGCAGCGACGCAGATCACCGCACCTACTTTATGGAACGCTGCATGCACGGCGACGTGGCCGCCATCGGCAACTATATGGTGGTCAACTATGTGGGTGCTCTGCGGCAGGCGCTGATTGACCTGAGCAACTGGGTGGAGAAGGGTATTGAACCCCTGAATCGTACCGCCTATACCCTGGGCGAAGACGGGCAGATTCATACGGAGCCCGATGTGAGCAAACGGTACGGCATTCAGGCGATCCCCACACTGAAGGCCAACGGCGAAAAGTGTACCCATGTAAAAGCAGGCGAGTGTGTGCGCTTCACGGTGGATGTTGAGGTGCCCGAAAACGCGGGCGACGTGACGGAGATCCTGTTTGCCCAGCAGGAAAAGCAGCTTGCCGCTAAGGAAACCGAAACCAACGGCGCGGCCAGACTGATGCTGGGAAAAGAAATGTGGGATGGTGCACTGACCTTTACAAAAGGAGTCCGGGGGCAGGTACGCACCGCGCACGCGGAAACCGTCTGTTCTTTTGATAAGCCCGGCACATACTTTGCCACCGTACGCATCGCCACCCAGCGCAATGGCGATGCCGCAGATCCATTTACCCAGGTGCTGAACCTGGATCGGGCGCGAATCATCGTAGAATAAGGATTTTGTGAAAGGCTGGTTTTTCCAGCCTTTCGTTTTCCAAGAGGTAACAGTATGTGGGAATCTGCGCAATGGATCAGGATTCCGCCGGACGAACTGAAACAGAAGCAAATCTATCACGGTGATCTGGGCGGACGCTTTGCCTACTTCCGCTGTGAACAGGTGCTGCCGGAGAATGCACGGCTGACAGTCTGCATTACGGCGGTGTCCCGTTACCGGCTGTGGGTCAATGGGCAGTCTGTGCTGTCCGGCCCCTGCAAGGGGGATCCGGGGCGGCAGTATTATGAAACGGTGGACCTGACGCCCTGCCTGCGCGGGGGAAAAAATGTGTTTGCCGTGCAGGTGCTTTATAACGATCCGGATATTGCCCGGGATCAGACGGATGAAAGAGCCGCGATCTATGGTGTGGCAGGCGCGGGCAACAGTCACGCGCTGGCCGTGGAAGGGATCATACAGGACGGGAATGGGAAAAGCATTGGTTCTGTCTCCACAGGCGAGGCGGACTGGAGGGTGTGGCTGGACAGCAGTTTTTATCTGAAGTCCACGCAGTATTCCATCTATCTTGGCGCGGTGGAGGAAAGCATCGATTTTTCCCTGTCGCCGTGTGACTGGAAAACCATGGACTATGACGCGTCCTCCTGGATGCCCGCCCTGCCGTACGGACCGGTGATCCCTTCCACTACATTCCAGCGTGTGGGGTTGATCCCGCGGGTGCATGTGATCCCAAGGGAAATTCCTCTGCTGGAAGAAAGGGAAGCGGGTTTTGCTCAGATCATTCCGGGAGAAAACGGTACTGTACTGGATGCCGGTGTCCATGTTAACGGCTATCCCCGGTTCGCATTCGACGGCGCGGCGGGAACGGAAATCACCATTACTTATCTGGAGCGCTTCGGTGACGGCACGGACGGGCAGCGCATCGATGATCTGAAAGGCAGTGTTTCGGGCCGGGCTGACCATATTGTCTTGAACGGCAAGCCTGTATGCTATGAGCCCTTCTGGGTACGCACCTTCCGGTATATCGTTATTCAGGGCGGTCAGCTGTCGCAGCCGCCGGCCTATCGGAAAACTGCGTATCCACTGCCGGTGCAGTCATCCATTTCCTCATCCGCTCCATGGCTTGGGCGCCTGTGGACAATGTGTCTGCGCACCCTGCAGAACTGCATGCTGGAAACCTATATGGACTGCCCGTATTATGAGCAGCTGCAGTTCATCATGGACACCCGCCTTCAGATGCTCTTTACCTACGCGGTGAGCAGCGATACGCGCCTGGCTAGAAAGGCACTGCTGGATTTTCACTGCGGGATGCTTCCGAACGGACTGCTGCCGGGGAAAACGCCAACGGCCTATCTGCAGGTGATATCCACATTCTCCCTGCATTATGTGTTTGCACTCTGGGAATATGTGGAGGATACGGGCGATGTGGAACTGGGCCGGAGATACCGCCCAGATATCGACCGCATTCTGGACTGCTTCGACAGCAGACGGGATCAGTCGGGGCTGGTGGGAGTCATTGAACCCTGGGCATTCATAGACTGGCAGGACGGCTGGAAGGAAACCGGCGGTGTACCCCCGGCCTATTTTGAAGGTCCCAGCACGATCATCAATCTGATGTACGCGTATGCCCTGGAATGCGGCGCAAAACTGTATGAAGCAACGGGCCGTCCCGGCACGGCGGATGAGTACCGGCAGCGGCGGGCTGATATTCTGCAGAGGGTAAGGGATACATGCTTTGATCCGGATAAGGGCATGGTGCGGGAAGGCCCGGCGTGTCCTGAGTTCACCCGTCACGCGCAGGCCTGGGCAGTGGTGAACGGTATGCTGGACGAAATGGAAAGCATACGTGCGCTGAAATCCGCAGTAAGCTGCCCGCCCTGTTCCTTCGCTGCTTCGTTTGAATGGTTCCGCGCTCTGGAAAAGGTGGGAATGGAGAAACAGCTGCGCCTGGATCTGGATGTCTGGATCGGTCTGATGGACAGGGGAAGCACCACCTGTCCGGAAGAGCCGCATCATCCACGCAGTGAGTGTCATGCCTGGAGTGCCCTTCCGCTGTATGAATTCATGCATACCCTGGCCGGGATCTGTCAGGAAAACGGTGTCATCGTGATCCGCCCGCATTTGCTGGATCTGCCTGACCTGTCCGGTTCAGCCGCCACCCCTTTCGGAGTGGTCCGGTTTGCATACCGGCGGACGGATGACGGCGCATGGCAGTACTGGATCAGGCTGCCTGACGGCACGAAGGGCGTGCTTATCACGCCCTCAGATAAGCGGCTTTCCTTTGAAGGAGAGCTTCGCTATGCAGAATGAATACGGAAAACCGACGTGTCGGAAATGACGTATTTTTTGTCGGAATTCATAAAGTGTTTTTTTCAGTGATTCGCTATCATGAACAGCATCAGGGAACCTTTCCCTCCGTTCAGTCCATTCAAGAAAGGAGATCAAATCCATGTCTATTCGCGCAAAGTGGATTGCCTTGATGGTTGCTGTGGTGGTCATGCTGGTCGGCATGCAGGTATATTACGGCAATATCGGCAGTACCACCGGCCAGAGTGCATCTCCGGACACCACCTTTGACTGGTGGATTTATTCCGGCACATCCTCGGAATATTACGGCAATTATGCTGAGAACCCGTCGGTTCAGTACACGCTGCGCCGTGGCTGGGGTCCGGAAGGAAAGGGTATTTCCCTCAATTTCCTGCAGCCCCCGCCCGGATCTGAGAGTGACAACTATACCACCATGATCGCCTCCGGCGACCTGCCGGACCTGATCGACGCGGTCATTTGCGAACCACCCCGCATCATGGTGGAAAAAGGATATGGAATTGAGATTACAGAATACGTGCTGGCCAACATGCCGAACTACGTGGCACTGGTTCATTCCGATCCTCAGTATTATAACAACGCTGTCAGCGTGGATGACAATGGCAACGAGCACTATTACAGCCTGATCAACATGCAGGATGATTACAGCGCAGTGTTCCAGGGCTATATGTACCGCCGGGACTGGATCGTGAAATACGGAACCAATCCGGTCACTGGTGCGGCATTTACCGGCGGCTATACCGATCCTGCGGATGCTGACAGCTGGGTGGACGATGTGGTGTTTCCCTCCGGCGGGACGGAGCCCAAGTATATCTCCGACTGGGAATGGATGTTTGAAATCTTTGCCCGCGCCCAGGCGGATCTTGGGATCACGGATAAATACTGCATGAGCCTGTACTATCCCGGTTTCACCTGGTCCGGCGGTCTGCTTTCCTGCTTTGGCGGCGGCGTCAACGTGTGGTATCAGGATGCTGAGAACAAGGTGCATTTCGGAGGCAATGAGGAACCGTTCAAAACCTATCTGCAGTGCATGCACGCCTGGTACGAGAAAGGCTGGCTGGATCATGATTTCGACCAGCGCACCTCCGATGCTTTCTACCAGATCGACTCCACCTCTGTGCGTCAGGGCATGATCGGTATGTGGAACGGCCAGCAGAGCGAGCTGGGCGGCCGACTGGATATGCATGACGGCGGCTATACCGAGGGCATCTTCGTGGCCGGCGCAGCCTATCCCATCAACGATATGTACGGCCCGGAAAGCTGCCGGAACGTGCCGCCGAACTGCGTGATGGGCGGCGAGCTCACCGGCGGCGGCGTGATCATTACGCCCACTGCCAAGGATAAGGACCTGGCTGCCTTGTGCAGTTACCTGGATTACTTCTACTCCGAGGAAGGCGCACTGATCCGTACGCTGGGCCTCAGCGCCGAACAGGTGGCCGACTTCTCCGAAAACACCTTCTATGCCAGCAACGGCCTGAGCGACGGCGCATACTTTGTCAATGACGAAGGCAAGTATGAAAAGAACAACGTGCTGGTGACGGACAGCGGCCAGCTGAACACCGCTGCGAGTTTCGCCAAGGCCCCCGGTCTGCTGCTGGTGAAAAACGTGGATCTTGGTTATGCCGACACCTACCAGACTTCTCTGGATCAGTGGCTGCTGTATCCCAATACCGGTTTCTTCCAGGGAACCCGCACAACCAATGAGATGAGCCAGGAAGACTCCAGAAAATGCGACGATATCCGGGCCAAGGTATTGGAGTACATGACCAAGAACTGTGCGAACTTCATTACCGGGAAATCCAATTTTGACAAAGACTGGGATAAATGGTGCACAGTACTGAAAAAGTACAAGGTAGACTCCGTCACAGAAACGTTCCAGTACTATGTTGACAGATATCCCTTCCGCTAAGCGGTCTGAACAGTGAGGAGGTATTTTCCATGGCAAAAGCTAAAAAGGAGCTGGCAGGCTCCGCAAGGCGAAGCTGGAAGGCGGAGTTCAGGCGGGACTGGGTCGTCTACCTGCTGTTCGTTCCCATCATTGTCTATGAAGTCGTGCTGCATTATCTTCCCATGTTTGGCATCGTGATGGCCTTCGAGGATTATAACGTGGCCGACGGCTACTTTCACAGCCCATGGGTGGGCATGAAGCACTTTATCGACCTGTTCTCCGGCGAAGATTTCCTCCAGGCTCTGCGGAACACGGTGCTGATCGGACTGATGAAGTGCACCATCGGCTTCGTTGCTCCCATTATCTTCGCTCTGATTCTGAGCCTCATCAACAGCAAGAAATTCAAGCGTGTCGCACAGACCATGTCCTATATGCCCAATTTTGTGGCTGCGGTTATCGTCTGCTCCCTGTTCACCCAGTTCCTGGCCAAGGATGGACCGCTGACACTGTTGCTGTCCAATATGTTCGGGGCGGAGAACCAGAACTGGCTGGCCAATGATAAGCCCCCTGTGTTCTGGATCATTTACACAATGATGGGGATCTGGCAGGGAGTTGGCTGGGGATCCATCATGTACGTGGCGGCCATTTCCCAGGTCAGCGGCGATCTGCATGAAGCGGCGGCCATTGACGGCGCAACCCGTCTGCAGCGGCTGTTCAAAATCACCCTGCCCAATATTCTGCCCATGATCATGATGATGTTCGTCATCGGCATCGGCACCGCGTTCGTTGCGGGATATGATAACATCCTGCTTTTGTATATGCCCAGCACCTACAGCGTATCCGATACCGTTTACACCTATACCTACCGTCAGGCCTTCGGCGGTGGTACCTCCAATTACTCCCTGTCCGCCGCGTCGGGCCTGTTCCAGTCCATCGTTTCCACGGTGCTGCTGGTAGGGTCCAACGCCCTGTCACGCAAGGTTGGCGGCAGCAGCCTGTTCTGAGAAAGGAGGGATCAACATGGCAAGAAAGCAGCGTAAACAGCAAGAATGGGAAAACAACATGGTGGAAACCAAAACCATTGCAGACCGGATTGTGGATGTGATCCTGTATGTGATCGTGGCCCTGGTGGCGTTCTGCAGCGTGATTCCCATGTGGCACGTACTCATGTCCTCCTTCTCGGATGGTAAATCCCTGTTGGCTCATGTGGGCCTGGTGCTGTGGCCTGTGGGCGGCTTTACCCTGGAAGGCTACAATCTGATCTTCCAGAACGCCAGCATTGTGGGCGGCTACATCAATACCATCGTCTATACTGTGTCCTTTACGACCATTGGATTCCTGCTCTCAGCGGTGACGGGCTATGCTCTCAGCCGCGATACCAAGCTGAAAAAGCCTGTCACCATGGCACTTATGGTGACCATGCTCTTTGGCGGTGGTATGGTGCCCACCTACATGGTGATCCGGTCGCTGGGCTGGGTCGGCACTCCCTGGGCACTGGTTATTCCCGGGTGCACCAACAGCATGTACTGCATCATGATGATGAACGCGTTCAACTCCATCCCCAAGGAAATGTACGAGGCCAGCCACATCGACGGCGCCGGACATATCTCCACCCTGTTTGAGATCACCCTGCCCCAGGCCATGAACATGGGCAGCGTGATCATCCTGAACCTGGCGGTTGGTCAGTGGAACTCCTGGCTGCAGGCTTCCATCTATGTGCCCAATAAAAAGGCGCTGTGGCCCCTGCAGCTGGTGATCCGGCAGATTACTTCCGAGAATGCCGACTTCCTGAATTCATCAAATCCCAACTATGCCCGTTATCTGATACAGTTCGCGGTGATCATTGCGGCCATCGCGCCCATCATCATCGCCTTCCCCTTCTTCCAGGACAAAATGGAGAGGGGCGTCATTCAGGGCGGCGTGAAGGGTTAACCAAGGGCAGTTTATCATCGGCCTGCGCATTGGCGCAGGCCGTTTTTCTATGCGGAATCCCTGATTTCGTGTATAATAAAGGCAGAAATACCATCTCTCCCGGGAGGGATAGTTTTGATGAAGAGTTTTCAGTCATTCAGGAAGTGGTTCTGGAGTCATGAGATCTTTCGCCGGCTTCGCCCAAGGCTTATGACGATGATGCTGGCTCTGGTGCTGCCCGTCTGCCTGATCTGCGTCATTATCTCCGTCATTTCCATTATTCAGAGCCACGATCTCACCTATCAGATCGGGAATAACGGACTTTCGGCGTTTCTGAGAACCGAGGCACTTCAGTTTAAAGTGGAAAACTGGGATCCCCTTACGGATTTTCCCGCCGGAATATCCGGGAAATTCACTCATTTCCATGCCTATGTGGAAAAATATGGCGGGAAAGTATACGTGTCTCTGGACGGCAGTCAGGCATTTATGCTGTCGGGAGACGGTGTTTACGCTGAAGCTCCGGAAGGATATGAAGAGCTTCGGAAAAATCCCTATAAATATGAATGGCAGGGAGAAGATCTGCCTTTTCGGGTTCTGGTCACATTTCCGTACCATTTTGTTCTGGCGCATATCCCTTTTGTCCAGTGGATTGGTCTGCTGATTTCCATAGTTACGCTGATGCTGAGTCCGTTTTTGTACAGACGGCTCTGTCTTGATGTTCTCCAGCCCATGGACACACTGCGGAATGCAATCGATACATTGGGATTGGACAATTCTTACCGGATTCCGCCGCAGTCCGGAAAAATCAGCGACGATTATCTGATGATTTTTGATGACTTCAACCGGATGGCTGAGGAAATCCAGGCTTCCCATGAAAAGGACATGAAGCTCCTGGAAACCGAAATGGATAATCTGCGCCTGCAGGTGAATCCGCACATGCTGCTGAACTCCTACAATACAATTTACGCTCTGGCGGAAAGCAGAAATTATTCCGTAATCCAGGATTATTCCCTGTGTCTGGTGGATTATTTCCGGTACGTACTGCGTCGTGGCCAGCAGCTGGTGACGGTCCGGCAGGAGCTGGAATTTGTGGATAATTTCATCCGCATTCAACGAATCCGTTTTCCGGGCCGCTTTTCCTATGTATATCAGGCGGAGGAATCAAGCCTCAGTGCCCAGATCCCGCCGCTTCTGATCGAAAACTTTGTGGAGAATGCCATCAAATATGCGCTGGAGCCCAGGGAAGCCATCGAAATCGTGGTCTCCGTGCGGACGAATCAGAATAAGAATGGAAAGGATGCCCTGCATATTGCCATCACCGATACGGGAAGCGGCATCAGGCCGGAAGTGCTGGAAAAGCTGAAAGCCCGTGAGCCCTATATTGATGAGAACGGGAAAAAACACATCGGCATCTATAACTGCCTGAGGCGGATTGAGCTGTTTTACGGGGAAGAAGGAGAGGTGAATTTCTCCAGCGAAAAAGGGAAAGGAACGCAGGTCTACATGGTGGTGCCGTTCATGGCATCGCGCAGTGAAGAAGAGGAGCGCACATGAATATACTGATTGTGGACGATGAACAATTCGCTATCCAGGGAATGCTGGATGGCATCAACTGGGATTTGCTGGACTTTGACAAGGTTTTGACAGCCTGCAGCTATGAAGAGGCGGTGAGCATCGTCAAAAAAACCTATGTGGATATCCTTGTCAGCGATATTGAAATGCCGGGTGAAAGCGGGCTGAAGCTGATCGCCTACATGAATGAGCACAGTGCGAATACCGAATGCATTATTCTGACCTGCCATGACGAGTTTGACTATGCTCAGACTGCCGTACGTCTGAACTGTATGGAATATGTGCTCAAGCCTGTCCGCTATCAAAAGCTGACAGAGATCCTTCTTCGGGCCAAGGATAAGGTGAACCAGCGTCGGCAGAATGAACAGATCCGCCAATACGGGCAGCAGTTTATTGATTCTCTGGCGAAGGAGACGAAGGGAGACACGGTGAATGCGCTGGAAATGGCTGTGGAATATATTGACGGCCACCTGGCGGATGAACTTTCCGTTCGTGAACTGGCCACGCTGTGCTATGTGAGCGCGGATCATCTGACCCGGCTTTTCAAGAAAAAATACGGCATGACTGTTTCGGAATACATCCAGGAAAAACGCATTCGTCTGGCCGGAGAGCTGCTGCAGCGGGAGGATCTGACCATTTCCATGGTCGCCAACACGGTGGGCTTCGGCAATTATTCCTACTTTACCGAGCAGTTCAAAAAACACTACGGCATGACGCCCCGGGAGTATCAGAAGCAGATACGGAAGTAGCATTCATGTCGGATGAGCAGGATTTTTCATCGGATTTCATACAGCTTTTTCCCTCCTCCAATGGCATAATGATGCCAGCAGCACGGATGAAGCATCTGTGTCAGAACAATCGCCATCCGCAGAATGGCAAGGAGGAAAAAACACCATGAAAAGAATGATCGCCCTGCTGATTTGCCTCGTAATGTCCCTTTCACTGGCCGCTTTCGCGCAGGCGGAAGGCGGAGTGCCCGAGCTGGCCGGTACCTACTATTCCTATGGCTATGACGTGGGTACCATGTTCATGAATTACTACATCCACTTCTATGATGAGATTCCCGGTCTGGGCAGGGTATTCCATGCAGGTATGTGCATGGATCAGATCACCTTTGACGGCACCTATGAGGTGCTCGCTGAGGAACGCGCTTACAGCGTGGCCATGGACCGCGCCGCCAGTGAAGCGGGCACCCTGACCGAAGGCACAGCTCCCTATACCGTGGTGTTCTATGATTTCGATGGCAATGAGATCGACCGCTGCGCCATGGACGCCGAGCACATCTACAATGATATGGCAGCCATCACCGGCGTCGGCGGCAACAACTGCGCCATGAACCTGGATACCGATCCTGAGAACAGCAAGTTTGCTGCCCAGTATGCCGGCGAGCCTGCTGTGGAGCTGCTGAGCCTCATCAATCCCGAGGACGACACCGCTACCCTGAAGCTGAAGGTCAACGGCAAGTATGAAGATCTGATCGTCTTCTTCGTGGAAGGCACCTATGCCATGAACGCTGAACAGACTGAAATCACCCTGACGCCTGATTCTGAAAGCGACGAAGGCGCAAAGGTGACCAAGAACGAAGACGGTTCCTACACCTATGTTTCCGACAGCGGCGAAGAAGTGACGCTGGTGGAAGTGAAGCCCCTGGAAGTGGCCTATGCCCTGAAAGGCGAAATTCCCGTGCCCGGCATGGATGACACCAAAGCCGACTTTATCTGCGAACTGCTGAGCGATAATACGGTGCGGCTGTATGCCGATTACATGGGCAACCAGATGGAAGTGGACAAGGGCACCTATGAGATCGACATGACCACCTATTCCTTCATTCTTCACTTCGAGACCGCCGGCGATTTGACCACCGAAGGCTATGCCGCCGATATGGTGCTCAATTACAAGGCGGACGATGTGCAGCCCTTCGGCGCCATCGAACAGACCCTGAAGTTTGTGACGGAGTAATCATCTATACATCAGAGGCTGACTCTGATCAAATCAGTGCCGCCGCCCGTATTGGACGGCGGCCTTTTCAGAAAAGGAGTGCCTTTTCATGCAGCATGCATTTTATCCCGGCCGGGAATGGCTGGATACCAGCGGCAAGCCCATTCAGGCCCACGGCGGCAGCATTTTGACCGTGGACGGAATATATTACTGGTATGGCGAAAACAAGGAAAAGACCGACGGAAAGAACGGAATCTGGCATTGGGGCGTGCGCTGCTACCGCTCCCGGGATCTCTACAACTGGGAAGACTGCGGGTTGATTATTCCGCCGGATGAAACGGATGAGCAATCCCCCCTGCATCCCGCCAGCATGATGGACCGGCCGCATATCCTCTATAACGCCCGGACGAAAAAGTATGTATGCTGGCTGAAAATCATGGAAAAAAACGGAGAGCAGACCGAAACGGTACTGACCGCGGACGCTCTGCTGGGACCGTATACCATCGTCTGCAGGGGGCTGCGTCCGCTGGGCATGAGCGCGGGGGATTTTGATCTGGCTGCTGCGTCAGATGGCAAAGGCTACTATTTCTTTGAGCGGGTGCACAGTGAAACTATTATCGCCGACCTGACGGAAGACTATACCAATGTGACGGGCTATTATTCCACGCATTTTCCCCAGCCTCAGCCGCCCTTTGTGCGGGAAGCGACGGCACATTTCATCCGCCGCGGAAGGCATTATCTGGTCACTTCCGGTACTACGGGCTATCTGCCCAATCCCTCCCAGATTGCTGTGGCAGATACCTGGCACGGGCCGTATCGGGTGCTGGGCGATCCGCATCCGGGTGACGAGAGCCGGACCTCCTTCCACTCCCAGATCACGTCGGTATTCAGGGTGCCGGGGAAAAAGGACCTGTTCATTGCCCTGGCGGACCGGTGGGCTCCGGCATATATGCACCTGCACTATCAGGATTATGGTGAATGGTTTCGCCTGCGGTTTGCGGAAAGCAGAACGCCTGAAGAAGAAGCCCACATGGCTGAACTGCAGAAGCTACTTCCTCCCGACAGCGCGATGGATACTTCCAAAGCGCGCTATGTGTGGCTGCCCTTCCGTTTTGAGGGGGAGATGGGCATTCTGGACTGGCTGGAGCAATGGAGCCTGGACGAATTTGAATAAGGGGTGCGGCCGGAATGAAACAGTATGAAGTGTTTGAACTCATTTTCCAGGGTGAAGCACTGACGGATCGCTGGGCGCAGATTGATCTGAGGGCCGAGTTTAGCTGCGGTGGTACCGTCAAAACGGTCAAAGGCTTTTATGACGGAGACGGGCGGTATGTTGTCCGTTTCCTTCCGGAAGCCGCCGGGGAATGGCACTGGAAGGTCCGCGGCATATGGAATGCCGAGGGGACGGAAATCTGCGAACCGGCTGACGGCGCTCACGGGCTGGTAAAGGCTGTCGAAACCCATTTTGAATATGAAGACGGCTCACTGTTTATACCCTTCGGGACCACAGTATATGCCCTGGCCCATCAGGAGGATGCTCTGGTGGAGCAGACGCTGGAAAGCCTGAAAAACGCCCCCTTCAACAAGGTGCGCATGTGTGTGTTTCCCAAGCATTACGATTACAATCACAACGAGCCGCCGTATTACGCCTTTGAGAAAAGCGAGGACGGGAGCTGGGATGTGAACAGGCCCTGTATCTCCTTCTGGCATCGGTTTGAAAGCATTCTGCGGCGCATCGCATCCATGGGCATCCAGACCGACCTGATTCTGTTCCACCCCTATGATCGCTGGGGATTTGCCGCTCTGTCACAGAAGGATAACCTGATCTATCTGGATTATCTGCTGCGGCGTCTGGCTGTCTTCCCGGACATCTGGTGGAGCCTGGCCAACGAATATGACCTGTGCGCGGACCATAAGTCCCTTTCCGATTGGGAAGAGATCGAATCCTATGTGGCGCAGAACGATCCCTATCATCATCTGCTGTCCAACCACAACTGCATGTGCTTCTGGGACGCAACCCGGAAAAACATCACCCACGCCAGCCTGCAGACCAAGGGCTTGTCTGAAATTCCCCGCTGGATCCGGGAATATCAAAAGCCCGTCGTGATCGATGAATGCTGCTATGAGGGCAATCTTCCCCATTTCTGGGGCAGCATCAACGGTCAGGAAATGGTACGCCGGTTCTGGCGCTGCTATGCCAGCGGCGCATACTGTACCCACGGGGAAACCTTCCTGAATGACGACGAGATTCTCTGGTGGGCACGGGGCGGTGTTCTCAGGGGCGAAAGCCCGGAACGCATCGCGTTCCTGCGGCAGATCATGGAAAGTCTGCCGGGGCCGCTGACACCCAGGGAGGATAACATCTGGTCCATCGTGCTCACGGAGGGAGAAGATCTGGAGCAGGCATTGACCTCCGTGCCGGTGGAAATGCAGGGCTTCTGCAGGCTGTTCTCGGCCAGCATCCACCGGATGCGTGTGCAGGACCGCACGGCGCACCTGGGTGGGGAGCACGCATGGGAAGCCCGCTGCGGCGAGGAAGCGTACCTGACCTATTTCGACCTGCAGTGCTACGGCGAGCAGACCGTGAAACTGCCGGAGGACAGAACCTATAAAGCTGAAATCATCGATGTGTGGAACATGACCCGGGAAGTGATCGCCGATCACATCACCGGCGAAACAAAGCTGACCCTGCCCGGGCGGGATAACCTGGCTCTGCTGATCACACGAATCAAATAAAGGAGATACGGCTATGAAGGAATACATGAACGCAGCTTTGCCGCCCCGGAAGCGGGCGGAACTGCTGCTCAGGGAAATGAATCTGGATGAGAAGATGGCACAGCTGGCAGGCGTGTTCGCCATCAGGGGCGCAGAGGACCGCATGGCCGCTTTCTTCAAAAACGGTATCGGCCAGATCAGTACGCTTGAATTCCGCTCCTGTGACAGCATCGGAGAGATTGCCGCCTGGCAGCGGCAGCTGCAGTCCATTGTGATGGAAAGCAGCCGTCTGCATATTCCTGCCGTGTTCCACATGGAGGGCCTGTGCGGACCACTGATGCAGGATACCACCACGTTCCCGTCAGGTGTGGCGCGGGGTTCTTCCTTCGATCCTGACCTGGAAAGAAAGATCGGCGAGACCGTGTCCCGTCAGGAAGCGGCCTTTGGCATTACCCAGATCCTGGCACCCGTGCTTGACATATCACGGGATTCCCGCATGGGCCGTCAGTGCGAACCCTATGGGGAAGACCCCACCCTGGCTGCCGCCATGGGTGCTGCCTATACCCATGGTATCCAGGAGACCACCACGGACGGTCGTACCCCGGACGCCGCCGCCAAGCACTTCTTCGGCTTCCACAACTCGGCCGGTGCGATTCATGGCGCGCATGTGGATGCCGGGGACCGGCTACTGATGGAAATCTACGGCAAGCCCTTCCAGGCCGCCATCACGGAGGCCGCTCTGAAAGGCGTCATGCCCTGCTACGGCTCCCTGAACGGTCTGCCGATCCATGCTTCCAGGCATTACCTGAACGGCATCCTGCGGGGTGAGATGGGCTTTGAGGGGGTCACTGTATCCGACTACGGCGGAGCCAGCAACGCGTTCCAGTACCAGGGCATCGGTGAAACCATGGGAGATACGGGCCTTCGCTGCCTGGCTGCCGGGCTGGACGTGGAGCTGCCGATGCCGGTGGCATACGCGGATGAACTGAAACAGAAATTCGCGTCCGGGGAAGCGGACATGGCTCTCCTGGACAACGTGGTGACCCGTGTGCTGGAAGCCAAATTCCGCATGGGTCTGTTCGAGCATCCCTTTGCCCTGGAGGGTGAAGCGCTGGACAAGACCGTGCATCACGCGGAAGATGAACAGCTGGCCATTCAGTCTGCCCGGGAAGCCCTGGTGCTTCTGAAAAATGATGGTGCGCTGCCGCTGTCCGGCAGGGAAAGGACCATCGCCGTTATCGGGCCGGCCGCGGCCAACGCCCGGTATTACTTCGGCGGGTATACGCATCTGTCCATGGTGGAAGCCAAGCACGCTGCCCGTAATTCCATGGCCGGTGTCAACGGCAACGGCGTCAAGGCTGAAGTACGTACGGTGCCCGGCACCAGTGTGGAGGAAGATGAAAACGACGAATTCAACAGTGTGCTGACCAAGCTGAAGCCCAATTGTCAGAACCTGGTCCAGGTTTTGACGGCGGCATTGCCGGATACCCGCATTCTGTACGCGCCTGGCTATCACAAGGCGGGTGCGGACGAAAGCCTGTTCCCGGAAGCTCTTGAAATCGCGGGACAGGCCGATGTGATCCTCCTGACCCTGGGCGGCAAGAATGGCTCCGGCTCCATCGCTACCATGGGCGAGGGCGTGGACGGCACGAATATCAACCTGCCCGCCTGCCAGGACGCCTTTATCCGGGAAGTAAAGAAACTGGGTAAGCCGATGGTCGGCATTCACTTTGACGGACGTCCGATCTCCAGCGACACGGCGGATGAATGTCTGGACGCCATTCTGGAGTGCTGGAATCCCGCTGTTTATACGGCTGAGGCTGTCACCGACGCCCTTCTGGGCAGGCTGAATCCCTCCGGCAAGATGCCTCTGTCCACCGCCCGGTGCGCAGGACAGATTCCCGTGTATTACAACCATCCCAACGGCTCCATGTGGACGCAGGGCCCGAGTATCGGTTTTGCAGACTATGTGGATTGCTCCCACCATCCCCGCTACTGCTTCGGTCATGGCCTGAGCTACACCTGCTTTGAATACAGTGACCTGAAACTGGACAGGACGGAGAGCAAACCCTTCGAAACAGTGAAGGTTTCGCTGAAGATAAAGAACACCGGATACTGTGCAGGTACGGAAATCGTGCAGCTGTATGTGAAAGATGTGCATGCTTCCATGACCAGGCCTTATAAGGAACTGCAGGGTTTTGCCCGGGTGGCACTGCAGTCCGGGGAAGAAAAGGAAGTAAGCTTTGCTTTGCAGCCCAGCCAGATGTCTTTCCTGGATGAGGACATGCGCTGGAAGATCGAGAAGGGTGAATTTGAAGTGCAGATCGGTTCTTCCTCCGAGGATATCCGCCTCAGGGACTCTTTCCAGGTAACAGGAAACGCATGGCTGGAAGGAAGAACCCGCGCTTTCTATGCACTGGGTGACATCAGGTAAGGAGGACGTCTCAATGGATATCAAAACCAGTTCATGGATAACAGTATCAGAGGATGCAGGCAGTATCTGCCCTGTGTTCAGAAAAGGGTTTGCCGCTGAGAAAAGCCCTGCCAAAGCTGAACTGCAGATCACCGCTCTGGGCGTCTATCATGCGGAAATCAACGGTCAAAAGGTCAGTGATTTCGTGCTGGCCCCCGGCTGGACCAGCTATGATCACCGCCTGCAGGTGCAGACCTATGATGTGACGGCATTGCTGCAAAAGAATAACGAACTGCGCGTCACTGTGGGACGGGGCTGGTTTCGTTCGCCCATGCCGGGCTGGATGGACAGTGAGGATAAGAAGCGGCGCATGGCCCAGCCCTGCGGCCTGATCGCTTCTCTGCATATTGCCTATTCGGATGGTGCAGAGGACAGCATCTCCACGGATGGAACCTGGCAGTGGGCGAAAGGCCGGATCCTGTTCAGCGAAATCTACGACGGCGAAACCTGTGACGCCCGGATTCAGCCCGCGGACTGGCAGCCGGTGAAGCCGCTGGAATGGAGCAGGGATATTCTGATCCCCCAGGAAGGTGAGGAGATCCGGGAGACGGAGCGCATTGCAGCCCGGCGCGTTTTTACAACGCCCCAGGGCGACACAGTGGTGGACTTCGGCCAGGAAGTGACGGGGTATGTGGAAATCACGCTGAACGCCCCTGCGGGCGGGGAAGTGCTCTTTGACCATGCCGAAGTGCTGGATAAAGACGGCAACTGGTACAACGAGAATTACCGCAGCGCCAGGGCCCAGGCCCGGTATATCTGTCGGGACGGGCAGCAGACCTGGCACCCGCAGCTTACCTTTTTCGGCTTCCGCTACATCCGGCTGCTTTCCTGGCCGGGCGAGGCAAAGCCCGAAAACTTCACCGCCATCGCCGTGCATTCCGATATGAAGCGTACCGGCTGGCTGAAAAGCGGCAGCGCTGAACTGAACCAGCTCTTTTCCAATATCGTGTGGGGCCAGCGGGGCAATTTCCTGGACGTGCCCACCGACTGCCCCCAGCGGGATGAGCGCCTGGGCTGGACAGGAGACGCCCAGGTGTTCATCAAAACTGCCAGCTACCTGTTTGACACAGAAAAATTCTTCAAGAAATGGCTCCACGACATGGCCGCCGACCAGCGGGAAAGCGGCGAGGTGGGCCAGGTGATTCCGGACCTGATGCCTGAGGCGGACAGCAGTGCCGCCTGGGGCGACGCGGCTGTCATCTGCCCATGGCAGGTATATCAGACCTACGGCGACAGGTCTGTGCTGGAGGATCAGTTCGACAGTATGCGGAAGTGGGTGGACTATATCACCTCCGTCACCAAAACGCCCAATCTCTGGATTGATCATTTCCACTTCGGCGACTGGCTGGGTCTGGACGCGCCTGCGGGCAGCTATAAAGGCTCTTCACGGGAGGATTTCATTGCCAGTGCGTTCTACGCCCATTCCACCGAGCTGGTGGTAGAGGCCGGCAGGCTGCTGGGCAGAGATGTTTCCGCCTATGAAACACTGCATCAGGATATCGTGGATGCCTTCCGCAGCACCTTTACGGACTACAGAACCCAGACCGAGCATGTGCTGGCTGTGCATTTCGGACTGGCAGAAGATCTTAAGAAGACTGCCGATGCCCTGGCAGACATGGTGAAGGCGGACGGAGTACAGCTGCGCACCGGCTTTGTAGGCACGCCCTACATTCTGCATGTGCTGAGCCAGTACGGTCACGCCGATCTGGCCTGGGAACTGGTGCTTCGGCGGGAATATCCCGGCTGGCTGTACCCTGTCACCAGAGGTGCCACCACCATCTGGGAGCACTGGGATGGCATCCATGAGGACGGCTCCTTCTGGAGCAGGGATATGAATTCGTTCAACCACTATGCCTACGGTGCGGTGGCGGACTGGATTTTTGAGCAGGCGGCCGGCCTACGGCACGCCGAGGACAGGCCCGGCTTTTCGGAACTGATCTATGCACCGCATCCGGATGCCCGCCTGGGCTGGCTGCAGGCCAGGCTGGATACCCGGCATGGCACGGTCAGCGCCCTGTGGGTATGCCAGAAAGACGGCGTCCGCTATGAACTGGAAACGCCGGTCCGCACGCTGGTATGCCTGAACGGTGAGGAAGCATGGATAAAACCCGGCAAGTATACTTTCTGGACAAAGCACTGAGGAGGGCACAGCCATGCGCAGCATGAAAATCAATCAGGAATGGGACTTTGGCATGGGCCAGGTGGATCTGGGGAACCGCCTGCGCGGGATCTTCGGGGACCGCAGGGTCAATCTGCCCCATGATTATATGATCGAAGGCGACGTATATGCCGATGCGCCTTCCGGCGCGGCCGGCGGCTATTACAACGCAGGCGTGGCGCACTACGCAAAGGAAATTGAGATTCCGGCGGACTGGAAAGACGATCAGGTGTTTCTGCGCCTGGACGGGGCCATGATGAACGCCAGCATCGAAGTCAACGGCAGTCTGGTGTGCCTGCAGCATTACGGCTACGCGCCCTTTGAGGCGGACATTACCCGTATGGTGTATCCCGGGCAGAAGAACCGCATCGTGATCACCGTCAATCCCAGCATGCAGCCCAACAGCCGCTGGTTCTCCGGCGCGGGGCTGTTCCGGGGCGTGGAACTCACGCATACGCCCAGGCTGCATATCGCCTTCGGCGGCCTGTCCGGATATACCAGAAAGATTGAGTACGCCGCGGACGGAACTCCGGAAACGGCCTATCTGCAGGTGTCTGCCGAGATCAGGAACGAGTACGCTGAAAACCGGCTGGCGGAGGTGACCTTCGCGCTGATCTGTGACAGGACCGGTGAAATGATCAGAACCAGCACAGCGCTGACCCAGGTGCAGCTCATGAGCAGCGGAACGGCCTATATGACCCTGACCGTGGACGCGCCGAGCCTCTGGGACGCTGAACATCCCAGCCTGTACCGCCTGCAGGCCACTGTCAGAGACGCCGGCTCCTTCAGAACCCATATCATGCCCAGTGAACATCCCACAGAGGATACGGAAAGTGTGCTGTTCGGCATCCGTACAATCGAAGCCGACGTGAAGCACGGCCTGCGTATCAACGGCAGAACCGTCAAGCTCCGCGGCGGCTGTCTGCACCACGATAACGGTCCCATCGGCACGGTGACGGTGTATGACGCCGAGGCCCGGAAGATCAGCAGAATGAAGGCAGTGGGCTTCAACGCCATCCGCACCACCCATAATCCGCCCTCTGCTGCCCTGATCGAGGCCTGCGACCGGCTGGGCATGTACGTGTTTGACGAAGCCTTTGACGCCTGGGGCATGGGCAAGCAGCCCGGCGACTATAACCAGTATTTCGCCACTGACTGGGAAAAGGACCTGACTGCCTTTGTGAAGCGTGACCGCTGCCACCCCTGCGTAATCATCTGGTCCACGGGCAATGAGATCACCGAGCGCGGCGGCCTGAACGACGGCTATGTATGGGCAGTGAAGCTGGCGGATACGATGCGCAGGCTCGATCCCAGCCGGCCCATCTCCAACGGCATCTGTTCCTTCTGGAACGGTCTGGATGATTTCATCATGGCCGAGCAGATGAAAAAACGGATGGAAGGACTCTCCGGCGGACTGCAGAACGCCGATATCGGCGGCAAGAAGGATCTGCTCTGGGAGCAGTACACCGAGGGCTTTGCCAACGGCCTGGACATCGTGGGCTACAACTATCTGGAAGGCAAGTATGAGCATGACCACGAAATGTTCCCCGAGCGGGTGATCCTGGGCAGCGAAAACTATCCCAAGGAAATCGGCATGCACTGGCCCATGATCGAAAAGACACCCTGGGTCATCGGCGATTTCACCTGGACCGCCTGGGACTACATCGGTGAGGCCGGCATCGGCAAGGCTACGTTCTATGAGCCCGGTGATTCACGGATCGGCAACCCCTGGGGTGCCGGCTCGCCTTTCCCCTGGCGTACGGCCAATGATGCGGATTTTGATGTCACCGGCCAGGTACGTCCCCAGGGCGTGTACCGCCGCATCGTGTGGGGCAGCAGGGAAACGGCTGTGTTCTCCTATGACCCCGCTGTCATCGGCAAAGTGGAAACCCTGTCCAGCTGGGGATTCCCGGGCGTATGGCAGCGCTGGAACTGGGCTGGCCAGGAAGGGAAGCCCGTGGATATTGCCGTGTTCAGCAGTGCAGAGGAAGTGGAGCTGATCGTAAACGGACAGAGCCAGGGCCGGAAAAAGGCGGGAGAGGCGCTGAGCCACGATATGCCTCTGACCTTCGTGTTCCGCGCTGTCTATCAGCCCGGAACGGTGGAGGCTGTGAGCTATAGAGACGGGAAAGAAGTTTCCCGCGCAAAGCTTGCGACTACCGGAAGGCCCGTTTCCATCCGTCTCAGTGCGGAGACGGAAACCCTGAAAGCCGACGGGGAATCCCTGTGCTATGTGAACGTGGAACTGATCGATGAAGATGGCAGCGTCGTGCCTGATGCCGATATGCTCCTGAGCGCGGAGGTCACCGGTGCTGCGGAACTGCTGGGCTTTGGCAGCGGCAATCCCATTACCGAGGAAAACTACAGGAAAGGTCAGTTCACCAGCTACCAGGGCAGGGCACTGGCGGTTCTGCGCTCCGGCTATGAGGCGGGTGAAGCGAAACTGACTGTAAGTGCGGAAGGACTGGGCAGCGCTGACATGTGCCTGCAGGTGCAGTAAAGAAGAAAGAGGAGCGTGACGGGTATGCGTACTTTGATTCCGTTCAACCAAGACTGGGTATTTACCAAACCGGGTGAGGACTGCGTGCCCGTCACGCTGCCGCACACCTGGAACGGCCTGGACGGCCAGGATGGCGGCGGAGATTACTGGCGGGGCGAATGCGTGTATGAAAAAGACTTCGCTGCGCCCGACAGAAAGGCGGATGAAGAAGTCTATCTGGAGTTTGACGGTGTGTCCGCATCCGCCAGAGTGACGCTGAATGGGCATCCCATCGGGACGCATCATGGCGGCTACAGCCGGTTCCGGTTCAACATTACGGAATCACTCCGGGATGGGGAGAACCATCTGACTGTCGCGGTCAGCAACGCCGCCTGCGATACTGTTTACCCGCAGAACGCCGATTTCACCTTCTACGGCGGCATCTACCGGGCGGTGAGGCTGGTGGTTCTGCCCGGCATTCATTTTGATATGGATACCCTGGGCGGCTGCGGCATCCGGGTGACGCCGAAGGTGCTGGAAGACGGCCGTGCCGATGTGCAGGTTTCCGCGCGCACTTCCGGCGGCCGGGCCGTGTTTGAACTGGACGGGAAGACGCTGACGGGAAACGAGGTCACCTTCCATGTGGAGAAGCCTGTTTTCTGGCATGGACGGAAGAATCCTTATCTGTATACGCTGAAGGCCTGCCTGTATGACGGCGATGAGCTGTGCGATTTCCTGGACATTCCTTTCGGCATCCGCTCCTTCCGCATTGATCCCGATGAGGGCTTTATCCTGAACGGGGAAAGCTGTCCGCTGCGGGGTGTGGCCATGCATCAGGACTGGCTGGGCAAGGGCAATGCCATTTCCGAGGCGGATATGGACGAAAACCTGCGCCACATCTATGACATAGGCGCAACCACCGTACGCCTGGCCCATTATCAGCATGATCAGCACACCTATGACCTGTGCGACCGGCTTGGCATCGTGGTCTGGACGGAGATTCCCTATATCAGCGAACACCTTGACAACGCCCGGGAAAACGCTCTGAGCCAGATGCGGGAGCTGATTGAGCAGAATTACAATCATCCCTCTATCGTGGTGTGGGGTCTGAGCAACGAAATCACCATGGCCCATGGCGACCAGGAAACCCTGGTGCCTTTCCATCAGAAGCTCAATGAGCTCTGTCATCAAATGGACAATACCCGTCTTACCACCATGGCCTGCATTTCGCCCCTGCCCGTGGACCATCCGCTGCTTTCCGTGCCGGATGTACTGTCCTATAACCATTATTACGGCTGGTATGGCGGACGCCTGGAGGATAATGGGCCCTGGTTTGACCATTTCCATGAACTGCATCCCGGCCTGCCGGTCGGCGTATCGGAATACGGCTGTGAAAACAGTATGTGGCATGCTTCCCATCCTGAGCCCGGCGACTACAGCAATGAATACCAGATGATCTACCATGAAAGTCTGATCAGACAGCTGTATTCCCGGAAATACCTCTGGGCTACCCATGTGTGGAATATGTTTGACTTTGCCGCCGATGCCCGGGAAGAGGGCGGCACCAAAGGCCGCAACAATAAAGGCCTGGTAACGTTTGACCGAAAGACGCGCAAGGACGCTTTCTACGCCTACCAGGCCTGGCTGACAGATAAGCCCATGCTGCATCTGTGCGGGAAGGAATTTGTCAACCGGGATGGGGACACCGCGGAATTTGTGGTATACAGCAACCTGCCGGAAGTCACCCTGACAGTGGGCAAAGCGGTGTACAGAAAACAGGCGGAGGATCATTTCTTCCATTTCACCGTGCCTCAGCCGGAGGGAACCTATACCGTCACAGCGTCCGCGGGGGATCTGACCGAACAGGCGGCGTTCCATCATGTGCTTCAGCCTGATCCCGCCTACCGCTTCCAGCAGGGGACGGTGCTCAACTGGTTTGATATTGACACGCCGGACGGATTCTATTCTGTGAAAGACCTGCTGAAGGACATTGTCCAGTCTCCCGATGCGGCTGCCCTGGTCAAGCCCTTCCTGGCCGAAATGACGGCGGCGCGGGCAGCAAAAGCAAAGCAGAAGGAACAGGAAACCGGCAGACAGACGGTGAAAAGCGGAGAGGGCATGAGTGCTGAGGACCGGATGCGCACGACCATGCAGTTCAGTCTTCTGCAGCTCATCCGCATGGGTGCGCCGGATATGCCCAAGGAGCGCATTATTGCCATGAACCGGGCGCTGAATCAGATCAGTAAGGAAAGAAAAGCCTGATGATGGAAAGGCGCAGAAACGAAGCTGAAATCAGTCTGAGCTGTTTCTCCATTCACGGGGCGTGCAGCCCGTCTCCCGTTTGAAAACTGTAAAGAAATAATTATAGTCCTGATATCCGCACTGCCAGGCCACTTCTGCCAGGGGTAAATCCCTTTGCTCCCGCAGAAGGGACCTGGCTTTTTCCATGCGCAGTTCCCGGATGCGGGCAGCCATGCCCTGGTGATACAGCTTTTTGGTCAGCGCATATAACTGCGTTTTTCCGATGCCCAGGGCCTGCGACAGATGAGCGGCGTCAAGGGCCTCCGTATAATGACTGACGATGAAATTGTCCAGACGTACTTCCAGCAAATCTTCTCTCAGCGTTGCCATACGCTCCAGAATCAGATAGGAGGCCACCGCGTGGAGAATGTGGGCGGCTGAACGCACGTATTCCTCCCGCACAGGTTCCGCCTGCCAAATGGCTTCCCGCAGCTTTTCCTGGTCAACCGGCAGGGCGGCACAGCGCCGGCTGATTTCCTGCCAGCCCTCTTCGTGGCTGGCATACGGAAACACATGTCCAAAAAGCAGAAAGCCAATCAGCATATTGTTTCCGTACAGCGGGGTAACAGCCTCGGCGAGTCCGGCATGGCAGCGGTAAACGTGGGTTTTCTTTTTTTCCGTCGCTGCCTGACAGGCCTGCCGGTCGCAGTTCATGCAGGCGTTCAGGCCTGCCCTGCTTTCCCGGATCAGGGCGCAGTAAGGCGCGACCTGCTGCGGATACGCGATAAGCTCGTGCATGCTGTCGTCAAACACCGTGATGCGGATGCCAGTAATGGCAAAGAAGTCCTTGAGCAGCTTTTGCAGTTTTTCCAGATCGAAAACGGATATCATGCGTCATCCCTCCGGGCGGGAAATCAGATTTATAATATTTTATCATCAGAGCGAACAAAATCAAAGTAAAACGAACGCTTTCCCATATATTCCCTGCGACGGTTTGCGTAGAATGAATGCAGAAACATCAAGGAGGCGGCAGATGTGCGGGCATTGATGGAAAAAGGCTATATCGGTCATCCGGGGCAATTGGTCACGCTGCGCCGCATGACCGTGGCGGAAGGAAAAGCCAGAGGAACGGAAATTATCGAGGTGAAAACGGCAGGCGGTCTGGAAGCAGATATTCTGCCGGATACCGGGCTGGATATCGGGCAGTGTCGATTCCGCGGCGTCAATATGAGCTGGATGAGCAAGAACGGCCATGACAGCCCCGCGGTGATCGCGCCTTATGAAAACGACTTTGTCAACACTTTTCCCGGAGGTCTGCTGTACACCTGCGGCCTGCGCTCTGCCGGGCCCGCGAACCGGGACCGGGGAGAATGGCATCCCCTGCATGGGCGGTATCATTCCCTGGCGGCAGAGCAGGTGTGCGCGGAAATCGTCGGTGATGAAATTGTTATCCGGGGCGTGATCCGGGAAACGGCGCTGTTCGGCCACGTGCTGGAAAACCGCCGCACGATCCGGATGCCCGTGTTCGGGGCATCGATTACGGTGGAGGATGAGATCACCAATCTGACCCCGGGTGATGAAGAGTTCATGCAGATCTATCACTGCAACTTCGGCTATCCGCTGCTGAGCGAAAAAGCGAAGCTGATTCTGCCCGATGACCGGGAAACCGTGCCCCGGACGGAGTTCGCAAAAAGCGGACTGGGCCGGGAATGCACGTTTGACCCACCCGTTCCCGGCGAGGAAGAACGGGTATTTTTCCAGATAATGAAGCGGAATTTCCGGGCGGAGCTGGTTAATCCGGATGTACAGGTGCGCATGACCATGACCTGGAGCGGCGATACCCTGCCCATCCTGTCCCAGTGGCGCAGTATGGCGGCGGGGGATTACGTGCTGGGGCTGGAGCCCACGAACTGCTATATCATGGGAAGAAATGAAGAGCGGAAAAACGGCACACTGCCCGTGCTCAGGGCGTTTGAAACGGAAAGACACACGGTAACTGTTTCTTTTGAGGAGGAGAAGAACCATGAGTAAAAAGATGACGTTTGCACTGGCATTCTGCAACCGCGGTTTCATGCCCGGAGAGCTGATCTATGGAGCCCGGGACGACATGGTGAAGGCCGTCACCGACGCGGGCTATGATTACATCATGATGGACAAGGAACTGACCCGGTACGGCGGCATTGAAACGAGGGACGAGGGCCTGCTCTACGCCAAGTGGCTGAAACAGCATGAGGGCGAGTATGACGGTGTGATTTTCTCCATGCCTATTTTCGCAGATGAGAACGGAGCCATCACCGCCCTGCAGGACGCGGGCGTTCCGATTCTCATGCAGGCGTATCCCGATGAAATCGGCAAAATGGACTTTGCCCACCGCCGGGATGCCTACTGCGGCAAATTCTCCGTCACCGACGTGTTCACCCAGTACGGCGTGCCCTTTACGGTGCTAAAGCCCCATGTGGTGCATCCGCTCTCTCCCGGATTCCAGGAAAACCTGAGGGACTTTGCCGCCATCTGCCGGGTGGTGAACGGCATGAAGCGGTTCAACCTGGGCTGCATTGGTGCGCGCACCACCGCGTTCAAAACCGTGCGTTTTGACGAAATAGCCCTGCAGAAGCACGGCATCAACGTGGAGTCCTTCGACCTTTCCGAGGTATTTGACAAGATTGCCGCCATGAAGGATGACGATCCTGCTGTGACTGCCAAGATCGAGCATCTGAAAGACTACACCGATTTCTCCCAGGTGCCGGAAATGAACATGCTGAACCTGGGCAAGCTGGCAGTTGTCATCGACCAGTACATCGAAGAGTATCACCTGGACGCCCTGGCCCTGCGCTGCTGGAACGAAATGGAAGCCCATCTGCGCATCTGCCCCTGCGTGATCCTGTCTGAACTCAACGACCGGGGCATTGTGGCCAGCTGCGAAATCGACATGTGCAGTGCCATTACGATGCGGGCCATGAACCTG
The DNA here is from genome assembly GCA_946534895.1 of uncultured Clostridia bacterium. GTDB lineage: Bacteria > Bacillota > Clostridia > Christensenellales > Aristaeellaceae > UBA2943. Next base: position 33,129 of record CAMNDE010000031.1, read on the forward strand.
GCCACGGAAAAGCCCACGGCGGTGCTGGACTGGAACAACAATTACGGCGACGATGAGAACAAGGTGATCCTGTTCCACTGCGGCCCTGTTGCCCAGGGGCTGATGACCTGCAAGGGTACTGTGACCAACCACAAGATGTTTGATAAGACGGATCCCGGATCCGGCTGGGGCTGCAATGAAGGGCGCATCAAGGCCATGCCGATCACCATTTCCAACTGCCAGACCAGGGATGGAAAGATCGTGATCTACGCTTCTGAAGCCAGGTTCACCGATGATCCGATTGAGGACGGGTACTTTGGATGCGCGGGCGTAGCGGAAATCAGTGATCTGCAGAACAAGCTGATCAAGCTGGCCCGTGGCGGCTTCAAACATCATACCTCCATTGCCGAAGGTCATGTGAAGGATGTTCTCAAAGAGGCATTCACCACCTATCTGCATTACGACTGGGCCGAAATTGACTGAGCTGCTGCGGGGAAAACTGTTCCTGCTCTGCGAAGAGCGGTTTCTCCGTGCTTCCTGCGGGAAAGATGATAGGGAGATCATATGAAAACAGCAGGTTTGGATATTGGAACAACAGGCTGCAAGTTAACCGTTTTTGACGAACAGGGCCGGGATCTTGGCAAGGCGTACCGGGATTATCCGGTGCGCCGCCAGGTCAGCGGCCATGAGATCGACATCTCCGTGGTGATGGACAGCGTGTACGCCGTGATCCGCGAAATGACGGCTCAATACCCCGATATCGGCGGCATCGGTGTAACCAGCTTCGGGGAAACCTTTGTGATGACTGACGCGCAGGGCAGTCCTCTGCACACCGCCATGCTTTATACGGACCCAAGAGGAGCCGAGGAATGTGCCGAACTGGTGAAAAAGCTTGGCGCGGAATCCATCGCCCGCATTTCCGGGCTGGCTCCGCATGAAATGTATTCCATTTCCAAGATCATGTGGCTGAAAAAGCATCAGCCGGAAGTATATCGTGCGGCCAAACATATTTTCCTTATCGGGGATTATGTGGCGTGGCATCTGACGGGTGCTGCCCAGATCGACTATTCCCTGGCCACCCGCTCCATGGCCTTTGACATCGGAAGGCTCACCTGGAGTGAAGAAATCCTTGACGCCGCCGGCATCGATATGTCCCTGCTGAGCAGACCCGTGCCGACCGGCACTGTCGCCGGATGTGTCACAAAGTTGGCGGCGGAGAGGACCGGACTGGATCCAGCCTGCCGGATTGTCACCGTCAGCCATGACCAGGTGGCGGCAGCAGTGGGCGCCGGAGCCTTTGACGGGGCGACTGCGGTAGACGGCGCGGGTACGGTGGAATGCCTTACGCCCATCTATGACAGCCTGCCGGATATCGCTGTCATGAGCAAAGGATACTTTTCTGTGGTGCCCTATGTGATTCCGGGAAAATATGTGGCCTACGCTTTTTCCTACACTGGCGGGGCGCTGATCCAGTGGTGCGTGAACACCTTCGCCGGAGCTGAGCAGGAAGAAGCCAGACAGCAGGGGATTTCCGTGAACAGACTGCTGGAGGAGAGGTATAAAAAGCAGGAACCCACCGGCATGCTGGTGCTTCCGCATTTTGCAGGCGCGGCTACGCCATATATGGATACAGGCTCCAGGGGAGCGATCCTGGGGCTGACCGCCGGTACCACACTCCCTGAGATTTACCGGGCCTGTATGGAGGGTGTAGCCTATGAAATGCGGCTGAATTATGATGCGCTTGCCGATTCCGGTATTCACTTCACGAAACTTCATGCCACCGGCGGCGGGGCCAAATCCAAGGTATGGATGCAGATGAAGGCGGACATCCTGAATCTGCCCATCACAGCCCTTAAAACCTCCGATGCGGGAACGGTAGGCAGCGCCATGCTCACCGGCGTAGCCGTGGGCACATTCAGGGATTTGGAGGAAGCTGCCGCGGTCATGGTGCAGCAGAGGGAAACCTATGATCCCGATCCTCAGCGTCATGAACAGTATATGCGCGTCTATGAACGCTACAGAAAAGTGTATCATGCGGTTCGCCCGCTGATGTAACAGGAGGAAGAAGCAATGCTTGTCAATCTGATTGAAATTCTGAAACTGGCGGAAGAAAAAAAGTGCGCGGTAGGCGCGTTCAATACCCCCAACCTGGAGTGTGTCAGTGCAGTACTGAACGCCGCGGAGCGCCTGAACGTGCCGGTCATCATCTCCCACACTGAACTCCATGAGCCGGCAGCTCCTCTGACTGTTATCGGACCGGTAATGGTGGAAGCGGCGAAAAAGGCAAAGGTGCCCGTCTGCGTGCATCTGGATCACTGCGAAACCCTTTCTTACATGCAGCAGGCGCTAGATATCGGTTTTACCGGCGTCATGTATGACGGGAGCCTTCTTCCCTATGAAGAAAACCTGACGAACACAAAGAAAGCAGTCGCCATGGCGAAAAAGTACAACTGCGGCGTGGAAGCGGAGCTGGGTGCGCTTGCTTCCAGGGAAGGCGGCGCTTCCTCAGGCAGCGGCCCTGTGTATACCGATCCTGAACAGGCGGTGGTATTCTGCCGGGAAACCGGCATCGATGCCCTGGCCCCTTCCTTCGGCACAGCTCATGGCATCTATAAATCCAGGCCTGTGCTGGATCTTGAGCGGGTAAAGGTGATTGCGGAAAAGACCGGCCTGCCTCTGGTCATGCATGGCGGCAGCGGGGTTTCCCCCGAGGATTACCGGACCGGTATCAAAAATGGTCTGCGCAAGATCAACTATTACAGCTATATGTCCAAAGCCGGTGTGACCGCTGTGAAGGAACTGCTGGAAAAGGAAGACGTGACCTTCTTCCACGACCTGGCCCTGGCCGCGCAGAACGCCATGGAAGCCGACGCGGAAAAGGCCATGCGTGTCTTCGCAGATCTGGACTGACATAAACAATATCAGAAGAAGAGGACGGTGAAACAGTCACAGTCCTCCGTGACAGGCAGAAAGTGCCATGGATCATTGCACAGCAATGATTTCTGGCACTTTTTGTGGTATACTGTTTTCAGATTCAGCAAAACTGTGTACAGTACAGGTGCATGCGGGAACATTTCCGGTATGCATCGCGGATGCTTTGGATATCAGCGATCCTGTACGGAAATCTGGCCGGAACATGAAAAAGTTTCAAACAGATATTGACTCTCACACTGTGTCAGGGATTAGAGTAATGGTGAGCTCAGAAACACCATCCATGGAGGAAACGGAAAATGCTGAAGATCGGAGATTTTTCAAAGCTTTCCAGAGTAAGCGTCAGAATGCTTCGCCATTACGATGACATAGGACTGCTGAAGCCGGCTGAGACCGATGCTTTTACCGGCTATCGGTATTATCGGGAGGATCAGCTGCTTGTCATGGGGAGGATCACCGCCCTGAAGGATATGGGTTTTTCCCTGGCAGATATCGTCCGGATCCTGGAAATATACGATGACCGGGACCAGCTCGACGCGTTTCTGTCGGCCAGGGAGGAAGAACTGTCCAGACTGTCAAAGGAAACGGAGTACAGACTGATGCTTCTGGAAACAGCCAGAAAACGGCTGAGAAAGGAGCAGAATATGAGTTATGATGTTACGGTAAGAACCATTCCCGAAAGGTATGCGGCAACGGTGCAGATGACTGTACCGCGCTACGAGGATGAAGGCATACTCTGGGGCATGATGGCCGAGTGCAGAACCCCGCTGGTTCCCGCAGAGCCGTGTCTGGCCGCTGCGGCGTTTCTGGACAAGGAATACAGGGAAGAAAATGTGGAGATCATGGTGTCCATGACCGTTAAGGGGACCTATGAGGACACGGAGCACGTGAAGTTCAGAACACTTCCGGCTGTGAAGGTCGCCAGCTGCGTGATCAAGGGAAGCTACGCCCAGATGGGGGAAGCGACCGCTGCAGTCGTTTCCTGGATCAATGAAAACGGGTATCAGGTGAACGGCCCCATGTTCAATATCTATCATGTCAGTCCCAACGAAACGAGGAATCCCGATGAATATGTGACGGAGCTTTGCTTCCCGATCGAATAAAATACGACTTTCCAGGGCGCCTGACGCTCCCTGGCGTCTTTTCAATGGAGGATGCAGGATGGAATACATACGCGTTACAAAGGATAATATCGACCAGGAGCATATCTGCTGCGCTATTTCCAATAACAGGGATGTACAGGTGGCATCCAAGAAGGCATGGCTGCTTGACCGGTTCGAGGATGGACTGGTATTTCTGAAAAGTGTTGAGCGGGGAAAATGCTTTATTGAGTATATTCCGGCGGAAAACGCATGGAATCCTATCGATGCAGAAGGCTTTATGTACATCGACTGCCTGTGGGTTTCCGGCGCTTTCAAGGGACACGGATATTCCAATGATCTGCTGGACGCCTGCATCCGGGACAGCAGGGAGAAAGGGAAAAAGGGACTGTGCATTCTGAGCGCAGCCAGGAAGAAACCGTTTCTGGCTGATCCGAAGTATCTGAAGTATAAAGGCTTTTCCGTCAGTGATGAAGCGGATAACGGCATCCAGCTCTGGTATCTGCCATTTACCGCGGATGCGCAGCCACCGGTGTTCCTGGAGTGTGCAAAGCATCCTCACATTGACGAAGCCGGCTACGTCCTGTATTACACAAACCAGTGTCCCTTCAACGCAAAGTATGTGCCGGTGATCGAACAAACCGCCAAAGAGCACGGGATACCATTCAGAGCAGTGCATATTGATAGCAGGGAAGCAGCCAGAAGTGCACCCACGCCTGTCACGACCTATGCTGTGTTCCGCGATGGACAGTATTTGACGAATGAACAGATGAATGCTGCCAAGTTTCTGAAACTGACAGCACAGTAGCCTGTTTCGATACCGGTGACAGTGAAGTCCAATTCCTGCAGGAAGGAGAC
>CAMNDE010000032.1:0-36835 GCA_946534895.1 uncultured Clostridia bacterium
GAGGCTACCATCCCCCATGACCGTCAGCATTCCGGCCGGTTTCACTTCCCCACTTACAGGAGGTACCCCCATGCCCTCAATGGACATCGTGTTCACGCAGATCCTGGTCATTCTTCTTTATGTGGTCATCGGCTATGCAGCAGGCAGAATCGGCCTGATCAGTCCTGAACAGAGGAAATACCTCACACGCCTCTGCACGGATCTGATTCTCCCCTTCACCGTGCTGTCCGCTTCCAGCCAGACCATCAGTCATCAGGAACTGGCCGGACTCGGTCTCATCACGCTGCTGATTCTCGCCTTCTATGCGCTGACAACCCTCCTGTCCAACCGGGTACAGACACTTCTGCATGTGCCGGAACCGCTCAAGATCACCACGTCCTCGCTTATGACCTATCCCAACTGCACATTCCTGGGACTGCCGCTGTGCCGGGCCCTGTTCGGCGATATCGCCGTGCTGTACAACGCCATGGCCATGCTGGCGTTCAATGCCATATTCTTCACCTGGCAGGCCGGAAAGTTTTCGGGAAAGAAATTCAGCCTGCGCGCCCTCATGACCGCGCCTACTGTGTCCACCCTGATTCTCATGGTCATGCTTGTGTTCGGGTGGCAGTTCCCGGCACCCGTCCAGACCGTGGTCAGCAGCACCGGTGCCATGATTTCCCCGCTGTCCCTGATCATTATCGGCGTCATGATGTCGGAAAACCGGCTTACCGCTGTGCTGAAAGAACGCAGAGCCTATCTTGTCGTGCTGTTCAGGAATCTTCTTCTGCCCATGTGCGCCATGCTGATTCTGCGTCTGCTTCCCATGGAGCCCTCGTCCAGGGTCTGTCTGCTGGTATACCTGGCCTGCCCGTGCGCGACCCTGACATCCATCTATGCGATCCAGTACGACATGGAACCGGAGTTTGCCGCGAGAACCGTACTTATGTCGACCCTGTTCTTTGCAGGCACGCTGCCCGTTGTCATCTATCTCGGCACCCGTTTTCTTGCCTGAGATTTCTGTCTCCGAGGACGTCTGTGCACATTCGGAAAACTGCATCAAATAAGGCTTCCGCACCGATACCGGCACGGAAGCCTTATTTATTGTCTGTTCAATTCCTGTTACTGAAGCTTCTGTCCGCAGTTCGGGCAGAACTTGGCACCGGGAGTCACAGGCTGTCCGCAAGCAGGGCAGGCAGGAGCGACTTCCAGTTTCTGACCACAGTTCGCGCAGAATTTTGCGCCGGCCGCTACGGGCTGACCGCATGCAGGGCAGAATCCACCGGCAGGCTGTGCTGCGCTCTGAGGCTGCTGCTGGGCCTGCGCATTGGCGGACATGGCCTGTGCAAAGACCTGGCCCATGGCCATCCCGGCACCCATGCCCACGCCCGCGCCAGCCATGGAGGAACCGTTGTTGGCGCTCTCCCGCATGGCTTCTGCTGCCTGGTACTGGGTATACTGGTTCAAATCACCCACCACACCCATGGAGGTGCGGCGGTCCATGGCCTTCTCCACTTCATCGGGCAGGGAAATGTTCTCAATCACAAAAGAGGTCAGGGAAACACCAAGCGCAGCGATCTTCTGATTGATGGCCTGCAGACAGTAGTTGCCCAGCTCATCATAGTTCGCCGCCAGATCCAGAGCAGGGATCTTGCTCTCTGCAATGGCATCGGAGAGGGAAGATACGCTGACGCGCTTGATCTGTTCTTCGATATCGCCCACACGGTAGGTGGAGCTGGTACCGAAAACTTCCTTCAGCAGAGCTTCCGGATCCGTTACCCGGAAGGAATAATTGCCAAACCCGCGGACACGGATAATGCCGAACTCAGTATCCCGCATCATGACCGGATTGGATGTGCCCCACTTGCAATCCAGGAACTGCTTGGTGTTGATGAAATACAGATCCGCCTTGAAGGGGCTGTTAAATCCGAATTTCCACGCCTTCAGCTTGGTCAGGATGGGCATATTGCTGGTCTGAAGCTCATAACGGCCGGGCTGGAAAATATCAGCCAGCTGTCCTTCATTGACGAAAATGGCAACCTGGCTTTCCCGAACGGTAAGCTGAGCTCCCATCATGATTTCCTTGCCATCCATGTCATACTTGTGGACGATGGTATCTTTCGTATTGTCCGTCCATTCAATGACATCCAGCAGCTGGGATTTGGCAAAACTGAACAAGCCCATAACAATTCCTCCTCTTATATTTCCTTGCAAAGAGCGGCAGCCCCGCCCTTTGTGAGTTCGAGCAGCGTATTGAGCCGGACGATCGATGCGATCCTCAGTTCAATATCCAGATACTCACGCACGTGATCAATGTTTGCCCGGGTGTGCTCCAGCACCAGCTTTTCCATGTCCTCGCCTTCCGGTGCCTTGCAGCCCAGCATGGGACAGGCCACGAGGAAGATCTTCTCCTCGTCAATGACTGAAATCAGCACGCGCATGCCCTTCAGCTCAGCGCCGAAGATGTTGCGCATGGCCACTTCCAGCCGGTCTGCTCCATAGTGCCATCTGCCTTCCAGGTAATGGTCGTGGGAAGGTGTTTCCAGTTCCAGTACCATGCAAGGCCTGTGAGGATCCATTTTGGACCTGAACATCAGTAGTCTGCTCAGAACCTGTTCCGGATCCACTTCTCTCCCGGCCAGCAGACTGCGGAAATACTCGTGTCTGCGAAGCTGCAGCATCAATGCCGCATTATAGGGATCGTTGGAATAATCTGCACGTGTTCTGTTCAGAAGCATGCCCAGCTCGCGGATATTCTCCAGATCTTTCCCGGTATCATCGTATGCCCGAATTACAGGAAGCATAGGATACGCGTTGAGCGCTTCCATCATCTCAGACCAGTGACTGTCTGGCAGATTCAGGGCAATCCCATCCGCATGGTGACGGGTCAGGGATGCGAGCGCTTCTTCCACGCTTCCTGCAATTCTGGGCTGATGAAAGCCCAGCATTTCCCAGGAGTCTATCCTGTCATAGGCATCGCGCACGTCCGGATTATCCGTAACCAAAAGCAGTTTATACATCCAATGCATCCTTTCTGCCCGCGCGATACGCAGGACGTATATATTATACAGGATATGAAGAAAAAGCACAATCGTCTTCTGCATTTTCTGCATTTTATGTCCTAGAATTTTCCCATATAATACATTTTCAGGATATTTTCGCTTAGACGACCCGGGAGCAGATCATGAAGAAATACGGCAAGGTGCTGATCCGCACTTGCCACACGCTTCCGAAGCGGCATATGCCGTTTCTCCAGAAGATGCGCCACCTTTCTTCCGAGCTTTTCCGGATCACTGCCGTGCGCCTCATCATGCGCAATCCGGCTGGTCGTGCGCTCGAAGTCCCCGCGGTAGGGCGAATCCGTTTCCGGCTCATGACGCAGCCGGGTACGTCCGCTGCCTCCGCGATGATCGCCGGGCTCAATCAGGCACACCTGAATCCCGAAAGCGCGCGTCTCCATGTCCAGACACTCCGCATAGCCTTCCACCGCGTGCTTGGCCGCCGTGTATGCGCTTTGAAACGGAACGCCCAGCAGCCCGTTGATGGAGGAAAACATAATGATCCTGCCCTGCCCCTGCTGGCGCATTCCGGGAAGGGCGATCTCGTTGACCCGGACCATTCCGAGGAAGTCCGTGTCCATCACGCGGCTGTACTGGTCTGCCCCGGTTTCCTCGCAGCTGGCCAGATTCAGGATGGCGGCACAGTGCACCACCGCGTCCACCCGCCCGTATTCCTGAAAAGCACAGTCCGCAAACCCCCGGATGCTTTCCATGTCCGTCACGTCAAGTCGGAGGCAGCGGATACCTTCCAGCTCGCCGCCGCTGAAGGATCTGGCCCCGGCCACAACTGTATGCCCAAGGTCCCGGATGGCCTCAGCCGTATATCTGCCCAGACCGCTTGACGCACCGGTAACCCATACAATCATTTTCTCTCGCCTCACAGGTTCTTCATCAGCTCACGGACCACATGCTGGGAGTTTTCCGCCGCCATCAGCGCAAACGCCGGATAGTCCATGTCAGACTGTCCGTTGGCATTATCGGATATGGATCTGAGAATGCCGCAGGGCACATGGTGCATATAGCAGGCATGCGCCACGGCTGCGCCTTCCATTTCCACGGCCTTGGCTCCGAACAGGCTGTGAATCCGTTCCCTTGTCGCACTGTCATGGATAAACTGGTCCCCGGTGGCCACCGTGCCCTCGATCACACGGACTCTGGGCAGCGTGGACGCAGCCTTCACAATCTTTTCGCGCAGGGACTCGTCACAGGGAATCTCCACCAGTCCGATCTTGGAAACAAAGCCCACAGGGTCCCCGATGCCGCTGGTATCCATGTCATGCTGCACAGCGCAGGTGGCCACCACCATATCGCCGATGCCGATGCCTTCTTCACCGGAGCCCGCAACCCCGAGGTTCAGGATCCAGGACGGAGAAAACTCCAGAATCATCTCCAGAGCGCACATGGCTGCATTGACCTTTCCCGGGCCGCATACCGCCAGGACAGCTTCCTGTCCGTACAGGCGGCCGCGCCAGAACAGATCCATTCCTATGCGCACTTCCGTCTTCTCTTCCATCTCGGCCGCAAGGCCTTCCACTTCCAGCTGCATGGCCCCGATCAGTCCAATCATGCCGCTACACTCCCTTTCTGTTCTTCCGCTTTCATTATATGCATAAGATTCCGCTTTTCAACTGTCTTCCTCGTCTGCACCCGTCTCCCGGATGCCGAGCAGGGCCCGTCCCTGTTCATCCTCAAACTGGGAGGTATACAGCCTGTAATAGGCGCCTTTCTTCCGCATCAGCTCCGCATGCGTGCCGTCTTCGGCAATCTGCCCGTGGGAGATCACCAGAATCCGGTCGGCTCCGCGGACCGTGGAAAGCCTGTGCGCAATGATCAGGCTGGTGCGTCCTTCCAGAGTCGTCTCAAGCGCCTTCTGAATCACGATTTCCGTCTGCGTGTCCACGGAAGACGTCGCCTCATCCAGGATCAGAATGGCGGGATTCTTCAGAATGGCCCTTGCAAAGGAAATCAGCTGTTTCTGTCCGGTGGACAGCCGGCCCCCGCCTTCCCCGACGGGCGTGTCATACCCCTGGGGCAGACCGAGTATGAATGATTCCGCTTCCACGCGCCGGGCAGCCATCCGCACTTCCTCATCCGTCGCCTCCGGACTTCCATAGCGGATATTGTCCGCAATCGTTCCGGAAAAGAGCTGCGGGCTCTGCAGCACATACCCCAGACTGGACTGCAGCCAGAGCTGGCTGCGTTTTCTGTAATCCGTTCCGTCAATGAGGATTTCCCCTTCCACCGGTTCATAGAAACGGCAGACCAGATTCACAATGGTGCTTTTTCCGGATCCGGTTTCACCCACCAGGGCCACGGTCTGTCCCGCAGGGATGTGCAGATTGAAATGCTCCAGCACCTTTTCCCCGTCCTTGTAGCGGAAGGTGACATCCCGCAGCTCAATGTCCCCGTGGATTTCCGGCCAGTTTTCCTTTTTCGGCGTGAAACTGTCGCCGAATTCCTGCACCACCTCTTCCGTATCACGGATCTCGGGTTCTGTTCCCAGCAGGGTCAGCACGCGCTCAGCCGCGGCCTGGGAGGACTGCATTTCCGCAAACACCCTGGCCAGGTCACGCACGGGCTGGAAAAAGGAAACCGTATAGTTCAGAAACACCTGAAGCACACCCACCGTCATGCCGGCCGCTCCAGCCTGGGCCGCCAGCACGGCATTGCCGCCCCGGTACAGGACGTAGGCTGTGGCCAGACTGCCCAGGGAAACCACCATGGGCATGAACAGCGCGGAAAGAGACGCGGCCCGCACAGAGCTTGCCTGCATGCGGCCCGTCAGGGAATGGAATTCCTCACGGTTCATTTCCTCCCGCACCAGGGTTTTGGTCGCCTTTGCCCCGTGAATGCCCTCGCTGAAGGCACTGGTGATTTCACTGTTGGTCTTTCGGACGCTGCGGTACGATACCAGGATTTCCCTCTGGAAATACCATGACAGCACTGCCACCGGCGGCAGCACCAGCATCACGACCAGGGCAAGCCGCCAGTTCAGCACCAGCATCTGCACAGAGCATGCCACCAGAAAAACCGCGCCGTAGGCCAGATCAAGAATGGACCAGCCGATGGTTTCGCCGATGCGCTGGGTATCCGACGTCATGCGGCTCATGAGGTAGCCGGCCGGCATGCGGTCATAATAGGAAAAGGGCAGTTCCTGAAGCTTGTGAAAGCCGAGGGACCGGATGTGATACGTCATGCCGGTCTCCACCCTGCCGCTCAGGGTCAGGAACCAGAAAATGGTCACCACCTGGGCTGCCACCATCAGAACATACAGCACAATGAAGCCCGCAAGGCCTTCCGTGGTATTGTTCGCGATAAACACGTCAATGGCATAGGAGTTCATCATGGGAAGGTAGACGTCCAGCAGCGCACTGACCAGCATCAGCACCATGATGCCGATGAGATGCCGGTAAAACGGCTTTGCGAGAACGATCAGCCTTTTCCACAGGGAAAAATCCAGGTTTTTCGTATATTCTTCTTCCCGGAATGCCTGCATCTCAATCACCTTCCTCCTCTTCTCCGGTCTTCTGCTGAAGCATGGCGATCTGCCTGTACAGTCCTTCTTCCTGCATCAGCTCCTCATGCGTGCCGAGCTGGGTGATCCGCCCGTCCTCCAGCACCAGAATCCGGTCCGCCTTGGCCAGCGTGGTGATCCTGTGGGAAATGATCAGGGTGGTCACGCCCTGCTGTTCCTCTTCCAGGGCCTGCCGGACTTTCGCGTCCGTCTCCGTGTCCAGCGCGGACAGCGAATCATCAAAAATCAGAATCTGGTTTTCCTTCATCAGCACCCGGGCAATGGCGATGCGCTGCTTCTGGCCGCCGGAAAGGGTGACGCCGCGTTCGCCCACAATGGTGTCATAGCCCTTTTCCGCCTCCCGGATGAACGTGTCAGCCGCCGCCACACGCACGGCATGATCGATCTCACGCTGCGCGGCATCCTTGCGCGCAATGCCCACATTTTCCCGGATCGTCCTGGAATACAGGAACGGTTCCTGCAGGTTCAGTCCCACATGACTGCGCAGATAGGTCCGGTCAATCCGGTTCAGCGGTACATCACCGATGCGGATTTCTCCGCCGGTGGGCTCATACAGGCGCTGAAGCAGATACATCATGGTGCTCTTGCCCGAACCGGTCCCGCCCAGCACCGCAATCGTCTCTCCCGCCTTTATGGTCAGGTTCAGATCGCGCAGCACCTCGGTGTCCCCGTCAGGATACATGAAGGAAACATGGTCAAATACGATATCCCGGTCCAGCGGCGGACGGAGCGCATCCGGCTCTTCCGGCTCGGCCGGTGCGTTCATGATTTCCAGAATGCGTTCCATGGCAATCAGACTCTTGCCCGTATCGGAAAGAGTACGGCCCATCTGACGCACCGGAAACAGGAGCTGGCCCACATAGCTTGTGAAAACCACAAGCGTGCCCACCGTAATGCTTCCCCGCACCGCGAACAGAATGCACACCAGGAGCGTAATCATGGACTGGGTCATGCTGATGGCGTCGCCGCCGCCCCAGTAGATAGCCAGGTAATCATTGAGCTTCACCGACTTGTTCCTGTAGTCACGGGACACCTCGTCAAATTTCTCAACTTCACGCATTTCCTGCCCGAATGCCCGCACCACGCGGACTCCGGTCAGGTTTTCCTGAAGCACGGCTGTCATGCGCGCTTCCGACTCATCCGCGTCCCGGAAACTGGTGTGCACGCGCCGGAAATACCACATGGCAAAACAGAACAGGACAGGCACCAGCACAAGGCTGATCACAGTCAGCAGCACATGCCGTCCAAGCATGATCACCAGCGCAATACCCACCATCAGCACGGCATTGACCACTTCCATCACCTGAACCGCCAGAAAACGCCGGATGGTTTCAATATCGCTGGTACACCGCTGCAGAAGATCGCCGCTCCGGCCCAGCACCGGGCTCCCGAAGGGCAGTTTCTGGATGTGGTCATACAGGCTTTCCCGGAGTTTCCGGGCAATCCGCTCGCTCGCCACGGCATTCATGCGTCCCCGCAGATAGGAAAAGGCACCGCTGATAAGGTTCAGCGCCACCACCACCATGCCCAGGACCCACAGTGAATGCTGGAAAAACGTGCGGTTCCATCCGATGCCGCGCAGCATGCCCGCAATGCCGGGGCTCAGCGTAGTGGGCTTGCCCGCCAGCACGCAGTCAATCACTTCTCCCAGCAGCAGCGGCGTGATATATCCCACCACCACCATCACCACTGTGGAGATCATGGAAAGGGTCATGGGCCATCGGTTTTCGCGGACCAGGGAACCCATGGCCCGCAGACTGGATTGTGTTTTCCCGGACTCATTTCTCTTGGCTGTTTCCATGTTCATGCATTCCTCCGCAAAAAAGAAACCGGCTGCAGATGTGCAGCCGGCAGATCAGATCAAAGGCAGTGCTGTGCCTCTACAGGCGCAGAATATCCCCGTGACAGAAGGCTGTACATACCCTGGGCAGAATCATCCCGCATCTCATTTTCTCCATTTCGACAGCCTCCTTTCTCAATGCTCTCTTTCAGGCAACATACTAGCAGATGCATCCGGCTTCAGTCAAGTACCGCCGCGGATTTTCCATACTATCGCATGATCCGTCTCTTCATTCCTTCATGGAAACGTCCCGCTCTTCAACCCACGCTCAATCGATCTCCACCCCGGCGGCCCATGCCGCCGCATCCTGCAGCACGCGCTCCGCTTTCGGGACATTCGTGTGCTCGCTCACAAAGCAGAACACCACCGGTTCCGGATTCCAGATAATGCCGCAGTCATGCGTGATGCCGTCATCCTCACCGGTCTTGTGCGCGCAGCGGATGCCATGTTCGTGCAGGTAAAAGGGGATCTTGCCGTTCAGCCGCTGATTTGCCAGAATCCCCAGCATTTCCCGGTCTGCCTCCGCGTTCACCACCCGGCCCTGCATCAGCCGTTTCAGGAAGCACGCCACATCCCCCGCGCAGATCTGGTTCTGGATGCCCTGCTGGGACAGTTCCTCCTGAAACAGCTTGCGCCGGATCTTGGTACCGGCAAGTCCGAGACGTTCGATCTCCTCCTGCACGCGCTCCAGGCCCAGCATGTCCAGCAGCACATTGGTTGCCGTATTGTCCGACAGAATGATCATCAGTGTCACCAGGTCCCCAACCTGAAGGCGCACACCGTCATGAAGATAGGTAACCGCTCCGCAGGACGGGCAGCACTGCTCCCGGGATATGCTCACCTCGCGCGCAAAATCCAGCTCTCCCTGCTCCCTCTGCCGGAAAGCTTCCGCCATGACAAACAGCTTGATGACGCTGGCCGCATTCACCGGAACATCCGGCTGAAAACGGATGCCGCTCCCGTCCGCTTTTTCAATCACCAGTCCGATCTCCCCCGGCAGACCCTTCACGGCCTGCAGCACCTCTTCACCGCTTCGCATAGGTATTCTCCCTCCATACTTTCCGGATCACTTCGGCCCCCGCCAGCCTTCCGTCGGCATGGCCGGGATCATAGCACGGATTCCAGCACCGGTCCTGCAGGTCCGGCCAGGCCTGCCGCATGGCCCTGAGATCCTCTTCAGGCCGCCTGCTGCCGCTCAGCAGCAGGTCCCTCTGCGTACACACGGCCGCCTCTCCCGGCAGATACAGATGATGCAGGCCCGCCTGCTGAAGACGCAGGCACAGGTCCACGCTCTCCAGGCCGCCGGAGCATATCTTCCGGAAAGGCCGGAAGCGTTCCCGGCAGATCATCATGCAGGCAGCGCTCACGGCGCTCACTTCATGCACCTGACGCAGCAGAAGATGCCAGCCCCCGGATTTTCTGGGAACGCCTTCCTGACGGCAGATGGCCGCAGCTTCCCCGCCCACGGCAAACCCCGCATGCGTGACGCGCCCCCGCTCATCGGTCAGGCACGGCGTGACAAACCCGGTGCCCTCATGCATGGCAAGCGGCAGCATATCCGAAATCAGGTTCCGGGAACCCACCTGAACCGAAGCATCCAGAAACAATACCACGTCCGCGCGGCTTTCCTGACACGCCCGGTTCATCGCCGCAAACCGGTCCCCGCCGGTGCTGACGACCCGCACCGTTTTCTGTTTCCATTTGTCCTGCTCCATCCGCTCCCGGCAGGCTTCCCCGGCCCCGGGCCGGCTTTCCAGGATCACCACATCCACCGATACCGTATCCTTTACCGGGAACCGGAACCGTACCACATCCCGGTCCACCCAGGCCTCACCGCCGCATGTCCGGTCGAGATGCGCCTGAACAGCCGCCCGGGAGAGCTGCGTGCAACGCTCCAGATTCCTGTGGCTCATGGAAGAGCCCACGGTCCGCCAGTGATACAGAATCATGGGCACGTGTTCCACGCGGTCCGTGATTTCCATGAGCCTGAGCATCAGATCATGGTCCTGAGACCCGTCATATTCGCTTCGTTCCCCGCCCGCCTGTTCCCAGACTTCCCTTTTTACAGCAAGGAAGTGACACACATAATTGGAGGAAAGCAGGTTGGTCTCGCACAGGTCCGGCTTGCAGTGCGGATCCGTGTGCACGCGCCCGTCCTCTGTGATCTTGTCTTCGTCCGTGTACACCACGTCTGCGCCGGTTTCCGCAATCCTCCGGGCCACCTGCCAGAGTGCCTCCGGGGACAGCAGGTCATCGTGATCACAAAGCGCAATATACTCGCCTTCCGCATAGGCTGCCGCCCGGTTCGTGTTCCCGGAAATGCCCAGGTTCTCTTCCCCGTGGTAGACCCGGAAACGCGCGTCCCTGCTCCCCCATGCCTGCAGCACCTGGTCCGTCTCCGCCCGCTCGCCGGTGGCATAGGCGATTACTTCAAACTGTTCATAGGTCTGGTCTGAAATGGACCGGAACAGCGCATCGAGCAGTTCCGGATCCGTCCGGTATACGGGCACAAGAATGCTGACTTTCCCGTTCCAGGGCGGACATGCTCTTTGTCTTTCCAGTTCCTCGGGAACGGGTGCAATGCTGCGCCACAGCCGGTCATAGGTGCGCAGATAGCGCTCGGACAGTTTTTCGCATCCGTGCCGCAGCGTGTACTGAAGCCCGTGCGTCCTGACATATTCGTTCACGCGCTGCATGGCCTTTCCCCCTCTCCATCCGGTATCGGTAAAGCAGAAGCTTCCTTACTAGTACATTTTCCGCACATAAAAGTGCCGAAGCGTGCCGGACATGTCCTGCCCGCTCCGGCACTGTATCATCCGGAAACGGATGTTTCCTTTTCCCTGGTCTGCAGTCCGTCACCCGGGCATCCGGAATCAGTTTTCATTGCCCAGATCCAGCCGCTGGCGTGCCACCAGCTCAGCGAAGGCACCTTTCTTCTGGATCAGCTCATCATAGCCGCCTTCTTCCACAATGCTGCCGTTGTCCATCACCAGAATGCGGTCGCAGTTCCGTATGGTGCTCAGCCTGTGGGCCACCACAATCCGGGTGCAGTTCAGGTGATCCAGTGCATCCGAAACCTGCTTCTGGGTCTTGTTGTCCAGAGCGCTGGTTGCCTCATCAAAAATCAGGATCTTGGGCTTCGGAGCCACAGCCCGGGCAATCAGCAGACGCTGCTTCTGTCCGCCGGAAATGCCGCCCTGGCCCTCGGAGATAATGGTCTGCATGCCCATGGGCATCTCACGGATGTCGTCGGCAACCCCGGCAATCTCAGCCGCCTCCCACGCTTCCTTCAGCGTAAGATCAGGCGCGGAGATTGTGATATTGGAAAAAATGTCTCCCTGGAACAGCTGACCGTTCTGAATGACCACACCGATCTTCTTGCGCATTGAGCGGGGATCGATACTGCTCAGATCATGCCTGTCATAGAAGACAGCGCCTCTTTCCGGTTTCTCAAAACCGAGCAGCAGTCGGATCAGCGTGGATTTTCCGCATCCTGTCCTGCCCACAATGGCAACATATTCCCCGCTTTTGATCTTCAGTGACAGGTCTTCCAGTACATAGGGCATATGCTCGTCATACCGGAAGCTCACGTGGTTCACTTCAATATTGCCGCTCACATGGTCCACAGTCGCCTTTTCTTCGTTCACTTCCGGCTCCGCCTTCAGGATCGGCTCCGCCATCTCCAGCACAGGCTTGATTGAAGCGATGGTCGTGGCAATGCCTGCAAGGGCTGTAAACGCCCCCATCAGTCCGCCATAGGCCGCATTGAAGGAGATGTATTCATTCACGGCAACCCCGGTCCTGACGGCAAGACCATACAGAAGAATGGTGCCTGCAAGACCCACGCCCGTGGTCATCACCGTATTCAGTTTCAGGAAAAGCGGCGGGTTGTATTCCAGCCTGGCTTCCCGGGCATAGAGCCTGCCCCAGCGGGCAAACACGCGTTTTTCCGATCCCGACAGCCGGATTTTCTGCACGCCGTTGAGTATGGAATAGCTCATGCCCGCTTCTTCCGCGTTCAGTTTCATCTTCTGCCGGGTGATCCTGATCTGCACAATGGACGCCATGGCACCGAGCCCTACCGTCAGCAGCATGATGCACAGGGAAGGCACGACCAGTGCGGGCGCAAACCTGAAGATCTGCGTGACATACAGGAGGGACATAAGACTTCCAAGGCCCGCCGACAGAATCTTGTCCAGAATGATGCTGCACAGACTGTTGACACTGCCGGCACGGTTGGACAGTTCACCGGAGGAAAACTGCCGGAAAAAGCTGACCGGCAGTGACAGGATGCGCATCATCACGGAAGCCTGTACTGCCTGGGATGTCTTGGTATTGATTCTTTCCAGCAGCAGGGACTTCACCATGGAAAGCATCTGACCGGCGATGGTGCTGCCGACAAGAAATGCCGCCAAGCCGGCCATCAGATTCATATTCCTCGATTTCAGGACCGTACCGGTCAGAAGATTGTAAACACGGGGCTCAATCATGCTCACCAGCTGCACAGCCAGGGATGCCAGAATGATCAGGACCAGATCGCCGTCGGAAATGTTGCTTTTCATGTACAGCAGCAGATCCCGGACACCCAGAGGCTTCATGGGCAGCGGAAGATAGAAGCACAGCGCCTCTCTGTCAAACATCTTTGCGTTTTTCCTGTTGATCCGGATCATGCGTCCGGTGTTTGGATCCTTGTAATAGTATCCGAACAGCTTTCCGGGCAGCAGAGCCACGGTTGTCCCGGTCTCCCGGATATATCCGAGCATGGCGCCCCAGGCATTGTTCTGCCAGCCTTCCTCAAGCTCCACCTCACGGGTCATCAGCCCGGCAGGCCGCAGCGCATACTCCAGCTGAGCACTGACATCCGTGATGCTTTCCGGTATTTCAACCGGTTTCTTGTGATAGTATTTCAGGATATCATCAATGACTTCCTTGGCAATGATGCGCTCATCTTCCAGGCGGTCAACCGACCACTTGTCCATGACAACGCTTGCCATCCGGAAAAAGGAGTCTTCCAGAATGTTCTGGTCGCTTTCCTGTCTCTGCCGGATCTGTTCATCGAACCAATTCATCAAGAAGCCTCCTTTCTCATTCACTGGTGATCAGTTCTGCATAGATGCCGCCCCTGGCCATCAGCTCTTCATGGGTCCCGGTTTCGGCAATCACGCCCTTGTCCAGCACAATGATCTGGTCACAGTCGCGGATCGTGGACAGGCGATGGGCAATAACGATGCAGGAAATGCCGCGTTCCTTGACAGCCTTGACCAGCTCGTATTCCGTTTTGGCATCCAGCGCACTGGTCGCCTCATCAAGAATGATGATGGAGGGATCCTGTGCCAGCACACGCGCAATTTCCAGGCGCTGCCGCTGACCGCCGGACAGGTCTCTGCCGTTTTCGATGAGCCGGCACTGATATCCACCCGGACGCTGGAGAATATCATCATGAATCTGGGCATCCCTTGCTGCCAGAATCACTTCAAAGTCTTCAATGGATTCATCCCACATGCGGATATTGTTGGCAATGGTATCCTCAAACAGTACGATATCCTGATCCACCATGGCAACAGAACCGGTGAACACATTGCGGGGAATGCTCTGGATCGGCCTTCCGTCAAACAGGATTTCCCCTTCCCAGGGCTGATACAATCCGGTAATCAGTTTGCTGATGGTGGATTTCCCGCATCCGCTGGCTCCCACAATAGCAATGCGGCTTCCAGGCTTCATGTGCATGGAAAAGTCCGTGATCACCGGTCTGCTCAGCCGGGAATACCCGAAGGAGACATGCTTTACCTCCACTTCGCCCCGGAGCTTGGCAAAGCTGTCCTGTTCCCCTTCCTTTCCATAACCGAGGGCGGGATCATCCGGGTACTCCATGACATCCTCAACGCGTTCCATGTCTGTCCGCATTTCCTGAATGGTCTGGCCTGCGCTCACCATGGTCATGGCAGGTCCCATGAAGGAAGAAAGAAGCCCCTGAAAGGTCATGATCATACCGAGGGTGAAATGACTGCCCATGGACAGCCAGACGCCCAGGAACATAACCGCATAATTGCTGATTTTGCCGATCAGCTGAGGAATCAGACCCACCCGCGCATTCAGCATGCTGTATTTGATCTGCTGCGTGTTCACGGAAGCCTGATAACCGCTCCACTTGCGGAAAAATCCGCTTTCAGCACCGGAAGACTTGATGGTTTCCGTCATGCTGATGCCGGCGAGCGTGGCAGAGGAAAGCTTGCCCATATCCCGCATCTGTACGCGCATCAGATTGACGCGTTTGGCGGAGAGATACTGTGCCACAAAAAGGTTCAGCACAAGCGAGGTAATCCCCACCAGCGTCATGAGGACGCTGTAGCGGACCATGATCACCAGGTAAAACACCATCATGATCGTATTGAGCACAAGCGGCGCAACCGTATTGACCAGCGTGCCCGCGATTACGGCATTGGTCCCCTGCCGCTGCAGAATGTCGCCTGTCATGCGCTGGGAGAAAAACTCCATGGGCAGCCGCAGCACTTTCCACATAAAGGAAGCGTTGCCCTCAATCGCCATCTTGCCGTTGATCTTCAGGTAATAGATGTTCTGCGCCAGGAGCACGATCAGCTGAAACACCGCCAGCAGGGCCATGACCATCAGAAAAGGATACAGCCATTGCGGCGCAGTGCCCGTCAGAAGACGGTCAAAATAGATTCTGGACATCACAGGATTGATGATGCCGAAGAGATAGGAAATAATGCTCGTCAGCGCCACAAATGCGACGGCCGGGCCTGCTCCCTTCAGGCGCTTGCGCGCAAACGCAATCGTACTCTTCCGCTTCCCGGAGGGCTGGAACGCCTCCCCCGGAGCAAACGTGAGGACGAGGCCGGTAAACGCCCCGTCAAACTCCTCCATGGATACCTGTACTGTGCCGCGGGCCGGATCATTGATGACAGCCTTGTTTCCCTTAAACCCGTTCAGCACCACAAAGTGATTAAAATTCCAGTGAATAATGCAGGGATACGTGGCATCCTTCTTCAGGTTGTCCACTTCCATCCGGTATCCGTGCACTTCCATGCCATAGTTCTGCCCAGCCAGGAACACATTTTTCATATTGGAACCGTCCCGGCTGACGCCGCAGTCAAGACGCACCTGTTCAAGAGGAATCCATTTATCATAATAGGCCAGGACCATGGCAAGGCTGGCTGCACCGCATTCCAGTGCTTCCATCTGCATGATCACGGGCACTTTCGCCACGCCGTTTTTCACCGGCTGCTTGATTTTCTTTCCGGGCATTTCGCATTCTCCCATCAATTCCACAGAAAACTGATAGGCGTTGTCGACTCTATCACCAGTTCCCCATCGTATTCGCCCACACGCAGATTCAGATTGTCCGGCTCCATGATGTAGAAGACCGTAACAGACCTTTCTGCATCGCCAGCATTATCCACGGTAATCAGCTCGACCCGGCCCTCAGCATTGCCCAGGCGCACCTTCATGCCTGATGCCACAATGTCCTTCTGTTCCATGGGAAGCACACTGTAATAAAAAGGCTGGGGCGCGCCATCCTCACCCGTCAACATGTTTTCTACTATCACCTTGACGGGAATCGTGTTCTCCAGGGTAACGGTTGAGGCATACACAATAAAGCCGACCAGCAGGGCAACAATGGCAATCAGAAGCATCCACAGCCGCGGGCTGGTCACCCTCATATAATCATGCAGTTCTTCCGGCGAAGAAATACGTTCCAGACTCTTTTTCCTGAACAGCTGATTCTCCATACCAATTCAAACCCTCCACACTGCACTTTCATACAGCCATTCTACCATAAAAGCGCGTGTTTTCCCACAGATGAAAATGATCCGGAAAAGTATATCACCCAAAACTTTCCACGCCGGACGTGTGGCTGGTTCAGCCCTGCTATACGTAAGCACTTCTGGGTTTCATGCAGAAAAAACAGGAGAGGGCATATTCCCTCTCCTGTCAGCAGTCTCTCATGTGCATCTGCAGCGTATGCGGACGAGCCTCAGCTGTTCGGTTCTTCGGAGCGCAGCTGGTTGAGAATTTCCATCTGATCTATCATCGTCTGGAGATCAGCTTCATCCTTCGGCATATTCATGATCATGCCCATCGCGCCCAGCGACGGCTCCTTCAGTGTCTGAGCCACCAGCGGCGCCTGATCCGTCTCATTGGCAATCCGTTTCATTTCCGTAAACAGGCTAATCACTGACACTGTAATCATAATCGCCAGGAGGATTGCCAGAGCACCGGAAACAATCGCTCCGATTCCCCGGCCGCCTTTCCGGGCAGCAAAACCAAGCGCGATTCCCGCCAGACCCAGGATGCCCGCAACAACACCGCCAATTACGCCGAAAAAGAAGGGCAGCGGAAGTGCCAGGACAATACCGATGATACCCAGTACGATACCAGCTACAGGATGACCGACCTTGTTTGTGTTCTTATCCATTTTACAACACTCCTTTATTCTGTCTCTTGATATAATCGTCAAAAACCCGTATCCCGGATTTCGATCATGAGTTCCGTGCCTCCGCCCGGAGGCTTTACTTTACCCGCATACACCATCCGCGGGACCGGACACTGCATTTCCGCATCCGATTGCCAGCGACGCTGTACATTCCTTGATACGCGCCGCAGACAGATGTGGCAGTATATTCTCCCAAAAAAGATTCACCGCTCCGCAGCACCAGCTGACGCAGAGCATAATTAGAACAACCATTCTGTGCGCAGTGCTCATTTCCTGCCGGATATGTGCGCTCAGCCGACAAACTTTTCCGGCGCAGGCGTGCTGCTTTTTCCGTACAAAGAAGTAACCCTGAGTTTTTTCCAGCTCAGGATTATCGTCAGCAAAGAATCCTGTTTCTATATACAATACGAAACTGATTGGAGAACTGTCCTGCTGGCTGATGACATGCAATGGTATATCCACGGACGGGGAAACCAACGCATGTCCCACCGCAAAAAAACAGACGCTGACATTTTCTATCAGCGTCCATTGATGCAGGGGCAGAAGGACTCGAACCCTCAACAAAGGTTTTGGAGACCCACGTGTTACCATTACACCATGCCCCTTCAGGCAACAGGTGAAAGTATACACGTTTTTTTTCGTCTGTCAAGCACATTTTTTCAGACTGTACATTTCCGTTTTTTCCGCTCCGAATGCGCGCTTATTGGTCAGCACTGTTTTCCGCAAGCACCGCCTCAAGTTTTTTCAGCCGCGCTTCATGGGAGCGGATTGCCAGTTCCATGGTTTCCTTCAGGTCCAGCGTCTCGGCAGAAGAAGCTGCTTTCCTGATCCGTTCCAGTCTTTTGCGTGTCTCCTCGATTTCAATTTCCAGAGGCACCTTTTCGCCCAGGGCTTCCCCGTATACCGAGCGGACCATCTTTTCCACTTCATCCAGAAGCACATTGCTGCCGGTCATCCGTGAAATCGCCCTGGCTGCCATAATCAGCAGCCGATAGCAGTCCTCACCTTCCCGGACGCCGCGTATAATCTGCATCTGCAGTTCCTCAGACTCCCGCACCCGCTGCAGATAGGTCTGATAGATTTCCAGTTCGCTCAGGGACTTTTCCTGCTTTTCTTCTTTTGCTTCGCTCATTTCTCTTCATCCTTCTTTCCCCTCCGCACGGATGCGGAGGGGAAAGGAATTGCATCAGGCCTTCTTGAGGAAGGCAAGATAGCACTTGTAGGCTTCCCAGAGGTCAGCCTTGGAAACCACTTCAAAGGGCGCATGCATGCTCAGCACGGGAATGCCCGCGTCCATGACATTCATGCCGTACTTGGCGCACATATAGGCAATGGTTCCGCCGCCGCCGGCATCCACCTTGCCGATTTCCGAAGTCTGGAAATCCACGCCCGCTTCGTCCATGATCCGACGGACCACGGCCACAAATTCCGCATTGGTGTCATTGGAGCCGGACTTCCCGCGGCTGCCGGTATATTTGTTGAAGCAGATGCCGTATCCCAGCAGCGCAGCATTCTTCTTCTCAAACACGGAAGCGAAATTGGGATCAAAACCCGCAGACACATCGCTGGAGAGCATGGAGCTGTTGCGCAGCATGCGGCGCAGCACAAGTTCCGACGTGCAGCCGGATGCCGCAAGGATTTCCGCGCACACATTCTCAAAGAAATGGGAATTCATGCCGGAAGCGCCTACGGAGCCGATCTCTTCCTTATCCGTAAGGATTGCGCACAGCGTCTTCTCCGGCACACCCTCATAATCCAGCACGGCCATCAGGGAAGGATAGGCGCACACACGGTCGTCATGGCCGTAGCCCAGAATCATGGAACGGTCAAGACCCATATCCCTAGCCTTGCCGGCAGGCACGATTTCCAGTTCGGCGGAAATGAAGTCTTCCTCTTCCATGCCGTACTTTTCTTCCAGCAGCTTCAGCACAGACTTCTTGACGCTATCCTTTTCCTCGCCCTTCAGCGGCATGCTGCCCACGATCAGGTTCAGGGACTCGCCCTCAATGACGTCCCGGGCCGTCTTGTTCATCTGTTCGCCGGAAAGATGGATCAGAAGATCGGAAATGCAGAACACCGGATCATCGTCCTTCTCACCGATGCACACCTGCACAGCTTCGCCGCTTTTCTTCACCACGGTTCCATGCAGGGCAAGAGGCATGGCCACCCACTGGTACTTCTTGATTCCGCCGTAATAATGTGTATCCAGATAAGCCAGATGCTCATCCTCATACAGCGGATTCTGCTTGACGTCAATCCTGGGCGAGTCAATATGGGCACCCAGAATGTTCATGCCGCATTCCATCGGCTTGGAACCGATCACAAAGGCCATCAGATCCTTGCCCATCCAGGCCACGTACACGCGGTCCCCTGCCTTAAGGGTTTCTCCGGCGGAAACAAAGCTTTCCAGGGAGCGGAATCCCGCCTTCTCGGCAAGCTCCACTCCTTTTATCACGCACTCGCGCTCAGTTTTCCCTTCATTCAGGAAAGCGCGGTAGCCTTCCCCGAAGGCCGTAAGCGCGGCCATTTCCTTTTCATCATACTGTTCCCAAGCATTTTTCCTGTACACGCGAATCATCCTTTCTCCGGCTGCAGGCCGGCTGCCAAATTATAGCAAAGGCGGCAGATGACTTCAACGAAATGCTTGATTTTTTCCTGTCCAGACACTATGCTTTTTCCTGAAAGGACGTGATGAAGTGCCTCTGCTGAACCTTGATGAAGTGGATACGGTTGTCTTCGATATCGGCAATGTACTTCTCGATTTTGATCCCGGTGCCATGCTGAGCAAGCTTTTCCCGGACGCCCCTGAGACCCGGGACCGGCTTCTTGAGTGCGTGTTCCATTCCCCGGTCTGGCTTATGCTGGACCGCGGCATCATCACAGAGCAGGAGGCGCTCCGGAAAGTCACCGCAGAGCAGCCGGATCTGGAGGAGGATGTCCGCTACCTTCTGGACCGCTGGCCCGCACTCATGCGCCCGAGACCCGAAGCGCAGCTGACATTCAGATGCCTGCATGAACAGGGCAAAAGGATTCTGCTGCTTACCAACTATCAGTCCCGTGCCTTCCGCATTGCCCTGGAATGCTTTTCCTTCCTGCGTCAGGCGGACGGCTGGCTGGTTTCCGCGGATGTGCATATGCTCAAGCCGGATCCTGCCATCTTCCGGGAAACCATCCGGCGGTTCGATCTCAATCCCGCGCGCACCCTGTTTCTCGATGACAGCGTGCCCAATGTGGAAACCGCCCTGTATCTCGGTTTCCAGGCGCTGGTGGTACGCCACGAGGGGGATCTGACCCGTTTTTTCCTCTCTGACTGACCGTGCCGGGAGATTTTCTGAAATTTTCCTCGGTTTCTCAGGGAAAAAGCCTTTCAAATCCCTTGACAGCAAGGGTGGGAAGTGTTACATTTCGCAGGTCAAGCCGCTCGGAACGGGTTTTTAAACGTGCGCAAAGCACGACCCAGAGTTCCGGCGAGTATATATCAGGAGGTGCTGCGCTCATGTATGCAATTATTGCTGCAGGTGGCAGACAGTATCGGGTTTCCCAGGGTGACGTGATCTATGTGGACAAGATCAGTCAGGATGTAGGCTCCACGGTTTCCTTCGACGTGCTCATGATCGGTGGGGACGGAGATGTGAAGGTCGGCAATCCCAAGGTTGAGGGTGCCAAAGTGGAAGGCAAAGTGGCTGCCCAGGTCAAGGGTGAGAAGATCATCATCGGCAAGTACAAGAGCAAGAAGAACTACGATCGCAAGACCGGCCATCGTCAGCCTTACACGAAGGTTGAAATCACTGCCGTGAATGCCTGATGATCTCAGTCATCTTCCATTCGGACGAAAAAGGACAGCTGATCTCCTACGAAGCCCGGGGTCATTCAGGGTATGCGGAATCCGGTTCTGACATCATCTGCGCCGGTGTTTCTGTACTGAGTGCCACCTGCCTAAATTCGCTGGAAAGCGTGTGCGGGATCATAGCTGTTCTGAAGGTCAACACTGACGGTCATATCGCCTATGCTCTCCCGAAGAATCTCAGTGATGCTCAGATGCATGACGCACAGATTCTGATGAAGGCCCTGCTGCAGGGTATCCGTGATATGATCGATGTTTACCCCAAGTTTATCCGACTTTCCATGAAATGAACGGAGGAAATTCACATGATCAGACTTAATCTTCAGCAGTTTGCTCATAAGAAAGGTATGGGTTCCACCCGCAATGGCCGCGACAGTGAATCCAAACGCCTTGGACCGAAGCGTGCCGACGGGCAGTTTGCCCAGGCCGGCAACATCCTTGTCCGTCAGCGCGGAACCAAGTTCCATCCCGGCATGAACGTTGGGATCGGCAAGGATGATACCCTGTTCGCCAAAGTCAGCGGTGTTGTGCGCTTTGAGCAGCGTGGCCGCGACAAGAAGCAGGTTTCTGTCTATCCTGTAGAAGAAGCTGCCAGCGTACAGTAACATGGCAACCACCGCCTGCCCATGACGGGCAGGCCTTTTTTATGCTCAGGAGGTGCTTTTCTATGATCGGTACGCTGATCAACACTGCCTTGATCATTGCCGGTTCCCTGCTGGGGCTTCTGATCCGCCGCGGCATTCCCCAGCGCGTTCAGGATGCCCTGATCAAGGCTATGGGCCTGTCCACGGTTCTGATCGGCCTGTCCGGAGCGCTCAAGACCGAGGACACGCTCTGCATGATTGTATGCATGGGCCTGGGCAGCCTGATCGGCAGCCTTCTTAACCTTGAAGCCCGGCTGGACCATTTCGGCGAACAGGTGGAAAAGCGCTTTCACGCCAGTGAGTCCGGCAGCATTGCCCGTGGCTTTGTCACCTGCACGCTCATCTACTGCGTGGGCGCCATGGCCATTGTGGGCAGCATTGAGTCCGCCGTTCACGGCAATCATTCCACCCTGATCGCCAAGGGCATCATCGACGGACTGACAGCCATCATCTTTACCAGCACGCTGGGCATCGGCGTGGCGCTTTCCGCTGTCTCCGTCCTCATCTATCAAGGCCTGATTTCCCTGCTGGCCTCGCTCGTTGCTCCCCTGCTCACCGATCCCCTGATCACGGAAATGTCCGCCACCGGCGGGCTCCTGATCGCCGGCATCGGCCTGAATCTTGTCTATAAAGAACGGATTCCTGTGGGCAATATGCTCCCGGCCATTTTCCTTCCAATACTGTACCTGCCCATCAGCTCACTGCTGGGCGGCTGATGGAGGACATGGGCATGCTCTTTTCCCGGAAAGATCTTCAGCACCTTCTGATCCCGCTTCTTTGGGAAACCGCGCTTGCCGTGGCCATGGGCATGGTGGACACGGTCATGGTGGCCTCCTGCGGGGAAACAGCCGTGAGCGGCGTCTCCCTGGTGGACTCGCTGAACGTGCTGATCATTCAGGTGTTTTCCGCCCTTGCCACCGGCGGAAGCGTGGTCTGCAGTCAGTTTCTCGGGCACAGGGACATGGACAAGGCCCAGCTGTCCGCCAGACAGCTGTATGTCATCATGCTGATCGCCTCCCTGTCCATGACCCTTGTCCTGCTCTTTTTGCGCCGCACTCTGCTTGTGCTCCTGTTCGGTACCATTGATCCGGAAGTCATGAGCTCCGCCATGGATTACTTTCTCATGACCCTGCTCTCCTTCCCGTTCCTCGCCCTGTATAATGCCAGCGCGGCACTGCTGCGCGCCATGGGCAAAACGGAAGCGACGCTCCGCGTGTCTCTGGTCTCCAATGTCATCAATGTTGCCGGAAACGCCGTCACCATCTATCTGCTGCACATGGGTGCCATGGGTGCCGGGCTTGCCACGCTCATCTCCCGTGCCGTTGCCAGCTTCCTTATCATCCGCCCGCTGCTTGACCCGCACAGCGTGATCCGTTTTCCGGATCTCCGGCATTCCCGGCATGCGCCGGACCTCACCCGGAAGATTCTCGTTGTCGCAGTGCCCAGCGGTCTGGAAAACGGTCTGTTCCAGCTGGGAAAGCTGATCCTGGTCCGCATGATTGCCACCTTCGGCACCGCCAGTATCGCGGCCAACGCGGTCGGGAACACCATGGGCACCTTCCACTGCCTCCCGGGCAATGCCATCAGCCTGGCCATGATCACCGTGGTCGGCCAGTGCGTCGGCGCCGGGGATTATGCCCAGGCCCGGAAGTATACCTGGAAGCTTCTCCGTATCAACTATGCCATTCAGGGCATCCTGAATATCCTCATCCTTCTGGCAAACGGGATTATCTGCAAGCCCTTCAATCTCTCCCCGGAAACGGAACTGCTCGCCCGTCAGGTCGTTGCCATTCATGGTGCCGGTGCCCTGTGCATATGGCCGCTCTCCTTCGTGCTCCCCAACAGTCTCCGGGCTGCCGGCGACGCGCGCTTCACCATGACCGTATCCGTTTTCTCCATGATCGTCTTCCGCATGCTGTTCAGCTATTTACTCGCCGTTCCCATGCACATGGGCCTGATCGGCGTCTGGCTCGCCATGCAGATTGACTGGATTTTCCGCATCATCTGCTTTCTTCTGCGTCTGCACGGTCATGCCTGGGAGACCAAATCCCTTGTCTGATCTGTTCATTTTCCCGGAAGCGCGAACGCCTTCCGGGGATTTTTCTATACCCGTCCAAGCTGTCAGTTCCTGAAATTGCCGCAGTTCCGTACCGGAACAGAAAAAGGCCCATGGACCGGCTGTTTCGCCGATCCACGGGCACTGTTTCAGACAGGACGTTTCCCTTTTATCAGCGGACCCATTTCCAGCCCGCGACTTCAGGCAGGTCTTCGCCGTACTCATGAATGTACTGCTTGTGCTCCACCAGCTTGTCGCTCATCTTCTGATACAGATAGGCGCCGCGGTTGCCCAGCTGAGGCAGGTACTTGATGGCTTCCTGCACCAGATGGAAGCGGTCCACATTGTTCTGCACGCGCACGTCAAAGGGCGTGGTGATGGTGCCTTCCTCCCGGTATCCGCGGACGTGCATCAGACGGTTGTTGTGTCTGCGGTACGTCAGCTCATGCACAAGGGAGGAATAGCCGTGGAACGCAAAGATCACGGGCTTATCCTGCGTAAAGAGGATGTCATACTCCGCATCGGTCAGGCCGTGCGGATGCTCGGTGGCAGGCTGCAGCTTGAACAGGTCCACCACATTGATGAAGCGGATCTTGATATCCGGCAGCTCGCTCTTCAGGATGGAGACAGCTGCCAGCGCTTCCAGCGTAGGCGTCTCGCCGGCGCAGGCAAACACGATATCCGGCTCCTGGCCCTGGTCATTGCTGGCCCAGTCCCAGATGCCGATGCCCTGCGTGCAGTGCTTGACGGCTTCCGGCATGGACAGCCACTGCGGCCGCGGATGCTTGGAAGCGACAATGACATTGACGTAGTTTCTGGAGCGGATGCAGTGATCAAACGTGGACAGCAGGCAGTTGGCGTCCGGCGGCAGGTACAGCCGCACCACGTCAGCCTTCTTGTTCGCGATATGATCCATGAAACCGGGATCCTGATGCGTAAATCCGTTGTGGTCCTGCTGCCATACCGTGGATGCCATGATCAGGTTCAGGGAAGCAAGCTCTTCACGCCAGGGCAGCTGATTGCACACTTTCAGCCACTTGGCATGCTGCGCTGCCATGGAGTCAATGATCCTGGCAAACGCCTCATAGGTGGCAAAGAACCCGTGGCGTCCGGTGAGCAGATATCCCTCCAGCCAGCCCTCGCACATATGCTCGGACAGCATGGAGTCCATCACCCGGCCGTCGGCGGCAAGATGATCATCCGTCTCGTAGCGCTCCGCATTCCAGTCGCGGTTTTCCACTTCAAAGACCGCGTTGAGACGGTTGGAGTTCGTTTCATCCGGCCCGAAAATCCGGAAGTTTCTGGCGTCATGGTTCAGTTTGAAGATATCCCGGACAAACTTGCCCAGTTCAATCATATCCTGACCGTCACGCTCGCCGTGACCCTGGGTATCAAAGGCATAGTCGCGGAAATCCGGCAGCCGCAGGTCTCTCAGCAGAAGACCGCCGTTGGCATGCGGGTTCGCGCCGATCCTGTGCGTGCCCTCCGGAGCCAGTGCGCGGATTTCCGGAAGAATCCGGCCCTGCTCATCAAAGAGTTCCTCCGGATGATAGGAGCGCAGCCAGTCTTCCAGAATCTTCAGGTGCTCTTCCGGCTTTGCCATGGAAATCGGCACCTGGTGTGCCAGGAAGTTGCCCTCAATCCGCTCTCCGTCCACCATCTTGGGGCCGGTCCAGCCCTTGGGCGTGCGCAGCACGATCATGGGCCACACAGGACGCGTGGGATCATTCTGTTCACGGGCATGCTTCTGGATTTCCAGGATCCGCTCAATGACGCAGTCCACCGTCTCCGCCATCTTGCGGTGCATGGTCATGGGATCGTCGCCTTCCACAAAGTAGGGCTCCCATCCGCAGCCATGGAAGAAGTCCACCACTTCCTGATGGCTCATGCGCGCAAACACGGTGGGATTGGCGATCTTGTAGCCATTGAGATGAAGAATCGGAAGCACGGCGCCGTCCGTGATGGGATTCAGGAACTTGTTGCTCTGCCAGGATGTGGCAAGCGGTCCCGTCTCAGCTTCGCCGTCACCCACGGTGACCGCCGCGATCAGACCGGGATTGTCAAACACGGCGCCGAAGGCATGGGCAATGCCGTAGCCCAGCTCGCCGCCTTCATTGATGGAACCGGGAGTCTCCGGTGCGCAGTGGGAAGGCACGCCGCCCGGGAACGAAAACTGCTTGAACAGTTTTGCCATGCCGGCTTCATCCTCGGAGATATTCGGATAGACCTCCGAATAGGTTCCGTCCAGGTAATCGTTGGCGATATAGAAGTTTCCGCCGTGACCGGGGCCGGAAAGCAGGATCAGGTCCAGGTCATAGCGCTTGATGGCACGGTTCATGTGCACGAATACAAAGTTCTGTCCAGGAACGGTTCCCCAGTGACCGACAATCTTTTTCTTGACCATCTCACGGGTCAGCGGTTTTTTCAGCAGGGGATTTTCCAGAAGATACAGCTGTCCGGCAGACAGATAGTTGGCCGCGCGGAACCACTGGTTCATGCGAGTCAGCAGTTCCTCCGTAATCGGTCCTTTCTCCGGACAGCTGTTGATAATGGGATCACTCATAGGCAGTCTCCTTCCTCTTTTTCATTCGTATCGTTAACCCGGCTTACCCGATTGAATAACTCACCAATCTTATAGTATTAAACCTTCGCCCTCCAATTCCTTCCTCCAGGGAACAGATTCTGCAGCTCCAGGACGCGTCACGGAGATGGCCGCCGCCCGGCTCGCCCGCTCCATGCAGGCTTTCAGCAGCATGTCTTCCATCAGGCCCGCCACAAAAAATCCCGTATAGGTATCCCCTGCTCCCGTGGTATCCACGGCCTGTACACGCAGGGCCGCGGCCTGCGCCTTCTCCGTTTCCCCGCCGGAAACGCGGAACGCCTGGCTTCCACGGCTGCCCAGGGTCATGAGCAGGGACAGCTCCGGCCAGCGCGCATGCAGTGCCGCAAAAACCTTCTCCGGCTCCTGCTCCCCTGTAATCTGCTCCGCCTCCACTTCATTGACCACAAGCCAGCTCAGGCATCCGAAATCCACGTCCTGCAGACGTTCATTGCAGGGAGACGGGTTCAGCACAATCCTGAGTCCTGCGCGGCTGGCTTCCTCCACCACTTCCGGCAGCAGACTGATTTCGTTCTGCAGAAGCACCCAGTCCCCCGGCGCAAACCGTTCCATGGTCCGCGCAATATGTTCCCTGCTCTGGCACAGGTTTGAGCCCCCGTAGAGCAGAATGCAGTTTTCCCCCTGCGGATTGACCTGGATCACGGTATGCCCCTGCATGTCCGGGACCTGCATCAGACCCTCCGTGTCCACCCCGTTTTCTTCGAGAAAACGCTTGAGCTCCTCACCGCCCTGTCCGATACAGCCCGCATGACACACACGTGCTCCGGCCCTGGCAAGCGCAATGGACTGGTTCAGGCCCTTGCCGCCCAGCTTGATGCTGCGGCCGCCGGCCGCCAGTGTTTCCCCGGGCTGCACGAAGTGCGGGACCTGATACACATAGTCCATGTTCAGCGAACCAAAATTCAGAATTTTCATCGCGCATCCCCTCTCACATTTCCGGATTCCCTGCCGGTTATCTGCACTTTTTCAGATCCCGTGCTGCCGGATAACCGTAAGCGCCTTCCGCATTCCCGACCGCCCGGAGTATGGCCTCGCTCACCACTTCCGCAGCCATCGTGCCCACCAGGTCCTGGTCTGCGTGCACCTGGCCCAGGGAAACCGCATAAATGCTGTCCCCGTCCGCGGACGTATGCACAGGCCAGATGGAGCGCGCGTACCCGTCGTGAGCCATGCCCGCAATCTTGCACAGCCTTGTCTTGTCAAAGCATGCGTTGGTCATGACCACGGCAAGGGTGGTATTCCCGGTGAACCTGTTGTCCACCGCCTGAATGCTGCCCTTCATATAATCGGATGTACTCCGCAGGGACTGTCTGTCCTCACTGAGGAGTCCGGCCACCTGCCGGCCGGTTTTCCAGTCATACACATCGCCCAGCGCATTAACGACCACAACGGCGCCCACCTGCAGCTGACCCAGCTGGACGGCATAGCTGCCGATGCCGGTTTTCATGCACCGCTCCATGCCCGCCGCCTTGCCCACTGTGGCACCGCAGCCCACGCCGTAATTCCCGTCACGGTAATTCGGCGCATCCAGGGCAAGCCGGGCCGCTTCATAGCCCATGGCCGCATCCGGGCGTACATGCGCGTCCCCGACTGTGAGATCAAAGATATCCGACTGCGCCACAAGCGGCACTTTTGTGATGCCCACATCATACCCGAAACCGCGTTCCTCCAGGCACTGCATGACACCGCCCGCGGCTCCGAGCCCAAAAGCGCTGCCGCCGCCAAGCACAATGGCATGAATCTCCTGGGCCGCCATCAGGGGGTTCAGCAGCTGGCTTTCCCTGGCTGCCGGCCCGCCTCCGCGCACGTCGAGCCCGGCCCGCATTCCATGCTCGCACAGAAGCACCGTCACACCCGTGCCCGCCTCAGCATTCTCCGTCTGTCCGATGCGGATGCCCGGAAAACTAGTCACCGGGATTTCCCGCTCCCCGGCAGTTTCCGGCACGCCCTCAGCGGATGCGCAGCAGCCCGTCAAAAGGGCATTCATCAGGAAAAACAGCCGTCTTTTCATGTATGTCTTCCCTCCTGTTCACTGGCCGGACCGTCCCGCTTCCGGCACAATCCGGCGCTGAATCTATCTGTTCCTGTCATCACGTCTTCAGTATACTGCGTTTTTGCCCTTCCTCACAGTCCTTTTCCCGCCTGCATGCCGGACTGTGCGTGCATGAAAAAACTGCCGGACACAGCAGCACCCGACAGTTCATGATCCGGTTTCTCTTTTCAGAAGGTAAACGCTTCACGCAGCGGAGGCCACTTCGTATCCTTATCGGACAGGTTCAGCGGCGTGCCGTCCAGCATCCGCGGAACCGCCTGTCCGTTTTCCACGGCCACCTGCGGCCATTCAATCCCGATCTCAGGATCGTTCCATGCCACACCGGCCTCGTCGCCGGGATGCCAGAAATCCGTCACCTTGTAGCAGAATTCCGCACCCTCGGAGAGCACCAGAAAACCATGGGCAAAGCCCGGCGCGATATAGAACTGGCGATGATTCTCCTCCGACAGTTCCACGCCGTACCACTTGCCAAAGGTCCGGCTGTCCTTTCTCAGGTCCACCGCCACATCAAAGACGGTGCCCCGGATCACCCGGACCAGCTTGCCCTGGGGGAATTCCTTCTGATAATGCAGTCCCCGCAGCACGCCCTTTGAGGAACTGGACTGGTTGTCCTGCACAAACACCATGTCCAGGCCCTCCGCGGCCATATCCCGCTGGTTATAGGTCTCGGTAAAATATCCGCGCTTGTCTCCGTACACTTCCGGTTCAATCACATACAGCCCGTCAATCGGACAGGGCGTCACATGTATTCTGCCCATCTTCTGCTCAGCCTTTCTTCTTCTTGGTCTTTTCCTTATCCTCAGTCTTCTTCCGCTCGTGCAGCTCAGCCAGTCCGGCTTCCAGCACGGGAACATCGATCTCATCGTCGGGAATCGTTACGGCTGCTCCGGTTTTCTCGCCAATCATCGCATGCCGCATTCTCGCAGAATTGTCGCTGTCCGCTGATTCCGCGTCCTGGGAGATGGTGCTGCTCATGCTGTGGCGGCCGTTGCGCGCCTCAAGGATGGAGAAGGCAATATTGGTGGCATGATCCGCCACGCGTTCCAGTCCGGACACCGTGTCCGAAAAATAGATACCGGCCTGTGCCGTGCACTTGCCTTCCTTGAGCCGGCGGATATGCCGCTTGGTCAGTTCCATTTCCATGGCGTCCACGCGGTTTTCCATTTCCGCCACAGACTGCATATTGGTCATGTTTCCGGTGACAAACATATCCAGGGACTGCTCGAGCATCCGGTTGACCACCTGCATCATCTCGCTCAGCTCATCCATGCTCTTCTTCGACAGCTTGACACCGTTCTTGTACAGACGCGGTGCGTTGTCCACAATGGTTTCCGCATGGTCACCGATGCGCTCGATATCGGAAATCACCTGGAAGTACGCGGAAATCACAGCCTGATCCTTCAGAGGCAGGGTGTGCTGGTTGATGGCCACCAGATAGCTGGTGATGCGCTCGTCCAGATAATCGATGTAGAGCTCCTGTTCATGCACCTTATCCAGCAGTTCCTGACGGTTGTTCAGGAAGCAGTCCATGGCAGCGTTCAGGTTTTCAAAGGCCATGTGCGCCATGCGCGCCATTTCCTGCTTGACAAGGTAGACGGCCACGGCAGGGTTCGGATGCGCATCATTGATAAAGCGCACATGGTATCCCTGCTCGGCCTCCGGCTCTGCCCCGTCCCGGACCAGCAGGCGCGTCAGCGCGATGATCCCGTCCATGAAGGGATAGAACACAATGACCTGCACCACCTTGAAGAGCAGATGCGCCATGGCGATATTGCGTCCCAGCGTGCCCGCATCCGATCCGGTACCGGACAGGAAGCGGATCACCTGCTCCACCTGGGCGGAAAAGAAGGTCAGCACCAGGAACATGAAGATCGTGCCAAACACATTGAACAGCAGATGAATCAGGGCCGCCCGGCGTGCATCCGGCTTGGTGCCCACGCTGGCCAGCATGGCCGAGGCACAGGCGCCGATATTGCAGCCCAGGATCACGTACATACAGATTCTCAGGTCCACCAGGCCCTGGGCGCCCATCACCACCAGAATGGAAACGGTCACCGAGGAGGACTGAACCACAGCCGTGATCACAAGCCCCATGAGAATGCCGAGGACAGGATTCTGGAAACTCAGAAGCGCCTGCTGCACCACCGGCATGTCCCGCAGTCCCGTCATGGCTTCCGACATGGCGGAAATGCCCAGGAACAGGATACCGAAGCCCAGAAGCACTTCACCCATCTTGCGCAGGAAGGTATTGGGTACATAATTGGTCATCACCGCGCCGCCCAGCACAAACAGCGGGGCCACCGCGCTGAGCCGGAACGCAACCAGAAGGGCCGTGACCGTGGTACCGATATTGGCGCCCAGGATAATGCCGGATGCCTGAACCAGATTCATGAGACCCGAGTTCACAAAGGTTACCACCATGGACGTGGCCGCACTGGAAGACTGGATCACTGCGGTGAAGAACAGGCCTACCAGCAGGCCCATGATCCGGTTCCGCGTAAAAGCTTCCAGAATGCTGCGCAGCCGGTCGCCGGCTACTTTTTCAATACCCCGGCTCATCATGTGCATGCCGGAAATAAACAGTCCAAGTCCGCCGGCGAGTTCAATGAGAATGGTCAGCATACAGATCTCCTTTATGTGTTGGTCAGACTTCTTCAGGAATCAGTGTCAGAATTTCCTTGATCGGCATCAGCATGGGTGCGCATTCCATCGCTCTGTGATGCTCAAGAATGCTTTCCGCCGCCTTGACCATGGCCGGAAATCCGGAACGCGTCAGCTGATTGGCATAGATCACCACATTGACCCCCAGCTTCTTCCATTCATCTTCCGTCACCTGATGGAAACTGGTCGGAACCACCACAATCGGGGTCACGGCATCCTCTCTGCGGAAACGCTCCACAAACTCTATGATTTCGTCCGGTTCACTGCGTCTGGAATGAATCATGATGGCATCCGCCCCGGCATCCCGGAACGCCCGGGCCCGGGCCAGCGCATCCTCCTGCCCTTTTTCCAGGATCAGGCTCTCAATCCGGGCGCAGATCATGAAGTCTTCCGTCTTCTGCGCCTTCTTGCCCGCCCGGATCTTCCGAGCAAAGTTCTCAATGCTGTCCTGCACCTGGGGCACGTCCGTCCCGAAGAGCGAGTTCTTCTTCAGGCCGGTCTTGTCCTCAATGATCACCATGCTCACGCCCATGCGTTCTAGCGTGCGCACCGTGTAGACAAAGTGCTCGATCAGCCCGCCGGTATCCCCGTCAAAGATCACGGGCTTGGTGGTCACTTCCAGAATATCATCAATGGTCCGGAACCGGCTGGACATGTCCACCAGTTCAATGTCCGGCTTGCCCTTTGCCGTGGAATCGCACAGGGAGGACACCCACATGGCGTCAAACTGATGTGTCCCGCCCTCCGGCTCATGCACCACCGTATTTTCCACGATCAGGCCGGTAATGCCGCTGTGCGCTTCCATGGCGGTCACCAGACCCTTCATGGCCATGGCCTTGCGCAGCCGTCCGCGCCGTCGGTCCGGCAGTGCCAGTTCCGAGCGCGCGCGTCCTTCCAGGGCCCGGATCCGGCTGTCCCGCGTATACGGATACTCCACCAGCTCCCCGCCCCAGGTGGACAGAAGCGAAATGACCTCATCACGTACCGGGCGCTGTACGCCCAGAATCCAGTCATCGCCATGCACCACAAAGTCCGGCTTCAGCGCCAGAAGATTCTCGCGGTAGCTAAGGGTTTTCTGCTCCATGACCTGCCATACGCCCTGGATATTCCGGAACAGGTCCATGCGCTCCCTGCATGACAGCAGCGGAAAGCGCTTGTAGCTGGCCACGGCCTCATCACTGAGCACCCCGATCACCACGCGCCCGAGCCCGGCGGCTTTCCGGATCAGGTTCAGGTGCGCGAAATGCAGCATGTCAGTGGCAAAGCACATATAGACCACACGCCGGCTCTGCTTCCTCAGCTCTGCTTTCACCTTTTCCAGGTCCTCCGGCGTGTCCACCTCGCAGCACAGCCAGTCCTTCACGTCCAGCGGACGGATATGCATTTCGGAGGAGACCTCATTCATGGCGTTCTCCGCGTAGCACCCGGTTTCGCCTTTCTCACAGAAGGCACGGATTGCCCTGCGCCACGTGCTCCAGTCCTCTCCTGTCAGATGATACAGCGGCTGGGCAGCCAGGCTGTCCTCAAACAGATGGATGCCCACGCCCCGGATCCACCCGTCCTCGATCCGGGCCTTGAAATCCTTTTCCGGCAGCGGCTGGGTCGAGGACACCACCATGCAGCTTTCAGGCGCATGCAGCACCTGTTCAAGCACCCGGGACTCAAACACGAGATCCCCGTGCATCAGGAGCATATCTCCTTCCACCGCATCCCCTGCCAGGTTCATCGAATAGATATAATTGGTGGAATCATAGCGCGGGTTGTTCACATAGCGCACATGCAGCGGAAGATGCATGTCCTCCACGTGCCGGCGGATAGCCTCGTCAAATCCGCCGGTGGTGATCACAATATCCTCCACCCCGTTTTCCCACAGCAGCCGGAGCTGTCTTTCCAGAATGGTTTCCCCGTTTTCCAGCTCCGTCATGCACTTGGGATGGGTTCTGGTAAGGTCACCCATCCTTGATCCGGTTCCCGAATTGAGAATCAGTGCCGTCATTTTATTCCTCCGCCCCGCTCTTCCGGGGTCCACAGATTTGGCATATTCTTAAGAAATACTCAGGCCGGGCGCCGCAGACGCCACTTCCGGTACAGCTTCAGGCCCACAAAAAAAGCCAGTGCAGCACCGGCCAGTGCTCCGCAGGTATCCAGAAGCACGTCCAGCGCCATTCCTGTCCTGCTTCCGGACAGATACTGGTGCAGCTCATCCGTGCAGGCATACAGCCCGCCAAGCAGACAGCCGCCCGGCACCGGATGCGGACGGTAATAGGATACGAGAAGCAGACAGATCAGACTGCCCAGCAGGGCATACTCCGAAAAATGCGCTGTCTTGCGGACCACTGCCTGGACACCATCCAGAAGCACCTGATACTCGTTCTGGGTCATGTCCGGGCGTAGCCGTGCAATTGCCCGGGCGATGGGCTCGGCAAGCAGTCCGCTGGTCTCCATGGACGTATCGCCGTCCTGGGAAGAAAACGCAAAGATCATCACGCAGGTCAGAATGGTCAGGATCCACAGGCAGGCCCGTATACGGTGTCTTGCCGTTTCGCTCACGCCATCAGCCCCTTTCCGTCCTGCTTCTTTATTTATTTCGACCTGTCCTTCCATTTCCCTGCAAGAATTCAGATTTCCTATTGGTTTTCCCGCGTGATCGGGTGTACAATACGGCATACCTCGGAAAGGAGGACAACCTTCATGGATTTTTCCCCGAATTCAACCTTCATGTACTGGATTGCGGGCATTGTCATCGTCTTCGTCATCCTGCAGTCCCTGTTCTTTCTGGTCCGGGCCGTGCGCCAGGCGCGCAGTCTCGGCATTGAGGGCAGCAAGGTGCGCCGGACCATCACATCCAGTGCCCTGTTCACCATCGCACCTGCCCTTGCCGTGCTCATCGGCGTCATCTCCCTGAGTCAGTTTCTCGGGCTTCCGCTGCCCTGGCTGCGCCTGAGCGTGCTCGGTGCACTGACCTACGAACTCCCGGCTGCCGAGTCCGCCGCCCGCGCCGTGGGCGTTGCTTCCACCTCTGAGCTGGTGACGGATCCCACCACCTTCAGCGCCATCGCCTGGGTCATGACCCTGGGCATTCTTTCCGGCATCCTTGTGGTCCTCTTCGGGCTGAAGCGGATCCAGCGCGGGCTCAGAAACATTCAGGAACGCAGCAGTGGAAAGTCCACCTTCATTACGGACTGCCTGTTCCTCGGCATGATCTCCGCCTTCACCGGCCTGCTTTTTGCGGATATCCGTCAGGGGCTTCCGGGATTTGTCCCGCTGGCTGTCGCCCTGGTGTCCATGCTGCTCATGGCCGTGTGCGGAATCCTGATCCGCAAATGCCGCATCGCATGGCTCGAGCAGTATGCGCTTCCGCTGTGCATGCTGGGCGGAATGGCTGCCGCCATTCCCCTGACTTCATGGATGGGAGGCTGATGGAGTATGAAACAGAATCATTCTCAGGCGCTTCTTTCACCCTATGAGGAGAAGACGCATTTCTACGGCCGCATTTCCACCGCCCTGGCGGTCTGCATGTTTCTGATGGTGCCCATTGCCATCTCTCTGCGCTATCAGGCTTTCCCGGCCTTTGGCAGCGTGCTGAAGGGACTTCTGGGCGTGGCACCGGTTTTCTGGACAGTGGGCATCATTGAAGTGTTCACCTATGGTCCCATGCTGGGCACCGGTGGAACGTATCTCGGCTTTGTGACCGGCAATCTGGCGGCCATCAAGGTGCCCTGCGTGCTTAACGCTCTGGACGCTGCGGACGTCAAAGCCGGCACAGAGGAAGCGGAAGCCCTGTCCACCATCGCTGTCGCCACCTCTTCCCTGGTCACCACGCTGGTCATTGCCCTGGGCGTGGCTTTCATCGGATTCTTCCGGCCGCTGCTGGAAAGTCCCGTGCTCAAGCCCGCCTTTGACAATATCATGGCCGCACTCATGGGGGCCCTGGGACTTGTGTACATTTCCAAGAACTGGAAACTGGCCATTGCACCGCTCACCTTTATGATTGTTCTGTTTCTGCTGGTGCCTTCCCTCGCCTCTTCCGTCGGCATTCTGGTGCCGGTAGGCGCCCTGATCGCCATCGGGGCAGGAAAAATCCTTCAGAAAAAGAATCTTCTCTGACAGGAAACGAAAGTGAGGAAACGCAAATGGTTTTATGGCTGATTCTCGCGCTCGTCCTTCTGCTTCTGGCCGTGCTTGTGTACCGCGGCATGCTGGCGGGGATTCAGGACCCCGCCCCGGCTGCCGTGATTCCGGAAAAGGTTGACCGGGAAAAGGCGATCGCCGGCATGCAGACCCTGATCCGCTTCCCGACGGTCACCGGACCCGAGCAGGAAGAAGCGTTCAACGGGCTGAAAGCCGCCCTGGCTGAACTCTTTCCCAACATTTACCGCACCTGCAGTCTGTACACGCCGTCTGACCGGAGCCTGATCTATCACTGGAAAGGGAAAAAGAGCGATTCCCCGGCCGTTCTCATGGCGCACTTCGATGTGGTGCCCGCTCCGGATGAAGGCTGGATGCATCCGCCGTTCTCCGGCGACCTTGCCGACGGCGCCATCTGGGGCCGCGGCACGCTGGACACAAAATCCACCCTGTTCAGCAGCATGCAGGCCTGCGAACAGCTCATGGCCGAGGGCTTTGTCCCGCAGCAGGACATCTGGCTCTGCTACAGCGGAACCGAGGAAACCGGTGGATACGGTGCCCCTGCGAACGTGGAATTCCTTCAGTCCCGGGGCGTTCATCCCGCTATCGTGCTTGATGAGGGCGGCGCCGTTGTGGAAAAAGTGTTCCCTGGACTGACCAGGCCCTGCGCCGTGGTCGGAACCGCCGAGAAAGGTTCCATGATCGTCCGCATGACGGTACAGCACCATTCCGGTCACGCTTCCACGCCGCCCGCCGAGTCCGCCATGGGCGTCCTGGCCAAAGCGCTCCTTCGGGTGGAATCCCATCCTTTCCCCTACAGGCTTTCCACCGCAGCGAATCAGACCTTTCAGGCTCTGTCCGGTCACTCTTCGCTTCCGCTTCGGATCGTCTTTGCCAACCTCTGGCTCTTCAGGCCGCTCGTCAGCAAGGTTTCCGCAAAAATGGGCGGCGAGCTCAATGCCCTTGGACGCACCACGGTCGCCTTTACGCAGATGCAGGGCAGTGATGCCTCCAATGTCATGCCCGATGCGCCCTGGATCAGCGCCAACATCCGCGTCAACACGGGAGAAACCATGGAAACCGTGATCGACTATGTGAAGAAGGTCGTTCATGATGACCGGGTTCAGGTGGAGGCCACCTACGGCCGCAATCCATCCAAGGAAAGCCGCACGGACGGCGAAGGCTGGGAAAAGCTCAAAAATGCCATTGCCGGCACCTGGCCGGATGCATTCCTTTCCCCCTATCTCATGTTGGCCGGCTCCGATTCCTACTTCTATGATGCGCTGTGCGATCATGTGTACCGTTTCTGTCCCATGAAGCTGAGCCGGGAAGAGCGCGCCATGATCCATGGAAAAAACGAGCGGATCCCGGTGGACACGCTCATCACCTGCATTCAGTTCTACATCCGTCTGGTCCGCAGTCTGTAAATGCTCTGCCGGCATTTTCTGTGACAGGTTCAGATCCCGGCATATGCCGCTTCCTGAAATACCATAAAACATTGTGGAGGTTTCATTATGAAAAAATGGCTTTCCCTTTTCCTGGCCCTCACCATGCTGTTTTCCGTCAGCAGCGTCATGGCGTCTGAAACAGTCCAGATGCCGGAATTTACCGTATTCCGTGAAGCCGTGGATGCTGCCGGAGAAGACCCCATCCTGGGCGGAACCAGCGAGCATATGGCCGTGATTCTGGAAAAAGACGGGCATTATTACCGTGTGGTCGCCATGCTGGATGAAAAGGCAAAAGAGCTGGATGAAGCCATCTCCGCAGCCGAGGACATAGACGCCGCCTTTGATGCTTTCTACGATTATGTCTGGACACTGCCGGTAACCTCCATTGAAGTCTTTACCGCAGAGCCCAAAAGTCAGGAAACACTGGATGCCCTGGTGGGAAAGACATTCGGAGAGCTTGAAGAGATGGGATACGTCTGCACCAGTTCCGGCACCGGCGGCGAAGAGGATCTG